>JBKPMY010000401.1:0-12571 GCA_046732375.1 Myxococcota bacterium
GTAGGCCGCCCCGCGCCCACGCCGGTGGACCCGGAGGCGCGCCTCCAGGTCGTTGGTCGCCCCCGTGTAGAGGGACCCGTCACCGCAGCGGAGGATGTACACGCACCAGTCGTCCATGGAGAGGGGGAAGGCTGGTCAGCCCGGGTGGGGCCATGCTACGGCACCGAGCCGCCCATGGCCCGTTTCCTCCTCTCCTCGCTCATCGTCGTCGCGCTCCTGGGCTGCCAGAAGAGCAGCTCGGCAGACCGCATCACCATCGAACTCGCCCAGAAGCCCAAGGACGGCACCACCCCTCTGGTGAAATTCAACGGAGGTTCGCTGACGGTGGAGGAGGTCAATCGCCAGCTGTCGAGCCTGCCGCCGATGGTCCGGATGCGGCTGCAGACGCCGGCGGCGCGGAAGGACTACGTGGAGGGGTTGGTCCGGGTGGAGCTGCTCGCTCGCGAGGCCGTCCGCCAGGGCCTGCAGAATGAGCCCGACGTGCAGGAGACGGTGAAGAAGGCTCTGGCGCAGAGGGCTCTCCAGCACGCTCTGGAGAAGAACGCGCCCCAGCCGTCCGAGGAAGAGGTGAAGGCCTGGTACGACAGTCACCCGGCGGACTACCAGCGACCGGAGACCATCCAGCTGCAGGATCTTTTCCTCGCCGCAGACGCCAAGGACGCGGCCAAGCGCAAGGCCCGAGCCGCAGAGGCGGAGAAGCTCCGCGCGAAGGCCCGTGCCCTGAAGCCGGACGACGAGCAGGGATTCGCCGCCCTGGTGAAAGCGAGCTCGGACGACGCGCTCACCAAGAACATCGGGGGTGATCTGCGTCCCATGACCCTCCCCGAGCTCGAGGCCCGCTACGGCACGGAGATCGGCGCGCCGGCGAAGGCCCTGCAAACGACCGGGGACCTCTCCCCGGTGGTCGCCACCGGGAAGGGATTCCACGTGCTCCGGCTGAAGGCCCGCACGCCCGCCCGGGTCCTCTCGCTGGACGAGGTGAAGCCGCAGATCCGGAACCGCCTCTACAGCGAGCGACGGACGGCGGCGAGCGACGAGCTGATGAAGCGGCTGAAGTCCGAGTCCGGTTTCACCCTCGACGAGGCCGCCCTGGCCCAGCTCGCCCCCGCGCCTTCCGCGCCCGGGATGCCAGGCATGGGACACCCTGGAATGAGCGGGGGACCCGGAACCGTGCCCCCCGGAGGCCCGGCCCGCCTGCCGCCCGGCGCGCCACCACCGAGCCCAACCGAGAACAAATGAGGCAGCACCCCCTGCGCTCGGCAGCGGTCCTCCTGGTGGTTCTCGGCGCCGGCTGCAACCGTCGGCCGCCCGAGGACCCGAGCGCCGCACCCGTGGCCTGGGTCAATGGACAGGTCCTCACCCGGGCGGAATTCGAGCGGGAGCTCGCTCGTTCCCTGGAGTTGCCCGATGGGACCAGCGCGCCCGCTCCCGACCAGCTCGCCACCCTGCGCCGCACCGTGCTCCAGTCGCAGGTGGACCGCATCCTCTTCGTCCAGGAGGCCGCCCGGCGCGGACTGGACGTTCCCGCCGAGGACGTGATGAAGCGGCTCGAGCGCATGCGCGCCGACTGGCCTCCCCAGGAGTTCGAGGCGCTTCTCTCCCAGAGACAGCAGACCCTGGACGAGCTCCGAGCCGAGCTCCGCACCCAGCTCGTCCAGGAGCGGCTCTTCCACGAGCTGGTGTACCCGCGGGTGGCGGTCACCGAGGAGGAGATCCGGGCAGAGCTGGACGCTCATCCCGCGCTGCTCCAGGACCCCGAGCAGGTGCACGCGGCGCAGATCGTCGTGAAGGAGCTCGACCAGGCCAAGGAGATCCGTGCCCGGCTCCGGGAGGGAGCGAAGTTCGCGGAACTCGCCCGCGAGCGCTCGCTCTCCGCCGACGCCAAGGACGGAGGGGATCTGGGGTGGTTTCCGCGCGGGGTGATGCCGCCGCAGTTCGACGCGGTGGCTTTCTCGCTCGGGCCGGGGCAGATCTCCGAGGTGGTGAGCACCGACTACGGATTCCACATCTTCAAGCTGCTCGAGCGCCGCCCGGCGCGGAAGAAGGACCTGGCCGCAGTCCGGGGAGAGGTCGAGCGCCGCCTGCTTCGCGCGAAGCAGGAGCAAGCCCAGACGGAGTTCGTGACCCAGCTCCGCTCCAAGGCGGACATCCGCATCAACGAGCCCCTGGTGGCGCAGGTCATCCCCCGCGCTCCGGCCGGCCAGGCTCAGGAGAATCGCCGATGAGAGGTTTCATCCGGACCGGGCTCGCCGCCCTCGTCCTGCTCGCGGGCCCGGTGGCCAAGGCGGAGCTCGTCGACCGCGTGGCCGCGGTGGTGAACAACGAGGTCATCACCCTGTCCGAGGTGGAGAAGCGCGCCGCTCCCGAGCTGGCCCGCGTCGATCAGGAGGTCACCGGACCGGAACGGGGTCAGAAGCGCGCCGCCGCGCTGAAGAAGGTCCTGGACACGATGATCGACGAGAAGCTGGTGGACAACGAGCTCAAGGAGCTCAAGGTCTCCATCGGTGACAAGGAGGTCGACGCCGCCGTCGACGAGGTGAAGAAGAGCTACAACCTCACCGACGAGCAGCTGCAGCAGGCGGTCTCGCGCGAGGGCTTCACGGTCGCCGAGTACCGCGAGCAGATGCGCAAGCAGATCGGCCGCTACAAGCTCATCAGCGAGAAAGTCCGCAAGAACGTGAAGGTGTCGGATGCGGACGTGCAGAGCGAGTACGACCGGATGATGCGCGCCGAGGGCGAGGACTACGAGGTCCACGTCCGCCACATCCTCATCGCGGTCCCCCGCACCGCTCCGCAGGCCGCAGTCGAGGAGGCGAGGCGCAAGGCGGTCGCGCTAGCGGTGGAGGCTCGCCAGCCGGGCGTGGACTTCGCCGAGCTGGCAAAGAAGCGCAGCGAGGGCAGCAGCTCCTCGGACGGTGGTGACCTGGGCTTCTTCAAGCGGGGGACGATGGTGCCGGAGTTCGAGCGGGTGGCCTTCAACCTCAAGACCGGCGAGGTCTCCGAGCCGGTCCGGACCCAGTTCGGCTGGCACGTCCTGAAGCTGGAGGAGATCCGGAAGCTGGGCATGAAGCCGCTCGCCGAGGTCCGTCCGGAGATCGAGGAGCGTCTCCGCCGCCAGCAGGCCGAACGGTTGACGTCCCAGTACATGGAGACGCTCCGTAACGCCGCGGTGGTGGAGAAGAAGATCTGATGGCGGAAACCGAGCGGGTTGACCGACCCTCGCTCCTTGAGCTCGTCCGCGAAATGACGGCGCGATCATCCGACCAACCCACTCGGTCTCCGCCATGAGCGCGGCTCCCGCGGCCGGCCGTCCGCGGGTCGGCATCTCGCTCGGGGATCCCTCAGGGATCGGCCCGGAGATCGTCGACCGGGCGCTGGCCCATCCGGGCGTGCGCCGTTCGCTGGTGCCGGTGGTGTTCGGAGACGGCCCGACCCTTGATCGGCTGCCATCGGTCCGCCGGTTTCCTCTGGTGGAGGGCGAGTCAGGGCTTCCTCCCGAGGGACCGGCGCGGGTGGCGGTATCCGAGCTGGCCGCGAAGGATCGGGCCCCCGGAAAGCCGACCCGTGCCGGCGGCAAGGCCCAGCTGGCCTACGTCACCGCTGCCGTGGAGGCCGCGCGTCGTGGCGAGCTGGATGCGCTGTGCACCGCGCCGGTGTCCAAGGAGCAGATCACTCGCGCCGGTGTCCGCTTCATGGGTCACACCGAGCTCCTCGCCGACGCATTCCGGCGCGAGGTGCTGATGCTGATGGATGGGCCACGGGTGAAGGTGGCGCTGGCGACGAACCACCTGCCCCTCCGGGAGGTGCCCCGCGCACTGGAGAAGAACCGGCTCGCGGCGCAGCTCCAGCTGCTCTCGGCGTCGCTGCAGCCGGTGCTCGGACGGCGGCCTCGCATCGCGGTCTGTGGGCTGAACCCGCATGCCGGCGAGGGCGGGCTGCTGGGAGACGAGGAGGTCCGCACCATCGCTCCGGCAATCGCCCTGGCGCGCCGTCGCGGAGTCGACTGCACCGGCCCCTGGCCGGCGGATGGTCTCTTCGCCCGGCCCGACCGGATGCCGGCCGACGTGGTGATGGCGATGTACCACGACCAGGCGCTGGTCGTGGCCAAGGCGCTGGACTTCGACCGGACGGTGAACGTCACGCTCGGGCTCCCGGTGCCTCGCACCTCACCCGACCACGGAGTGGCCTACGCGCTCGCCGGGAAGGGGAAGGCCAGCGCCGAGCCGATGATCGCCGCGCTGCTCAAGGCCGCACAGCTCGCGGCGCCTCGCGGCCGGCTACCCCGCCCGGCCGCTTCCGCCATCCGTTCGCGTGCCTAGGTTCAGCGCCGGGGATGGAGGTCGGCGATGGACGAGCGGGTGAAAGACATCGAGCAGGTGGCGGATCTGATCCGCGGCATCCGGGTGGCGATGCTCACCACGGTGGACGGAGACGGCGAGCTCCACAGCCGCCCGATGGCCACCCAGGACGTCGACTTCGACGGCACGCTGCTGTTCTTCGCCGCCGCGGACTCGGAGAAGGCGGCGGACCTGGAGCGCGATGCGCGGGTGAACGTCTCGTACGCCGACGAGGACCGGAGCCGCTACGTCTCGCTGTTCGGGTCGGCACGCCTGGTGCGAGACCGCAAACGGATCCGCGAGCTGTGGAAGCCCTATCTGAAGGCGTGGTTCCCGCGTGGCCTCCAGGAGCCCGCGCTCGTGCTTCTCGAGGTCACGGTGACCGGCGGCGAGTACTGGGACGCGCCGTCGAGCCGGCTGGTGCGCCTCGCCGGACTGGTGAAAGGCGTCCTCACCCGAACCGGGATGCCCTCCGGGGAGCACGGCCACCTCGACGTGCATCACTGATTCGCCGGGGCGCTCCCGCCAGGGTGTCAGACACTTCGTAGTGGACACCCCGCCATGGCGACCCGTCGTCGCCCGACCCGCCAAGGTGTCAGACACCTCGTAATGGACACTTCGTAATGAGCGACCGATGACGGCCCCGCCACCTGGCGAGGAGAGGCCCTAACCTGCCGGAGTCAGGGTGATTTCTGCGATCTCCGGCGTGGAGAAGAGGCGCATCGGCGGGCCCCAGAACCCGGTTCCGCGGTGGGCGTACACCCAGACTCCGAGCAGCTTGCGGAGCCCTCGGACGACGGGCTGCTGAAGCCGGACGAAGAGGTGGAAGGGGAAGATCTGCCCCCCGTGGGTGTGGCCCGCGAGCAGGAGGTCCACCCCGTGCGGCGCGGCGCGGACGACGGCGCGTGGCTGGTGGGCAAGGAGCACCCGCGGCGCCCCCTCGGGCGCGCCGGCGAAGGCCAGATCCGGGCGGCTCTCGTGGTCGGCGAAGAACTGAGCGCCGTGGAGGTCCGGGATGCCGCCGATGACCACCGAGCCTCCCTCCCGCTCCACGACACGGTGCTCGTTGTGGAGCACCGTCAGACCGAGCGCCTCGACCATGCGCACCGACTCGCGACCGCCCCAGTAGTACTCGTGGTTGCCGGTCACGAAGAACACGCCGTGCGGCGCGGCCAGATCCGCGAGCGGCCTGAGCGCCTGCTCGACCACGTGCGCCGGCCCGTCCACCAGGTCACCGGTGATGGCCACAACGTCTGGACGGAGGGCGTTCACCCGGTCCACGACCCGGCGAAGAAAGTCCTCGCCGAGCCGGGCGCCGATGTGGAGATCGCTGATCTGAACGATGCGAAGCCCGGCGACTCCGGGGGCGAGCTTCTCCAGCGGCACGCTGACCCGGCTCAGCACCAGTCGTCCGCGCGCGGTCCACATCGCGAACGGCACGAGGAGCGTCGTTCCCAGCACGATCGCCCCCGCCTGCAGCCGCGCCTGGTGCAGCGCCGCGACGGCATCGGGCCAGCCGTGCAACAGGCCGTAGAACAGCCGTCCCAGATCCGTGACGACGGTGACCGTAAGCAGGACGCCCGAGGCTCCCAGCCAGCCAATGGCGAGGGGCGGGAAGACGCGACTGGGCCAGCCACGATCCCGTCGACTGAAGATGAATCCCACCGGCACCAGAACCACCAGCAGCGCGAGCAGCACACAACCCGCGGCCGCCAGCACAGCCGGCAGGCCGGTGTCCAGGAACAGCGGGCGTGCAACGTACGCGTGAAGAAGCGCGAACACCCCGAGCGCAGTGAGGAAGGGTGCGAGGAAGCCTGACCGGCGGCGTGGGCTCATACAGTGGCCCAGACCCCTAACGGGTACAGCCCCTTCCTGCATGCGCTGCCTGCAGGCGCAGAGCAGTTAACTGCTCGGAAAGGAGCCTTTCCCGCCCCGAAGCAATCGCCGCTGACGGTGAGCGTCTCCAGGGCACGGCGGGCGAAGAAAGCCCACCGGTGAGGAAGGAACGGAAGAGAGCAGTCATGAACTCGATCATCTCGGAAAAGCGATTCGCCTTCGTCGCGCTGCCGTTGCTGCTCGCGACCCTCGCACTGTTCTACGTGCTCGGGGCGGCCGCGCTGTTCGCCGAGGCGGCCCAGGCGCACCAGGACATCGCCCGGCACGGGCGGAGCGCGCTGGTCTCGGACATCATCGAGATCCGCGGTTAGTCGCCAGGACCAGGGCGGAGAGCCGGGCTCGGTTCTCCGCCTGGAAGAACGGCGCGCGGAGCAGGGAGGACAGCGTGCGCTTGGGGATGCACCAGAGCTGAAGTGAATCCTCCCACTCGCCGAGCACCGCCACCGCGCGCGCCTCGGCGTCCTCCCGGAACTCCTCGTTGCAGCGCTCGACGAGGTCGCGCGGCTCCCGGACCTCCCAGCTTTCCTCGCCATGTCCGGCATCGAGGATCAGCGAGACCTCGGGATCTTCGCGAACGTCGAGGACCTTGAGCTGCCGGGCCGAGCCTCCGATGCGCTCGCAGAGCGGCCCGATGAGCTCGTCGGGCCGGAGATCGAGAGCGATGGAGAGTCCTCCGTCGAGCACGCCGGCGTCGCAGAGCACGATCAGCTGCTGCCCCGGCGGAACGTGGGCTCCGTCCGCCAGCAATCCCAGCTGCTGGAGCTCGGCCTTGAGGCTCATGGGCTCGTAGGTCTGCTCCCGCTCATGGGCGGACGCAACTCCCGGAGTCGTTCATCCCGGCTCCATGCACCAACACCTCACGCTGTCCGAGGTCCTCGCGCATGGCGATGTTCAGCCGAGTGGCGACGGCGAGGTCCCCGACGGCGGCCCGGGCACCGGACTGTCCGGCGCGACGACCCGGTTCTTCCCCCGCCGCTTGGCCTCGTAGAGGCGTGCGTCCACGCTGCTGAGGATCGCGTCGAAGGTCTCGCCATCGTCGGGCCAGCTGCCGAGCCCGGCGCTGACGGTGACCTGGCGGTGCTCGCCCCGTCCCACCTGGACGGGGACCCGCGCGAGCCCGGCACGGATGTGCTCCAGCCGCTGCCGGGCCTGCTCCACCTCGGTCTCGGGAAACGCGACCACGAACTCCTCACCTCCGAAGCGCGCGACGAGGTCGCTCTTCCGGACCGAGGACCGGAGGTGAGAAGCGACCACCTGGAGCGCGCGGTCCCCCACCGGGTGCCCGAAGGTGTCGTTGAACGCCTTGAATCCGTCCAGGTCCAGGATCGCCACGCTGAGCGGAGCTCCACGGCGCCGGGCCCGAGCCAGCTCCTCGTCCACCCGCTCGACGAACGGCGCCCGCTGGGAGAGCCCGGTGAGGTGATCCACCCCCACCATCAGGCGCAGCCGCTTCGCTCGCTGGGCGACCGCGGCCATGATGATCCCGCCGAGCGCGAGCATCACGAAGTGCACCGCCTGCGAGGCGCGCCAGGGACCGCTCCTCTCCGGAAGCTCGAGCTCGAGAGGGCCCCCCGCCACCCAGAGAATCAGCGCGTGGGCGAGGATGCAGAGCCCCGCCGTCCAGAGACAGAGCCGCCAGTCGTAACGCAGCCCCGCGCTCATGATGACCAGGAAGTACAGCTCGTAGAACGACCGGGTGTGCATCGCCGCGCCGGCTCCTCCGTGGCGGAGCACGAAGAGCAACGCAGCGCTGGTCAGCGCCACGTCCGCCGCGCAGCTCAGCCACGGGACCCACGGTTCTGCCACCCGGAACGCCAGCCAGGCGAGCAGGACCGCGTGGAGCAGCCCGGCGGCGAGGAGCAGCATCAGCCCCATCCCGCGTTGCCCGGGAGTCACCGCGAGGACCAGCACGCTCAGCCCGACGACCAGCATCAACCGGACGCTCGCCACCCAGCGCTCACCGGAGGCTCGAGCGCGGAGGATCAGCTGATCGGTCTCCGGACCGATCTGTCCCACGAGCGAGGCGAACGCGTGTCGCAGCCAGGCCGTGTCGGGGAGCACCACCGGGCGCGGGACAATACGGTCCGACCGAACCGGGTGCGAGCAGGATCAGCGAGATCGACGCATGGCGGACGTGGTCGAGGCGACCACCCGAACGTTTGGTCACGTTGACGAGTGCGGGCTCGCCAGGCATGCACCCGCGGCTCAGCGGGTCATCGTGGCGGTCCAGGCTGCGGCAAGCGCCGCATCGACGGGTTCGAGCGCGTCCCGGTACTCCGGACTGCGGGTGTCCGGGCAGCGCAGCACGGCGTCGATGAACTCCTCCGGAGGGGCATATCGGTGAGCCCGGACGTAGTGTGCAATCAGGGAGGGCGCGACGTAGACGCAGCCGTTCCCCGGGACCCAGAGGTTCTTGCAGCCCATGAGGAGCTCGCTTGCCCCCACCTGCATCGTGTTTTGTTCCCGGAATCTCCGTCGTATGACCTCGCGGATCTCCGCCCCGTCGAGACCGCGGGGAAGGTCGTCCGGGCAGAGGTCGCACCCGTGGAAGCCGAGGAAACCGAAGCGCTGCCAGGGGCTGAGGAGCAACGCGCACAGGCGGTCGAAGAACGCCCCGCTCACTTCGCCTTGCCGGAACGGATGGCCCGCTCCGAGCCAGCCCACGGCCCGCCACGAGCTGGTCCCGCTCCGGAAGTAGTCGATGGGTCCGAGATCCGCGTAGATCGCCATCGGACGTCCTTTCCGCCCGGCGACCTTACACGTTGAACCGGAAGTGCATGCAGTCGCCGTCGCGGACGACGTACTCCTTGCCCTCGATGCGCAGGAGTCCCTTCTCCCTGACCACGGCCTCGCTTCCCAGGCGGATCAGGTCCTTCCAGTCGAAGACCTCGGCCTTGATGAAGCCACGCTCGAAGTCCGAGTGGATGACTCCCGCCGCCTCGGGTGCCTTCGCGCCCTTGTGGAAGGTCCAGGCGCGGCACTCCTGCTCGCCCACGGTGAAGAAGGTCTGCAGTCCCAGCATCCGGTAACCCGCGCGCACCACCTTGTGCAGCCCGGGCTCGGAGAGCCCCACCGAGGCGAGGAAGCCGGGCCGCTCCTCGGGTGGAAGCTGCTGGATCTCGGCCTCGATGCCCGCCGCGAGCGCCACCATCTCCGCACCCGCGGCCTTCGCCAGCTCCCGGACCGCCGCGACGTGGAGGTCGGTCTCCTCCTTGCCGAGCTGCGACTCGCCGATGTTCGCCACGTACAGCACCGGCTTGTCGGTGAGGAGGAACAGCTCCCGGAGCTGCTTGTGCTCGTCCGCGGTGAGCTTCTGGGCACGCACGGTGACGGCCGCGTCCAGGCCGCCCTTCACCTTGTCCAGAAGCGCCAGCTCGGCCTTCGCCTCGTCACCGGCCTTGCCTCCGGCCTTGGCGTTTCGCTGGGCGCGTTCGCGGCGCTTCTCCACCGTCTCCAGGTCCTTGAGGCACAGCTCGGTGTCCACGATGTCCCGGTCGCGCTTCGGGTCGACGCCGCCCTCGACGTGGGTGACGTTGGGGTCCTCGAAGCAGCGCAGCACGTGCAGCACCGCGTCCACCTGCCGGATGTTGGCCAGGAACTGATTGCCCAGGCCCTCGCCCTTGCTCGCGCCCCGCACGAGCCCGGCGATGTCCACGAACTCCAGGGAGGTGGGGATGGTCTTCTGGGGCTTCACCAGGGCCGAGAGCTGGTCGAGCCGCTCGTCCGGCACAGGGACCACGCCCACGTTGGGCTCGATGGTGCAGAACGGGTAGTTCGCCGCCTGCGCGCCCGCCGAGGAGAGCGCGTTGAAGAGCGTGGACTTGCCCACGTTGGGCAGTCCGACGATGCCGATCCCGAGTGCCACGTGCCGCTTCTAACGCCGCCCTAGACCTTGGGCTCGGGCCTCGTCGGCCCACCGGCGGTGCGCGAGACCTCGGCGAGGTACTGGTTGGCGAGGTCCTTCTGCGTCTTGTCGTCGAGCTGCTTGTTGAGGAGCTTCTCGGTGATCTGGATCGCCAGATCCGCGGCGACCTTCTTCACCTCGTTCACTGCCTTGGCGCGCTCGCTCTCGATCTCCCGAAGCGCGTCGGTCTTCTGGGCCTCGGCCTCTGCACGTGCCTTCGAGACCAGCTCGTTTCGGAGCTTCTCCACGTCCTCGGCGTTCCGACGCATCATCTCCGCCGCCTCGGCGCGGGCCTTCTGGATGGCGTCCTTCTGCTCGGCGAGGAGACGCTCCGCCTCGGCGCGCTCGCGCTTGGCCGACTCGATGGACGCGGCGATGGCCTTCTCCCGCTCGTCCACCACCTTGAGGATGGGACCCCATGCCACGCGACGGAGCAGCACGGCCACCAGGAAGAAGGTGACCAGTGTCCAGAAGATCAGACCGGGGCGGACGTCGACGAGGCTGGAAGCGGCAAGGACGATGGGCATGTGCGTGTCTCGGATTCGTTCGGGCCGGAGCTCCGCGGGGGAGCTCCGGTCCCGGTCACACCGTCGGGTCAGCCGGCCTTGGTGGCGAGGAGGAAGCTGACCACCAGGCCGAACAGGCCGACGCCTTCGATCAGCGCCGCGGCGATCAGCATCGTGGTCCGGATGTCACCGGTGGCCGCCGGCTGACGCCCGGTGGCGTCGAGCGCGGACGCGGCGAGGCGGCCGATGCCGATCCCCACGCCCAGCACGCAAAGGCCAGCGCCGAAGCCTGCGGAGAGGAAGGAGTACGCGAGATTGGTCATGACTGTTCTTTTCTAACTTTCACCGTCGGGACCCGCTTGTGGGGGGGTCGTGGATGCCCTTTTGGACGACCTCCCGCGAGCCGCATCCGGCCCCGGGGTTCTGTTGAAACCTCACCCCGGCGCGTTGGCCGGATTCACCACCAGCTCGGGCTTGCCGTGGGTGGCATCGTGGGCGCCGGTGTGCTCCTCGTGAGGGTGCTCGTCGTGATGGCCCATCGCCACCCCCAGTCCGATGAAGAGCGCGGACAGCATCGCGAAGATGTACGCCTGCAGGAAGCACACGAAGAGCTCGAGCAGGTACACGAACATGGCGAACGGCACCGCGAGCGCCGACACCGCGACGCTCCCGATGATGAAGATCAGGCCCAGGAGGCTGAAGAGCACGATGTGCCCGGCGAGCATGTTCGCGAAGAGCCGGAGCATCAGAGCGAACGGCTTGGTGAAGAGCCCGAGCACCTCGACCGGGATCATGATGATCCACATCCACAACGGCGCCCCGCCGGTCAGGTGCTTCAGATAACCCACAATCCCTGCCGCACGGATGCTCGCGCGCTGCGTGAGCACGAACGTGCAGAGCGCCAGCGCCATCGTCACCGCCAGGTTGCTCGTGGCGGTGGACGCCCAGGGGAGCAGCCCGAGCAAGTTCAGCGTCAGGACGAAGAAGAAGACTGAGAGAAGGTAGGGCACGTAGCGCGGCCCTTCCTCCTTGCCGATGTTGGGGATGGCGATCTCGTTCCGGACGAAGATCACCAGCATCTCGAGCACGTTCTGGCGAGGACCGTGGGGCACCGGCTGGTTCGGGTTGCGATTCGCTCCGAAGGCGAAGAGCAGGACCACGAAGATCGCCCCGACGAACATCCAGAACGCGTGCTTGCTCAGCGAGATGTCGAGGCAGCCCGCGGAGAGGCTTGCAGGCTCCTCGGCGCTGGCCGGGCAGGCGCCCGCCTTGAGCGGGATGCGCCACACCGGGAAGTGGATGATGAACTCCTTGTCCGAGAGCGGGACCTGGAACTCGACCTCGGGACCGTCCGCCACGTGCTCGAGGATGTACGTGGAGGTGTCGACCTTCTCCCCGTGTCCACCTGCGGCGTGCTCGCTGGACGCAGGCGCGGCGCCGTGGCCTGGCGCATGACCCTCTTGGGCCCGCGCCGCCAGCGACACCACCAGCACTGCGCACCACAGCCACCGCCACATCACGTCGCTCCTCGCCGCTGGTCCCTCGCGGCGACCAGCACGTACGTCATTTCCAGGCACAGGGCCACAACGAACGCCCCCAGGAATACCAGGCTGTACGCGGCCACATCCTCGTGCTGCGCCCGGACCCAGCGGTACCCTCCGAACCAGGCGGCCAGTCGCAGCACCAGCCCGCCGACGCTCGCTCCGAGCGCGGCCTGGATGCTCCGACGAACTGCCAGGGCCTTCGCCACCAGCACCACCGCGCTCGCTGCCACCGAGACCACCACCCCGGCCCGCGTCGCTGGAGTCTGCGTTGCCCACCAGCCGACCGCCCCGAAAAGCGCCAGCGCTCCCATGAAGGCCAGGAGCTTCATCGCTTCTTCATCGAGTCGAGGGCCTGCATCATTCCCCAGAAGCCCACGCCCATCC
>JBKPMY010000402.1:0-9019 GCA_046732375.1 Myxococcota bacterium
GGTCAGCAGGATGCCCTCCGTCGCCAGGGCCGGGTTGAGCCCTCGTCGGACCAGCTCGACGGTCTGCATCAGCTGGGAGAGGCCCTCGAGCGCGTAGTACTCGCACTGGAGCGGAATCAGGACCGAATCTGCGGCGGTGAGCGCGTTGAGGGTCAGGAGGCCCAGCGACGGTGGGCAATCGAGGATGAGGTAGTCGTAGTCCGGGACCACCGGACGCAGGGCCTCCCGGAGCCGGAACTCACGGCGCGGCTGGTTCACCAGCTCGATCTCGGCCCCGGTGAGGTCAGGGGTGGATGGGACGACCTGGAGGAAGCGGAGCTCGGTCGGATGGACCAGATCGGCCATCGCCCGCTCTCCGAGAAGCGCGTCGTACACAGTGCCGTTCAGCGCGTCGCGCTTGAGCCCGAGCCCACTCCCCGCGTTCCCTTGCGGGTCCATGTCGACGAGAAGGACCTTCCGCTCGGCCGAAGCCAGGCTGGCGGCCAGGTTGATTGCCGTCGTGGTCTTCCCGACCCCGCCCTTCTGGTTCGAGATGCAGATGACGCGGCCCACCGCAGCCTCCGGGTTCAGTGCTGCTGGATGCGGCGGGCGTAGCATGGTGGGATGACAGGGCAACTTCCGGCCCGTCCGGATGCTTGCTTCAAAGGACTTCTAGGACGTTCCACGTGGAACGTCGGTCCAGAGGCCCGGAGAGGCGCTGGGAGGCTGCCGGCGGTGCCGGACTCGCGCTCGAGGTGCCGCTCTAGGTGCCAAACACCTCGTTACAGCGCCCGAAGCGGCACTTCGTTGCGCCAGCATCGTTCGCGCGCCCGGTCCTCCATCGCCGCTCGACCGTCCGCCCATCGCGGTCCGCCACGCACACGGAACCGGGCGATTTTGCTCGGCGGGATGGACGTCATTGTCCTCCCGAGAACAAGACCTCTGGCATTTCATCGCGAGTCGTGGCAGAGGAGTGCGCTCTTCGGGGGATGCCCGCGATTCCCCCAGTCGCGAGCAAGCAAGAAGACGACGGCTCGACCACTCCACCGCGACCGGCAGCGGCCCTCTGAGGGGGCCGCCGGCCCCGCTGTGGGAGACCTGGGGAAAACAGCGTGCCAGCGGGTTCCCTGAGTGGTTTCAGTGGGTTCCAAGCTGTAGCTTTGGCCGTGCCTGTGGAGAAACCAGCGATTTCTGGAATGCTGCTGGAGGGGAGCCACGCGCTCGGGCTGCCCCTCTCCCAAGGCCAGGCGGACGCACTGTCGTGGCTCGCGGGCGAGCTCGCTCGGTGGAGCTCCCGCATCAACCTGACGGCCATCCTCGATCCGATCGAGATGGCGGACAAGCACATTCTCGACTCCCTGACCGTCCTTCAGGCCCTCGAGCCCGGTCCGCTGACGCTCCTTGATGCTGGAACGGGCGCGGGCTTCCCGGGCCTTCCGCTCGCCATCGTCCGCGAGGATCTCTCGGTCACCCTGGTCGACGGCGTGGCGAAGAAGGTGGGCTTCCTGAAGCACGCCATCGCCCACCTCGGACTCGCTCCCCGAGTCCGTGCCATGCACCTGAGTCTTCGAGGGAATCCTGCCAAGGAGGGCCTCGGCCTGTTCGATGTGGCCGTCTCACGGGCGCTGGCCGAACCCGGGCGGTGGGCCACCCTCGCCTCCCCCTACGTCAGGCCGGGCGGCACCCTCGTCGTGATGGCAGGCAGCGATGCCGAGGCGGCACCCCTCCCAGGCTGGGGCCGCCCACGGCTGGAGCGCTTCCGCCTCCCGCTCACCGGCGCTGGCCGGACGGTGGTGACCTACCGGAAGCCCGGCTAGGTGACTGCGGCCGTCCGGCAGACCCGGACGCGAACATGCGTCTCTTCTCCGTGCCTCCGTCCGCGGCCGCCCTGGCGTCAGCCTTCGTCCCGGAGCGCCACCGAGGCATCCACCCGGACCGCGCGCCGCGCCGGGAGCCACGAGGCCAGCACCGCGCACACCAGCAGCCCGAGCACCGTGAGCGCATAGACGAACGGGTCCAGCGGCCGGACCGTCTCGACCACGCTCCGCAGCAGCCGCGTGGTCGCGACCGCCCCCAGCAACCCCACCGCCAGCCCCACTCCGGCCCACGCCACGCCTTGCCCGACGACCTGGCGCAGCACGAGGGACGGCGGAGCGCCGAGCGCCATGCGGATGCCGATCTCGTGCGTCCGCTGCGCCACGCTGTACGAGAGGACCGCGTAGAGCCCGAGCACCGCCAGCACCAGGGCCAGCAGGGCGAACAGCACGAGCTGAAGCGTCGCGAATCGCTGCGCATCGACCGAGGCCCCGAGAAGCTGGTCGACCGTCCGCATCTCGTACACCGGCAGCTCGGGGTCGATCCGGCCGACGGTGCGCACCAGCTCCGGACGCAGCTGCTCCGCCGCGACCCGGCTCCGCACCGCGACGTTCACCGAGCGCAGAGCCCGCCCGTAGTCCTCCTCGGACTGTTGCTCGGTCGCGAGGTAGAACTGGTGACGGGCCGGCTCACGGCCCACCACGCCGTAGGCGGCGACGTGGCGTACTACGCCGATGATTTCACGATCTTGTTTTCCATTATTTGAGAGCAGGTGTCTTCCCACCGCCCCAGTGGGGTAGTAGTCCTTCGCCAGCCGCTCGTCGATGACGACGACTGCCTGCTTCTCTCGAGTATCGCCTGGCTCGAACCAGCGGCCGGCGGTCAAGCGCAGCCCCAGCGTGCGCGCATACCCCGGCGAGACGTACCCGAACGCCCCGAACTGGATCTGCTCCGGCGGGAGCTGAGGCTGGGTATCGCTCCGGAAGCTGGTCTCCCAGGGCCCGTCGAGCGGGAGCAAGGTGGAGTAGCTCGCGTCCTCCACCCCGGGAAGAGCGCGCAGCTCACCGACCAGTCGCTCGTAGAAATCACGAAGGTCCTGCGCCGTGCGCTGCCGCGCCTCGGGGACCGACAGCCGGAAGGTGAGAACGCCGGTCCCATCGAAGCCCGTGTCGAGGCGCAGCAGCCCGGCCAGGGCCCGTGAGGTGAGCCCGGCGGCGACTACCAGCACCAGTGCGAGGGCAACCTCCGCCACCACCAGCAGCACCCGGAGCCGGTGGTGCCCGCCCGACATCCGGGCGTCCCCCTGGCGCATCGCCTCGTGGAGCTGCGTCCGGGAACCGAGGACCGCCGGCACCAGTCCGAAGAGCACCGCACAGACGATCGAGGCGCCGAGAGCGAAGAGGAGCACCCGGGTGTTCAAGGCGAGCGCCACGTACTCGGGAAGCGACGCGGGCCGGTTCGCCTCGATCAGCCGCATCGCTCCCGCAGCCAGTAGCACCCCCAGCACGCCGCCTAGGAGCGCGAGGACGAGGCTCTCGACGAGCAGCTGCCGGACCAGCCTGGAGCGCCCCGCTCCCAGCGCTCCGCGGATGGCGAGCTCCCGCATCCGTCCGGTTCCCCGCGCGAGAAGAAGGCTTCCCACGTTCGCCGCGGCGATGAGCAGCACCAGCACGACCGCACCCATCAGAAGCCACAGCGAGCCACGGACGTCCTCGGTCAGAGCCTGCTGCATCGGCTCGGGCCTCGGAAGGACGGCCTTGTTGCTTCCGGGGTACGCTTCCTGAAGTCCGCGGCCGACGGCCTCCAGATCAAGGCGGCCCTCGCCGAAGCCTACCCCGCGCTTCAGCCGGGCGATGCCGGTCAGCCCGGGATGATTCCCCCGCTCGGCGGTCCGCCCCACCATCCCCTGGCCCACCGGAATCCACAGCTCCGGTCGTCCCTCGACGCGGAAGCTCGAGGGCATCACGCCCACCACCGTGGACGACACCCCGTCCACCTGGAGCGACTGCCCCAGAGACGCTGCCGGATGCCCGTAGAGCTTCCGCGCCAGCGCCTCGCCGAGGACGACGACCGGCGTCCCGCCCGGGCGGTCCTCCTCCTCCTCGAAGGTACGGCCGGTGAGCGGAGGAACGCCGATGGTGCGGAAGTAGCTCGCGGATGCCCGGATGACGCTCGCGCGACGGGGTGCGCCGATCCCGGTGAGATTCACCTCCCCGCCGCGGTACACGCCCATCTCGTCGAAGGAGCGCGTCCGTGCGCGCCAGTCGACGTAGTCGGGGTAGCTCACCGACATCTGCGGGAACGAGGGCGCCGTCTCGCCGATGAGCATCAGTCGCTCGGGCGCGGGGAATGGCAGCGGCTGCAGCAGCGCCGCATCGAGCACGCTGAACAGCGCCGAGTTCGCCCCGATCGCCAGCGCGAGGGTCGCCAGCACCGACGCCGTCCAGCCGGGACGTCGACGGAGGAGACGGAGAGCGATGCGGGCGTCCGCGAACCAGCCGGTCATGGCCCGGCCCACAGGCCAGAACCGTGCCACCGACGACAGCCGTAGAAGCCTTGGTCTGGCAACCCGGGCCCGTCCCGCCCGTGGGATCGACGACTCGACTCCGGGACATCACCCGCGGGCCAGCCCTCTGGCACTCGGACGATCAGGCGGGAGGCTTGCCCCGCGCTGCGGCCTCCACCGCGGCTCGGTTCTCCTCGATGTACTTCTCGACCGCCTCGTCCTCCAGCTCGAGGTCGCGGAGCACGCCGGGGTAGATGCCCTTGAACGCCGGAGACTGCTCGTCGCCACGGAGGCGGAAGCTCATCTTCAGCACCGCGGCTCCGAACAGCCTGTCCTTCAGCGCCTTGGGCTTCCCCACCACGAGCCTCCTCGCCTCAGTCGTCCTCCGGCACATCGTCCACCGGAAGCCGCTGCTTCGGCATCGGAACCACCTTGTCCGGCGTGAGCACCACGCGGCGGAGGCGGCCCTCGCCCTCGGCGCGGGCGCTCATTCCGTCGACGGCGTCGGCGGCCTTGAGCAGTCGCCCGCGCTCGATCGGTCCGAGGGTCACGACCGCGTACAGGCGTCCCGAGCTCGCCGACCGCTCGGCCAGTGCCCGCGCCGCCGCGTCGAGCGGCGGATCCTCCTCGGTCACCAACGTGCGCTCGTCCACGTCCGGCGACCGAGAGGAAGCGGCCGGTCGGGCGGGGGCCGGGGGACGCGCCACGGCGGGAGGCGGAGCGCTCCCGTTGGTCATCGCCGCGGCTGGCGGCTGAGCTGCACGCGGCGGTTTCGGCCCCCGGGGCTCGGGATGCCCACCGAGCCCGATCGCCACCCAGCGGCGCTCCTGGCCCGGCTTGTTGATCAACTTGTTCACCAGGTATTGCAGCGCATCGCCGAGCGGAGAGCGCCGGCCGGGCACCACGCCGGCCAGCTCGACCCCGGGAGTCACCGCGATGCTGATGCTGCCGTCGGGCAGATCCTTCGCCTCCACCGTCGCCGGCAGGTCCATCGTCCGGAGCAGCTGCTCCAGCACCGCCACCGCCTGCGTCCGTCGCTCGTCCTCGGCATCCACCGCCACCGCCACCTGTGAGTCGGTCACTTCCGCTTCTCCAGAGCAGCCTTCAGCGCAGGCGTCGGCGTGCTCCCGACCATGCGCTTCAGGACCGCCTGCTGCACCACCGTGAGGAGGTTGTTGGTGAAGATGTAGAGGAGCAGACCCGCCGGGTACTGCAGCATGATCACCGTGAAGAAGATCGGCATGAACCACACCATCATCCGCTGCTGCGCGGGATCGAGCGCCGGCGGCTGCAGCTTGCTGGTGATGATCTGCGAGACCCCGAGGAGCACCGGCAGGAGATAGGTCGGGTCCTTGATGGTCAGGTCGGTGACGAAGTGCGAGGTGAAGGGCTCGCCGTACAGCTCGTAGCTGTTCCGCAGCGTGGTGAAGAGTGCGGCCCACACCGGCAGCTGGACCAGGATCATGAGGCACGACCCGAAGGGGTTCACGCCCGCCTCCTGGTAGGCCTTCATCATCTCCATCTGCTGCCGTTCCTTGTCCTCGGGGAACTTCTTCTTCACCTCCTCGATCTTCGGCTGGAGCTTCTTCATCGCCTCCTGACCCACCATCGCCCGGTGGGTCAGAGGGATGAGCAGGACCTTCACCAGCACGGTGAGGAGGATGATCGCGACACCCCAGTTGCGGACGACGGAATGGAACCACTTGAGGACCTGCAGCATTGGCTTGCAGAGCGCCGCCCAGATTCCGTAGTCCACCGCTCGCTCGAGGTGGACCGGCGTGCTCGGTCCGTCGGCCGCGCGATTCGCCGGGAGCTCCGGCACGTCGGCGAGCGTCCTGGTGTCCTTCGGCCCGAGGAACGCCCCGAACGCGCGAGTGACGGACTGGCCAGGGCCCACCTGCACCGGGAAACGCGCCGTCGCGATCCGCTCGCTCAGCGACGTGGTCAGAACGCACTTCCCCTCGACCGCGGCGCCGACCGGGAAGATGGCAGAGAGAAAGTACTGCTGGTTGATCCCCGTCCAGCGCACCGGGCCCGCGTGCTCCTTCGTCTCCAGGGAGTCCTTCACGGTCTCGTGCTCGTAGGTGTCCTTCACGAAGCACGCGGCGTCGGAGACGTTGCCCACGCCGCCAAAGAAGCTCGGCTTCTCCTCGTGTGCCGGGTCGATCGCCCGCCCGTAGGGAAGAACGAGCTCGCCCGAAAGCGGCCGGCCGGTGAGGTTCCGCAGCGTCACGCGGGTGGAGAGCTCGTAGCCGTCATCCACCCAGGAGACCTCCCTGGTCACCTCCCAGCTGTCGGTCCTCCCGACGAAGGTGATGCGGTGGTCGCCCTGCTCCGCCGAGTAGCGCAGCGTCGCGGGAATGGGGCTCTCCCCGGCGAGCTCCATCGACAGGGGCAGAGCGGCACCGGGGATGGGGCGCGCGAGGTCCATCTGCGGGCCCCTGGGGATGTCCTTGCCCAGCAGCTGCGCCCAGCCCTCGGCCATGGTGAGCGAGCGTTGATCGCGGGTCCTCTCGCCGAGCAGCTTGGCCGAGATCAGCCCCGCCCCCTCGGTGGAGAAGACGTAGTGGACCAGCTTCCGCGAGACCTCGAGGGTCCGGACCGCGGGACCGGTCGGCGGCGTTCCGGCGCTCGGCGGGGGAGCAGTCGGCGGAGCAGGCGTCACGGGTGCCGGCGTCGGTGTCGGGGTCGTGGTCGCGACCGTGCCGGCGTCGACTGCGCCCGCGGTGTGCGGCGGCGGCGGGGACGGTGCGAACCAGGTCATGTACACGGCGGTCAGCAGGAAGATGAGCCCGAAGGCCACCGCCGTGCGCTTCTGAGATTGGTTCTCCACGGAGTTCAGATCCTCCCTGGGCGGGGCGGTACAGGGTCGAGCCCCCCGGGGTTGAAGGGATTGCATCGGCCGAGGCGGCGCAGCGCGAGCCAGAAGCCGCGAAGCGGCCCGTGGTCATGCAGGGCCACCAGGGCGTAGGCCGAGCACGAGGGGTGGAACCGGCACGCCCGCGGCAGGAGCGGAGACACGGTCCACCGGTAAAGATGGATGGGCAGCGAGAGCAGGAAGGCGAGCAGCTTCAACGGAGGCTTTTCTCTAACGCGGTCAACAGGGCGTCTGCGGCGCGCTCCAGCGCCGCGAAACTGGCTTCCCTGGCACTCGGACGGGCCACCACCACCAGGTGCATTCCTCCTGGCCATCGGTCGCGCCGCTTGCGAAACAGCTCGCGCAACCGACGTCGAACGGCGTTCCGAACCACCGCCGTTCCCACCTTGCTCGACACTGTGAGCCCGAGCCGGGACTTTCCGTCCGGGCTCGCTGCCACCAGACCCACCAGAGGTCCGGCCGTTACCTTCTTTCCCCGTTCCTGGACCTCCAGGAAGTCGCGACGTCTGAGGAGGCGGACCTCCCTGGGGAACGCCTCGGACAACCCTACTTCTTGGCCGCGGACACGGCCAGACGCTTGCGGCCCTTGGCACGGCGGCGACGGAGCACGTCCTTGCCGGCGCGGGTGCTGTTTCGCTTCCGGAAGCCGTGGGTCCGGTTTCGCTTCAACTTGGACGGCTGGTACGTGCGCTTCGACACGGGGCGATGCTCCGGTAAGGACGACGGTACGATTCTCGGGGAGGGCCGCGCGCATAACCCAGGCCGCGCGATCGAGTCAATGCGGCCGGTCGAACGAATCGCCGAGCCGCCGGTTGGTGGCGCGCTGTTTTTGATCCCCAACCGACCGCGGGAAGTCGTACAACACGCCCCCCGCCCACGCACCACAGGACCGGTGGGGTCCCTCCCGAGGTCGCCTTTCGTGTCGGCTTCTCCCGAGCAGTCGCCCGTGCCCGCAAGCGCCGATGAACTCTGGGAAAAGACCCTCGCGCTGCTGCGCGAGGACGGCAAGTCCTATGCCTTGACCTGGCTGGACCGGATGCAGGCGCTCGAGGTGAAGGAGGGCAACCTCGTCCTGGGCGTGCCCGACCGCTTCTTTCGCGACTGGGTGGACGATCACTACCGGCCGCTCCTCGAGGACGCGATCTCGCGGATCCACGGCGGATCGATGGGGATCGGCTACGAGGTGGTGGGCACCTCGCGGCCGGATGCGAGCGTTCCCGCGAGCGCGGGTCGCATGGCGGCCTCCGCGCCACGCCCTCCGCGGCTCAACGAGCGCTTCACCTTCGTGAACTACGTCGTGGCGGAGAGCAACCAGCTTCCTGCCGCCGCAGCCGCAGCCGTGGCCGAGAGTCCCGGGCGCGCCTACAACCCGCTCTTCATCTACGGCGGCACGGGACTGGGGAAGACGCACCTGCTCCACGCGGTGGGCAATGCGATCTTCGCCAAGAATCCCTCGGCGCGGATCGTCTACCTGTCGAGCGAGGAGTTCACCAACGAGTTCGTGGAGAGCGTCCGTGATCACAAGATGACGGACTTCCGCCGCAAGTTCCGCGACGAGTGCGACGTCCTCCTCATCGACGACATCCAGTTCCTCGGAAAGCGCGAGGAGACGCAGAAGGAATTCTTTTACACCTTCAACGCGCTCCACGAGATGTCGAAGGCCATCGTCCTGACCTCGGACGCCGTCCCGGCGGAGATCCCCGGGCTGGAGGACCGGCTGCGGAGCCGGTCCTCGAGTCCGGGGATCTCCGCGGGCACTGCGTCCGAGGTGAGGACGATGGCCTTCGACATCTCGTGGAGCGCGTTGAAGGTGTAGAAAAATTCCTTCTGCGTCTCCTCGC
>JBKPMY010000403.1:0-8347 GCA_046732375.1 Myxococcota bacterium
GCTGAAGGAGTTCTTCGGGTCGTCCACCACCGTGCCGCTGGACCACCTGGGGACCGACGAGCTCGAGCGCCTCGCCGAGGAGCTTCAGCTCGACCTCGCCCGGCCGGACGACGGAGGTCTCTTCCTGCTCCGGCACACGCTGATGAATCCCTGGCTCCAGACCGCACCCGGGCCCGGCGAGCCCAGCTACATCGAGGCGTACTGCCACTTTCTCGGGCGGCAGATCCGCAGCCTGCTGGAGAGGGCCTGAGACCGTCGCCGTCCGTCCCGACAAGCGCTCCGGCCTCAGAAGCTGAGCGAGGCCGCACCGGCCAGGAGCAGCCCGTGGATGACGCTCGCGCCGGCGATCTCCGTTCCCTCGATCAGATCCTCCTGGGTGTATCCGCGCGCCTTCACGCACGGAGTGCAGGCCACGAGGCGCCCACCGCGGCGGAGAAAGTCCTTCACCAGCTCGGCCAGAGGATCCAGCGGAGGGACGTGGGTCATGTCGATGGCCCGGCGGCGGGCGAGGTCCACCGCCGAGCTGGTCAGGAACACCGTCACCTTCTTGAAGCCCGCCGTCATCCCGCCGTTGGCGATGGTGAAGCCCACCGAGGACAGCTCGTGGTCCGTTCCCCGGGTCATCAGCACCACCAGCTCACGCTGTTCCGCCATCACTCACCTCGCTGGGAGAAGTTCAGGTCGAGGTTGCCGGTGCAGCGGCCGCGCCACAACGCAGGAGATCCCCGAACGTTCGCCCTACGCCGTCGCGGCGGCGAGCACCGGGCTCGCGGGGCGGCCGAGGTAGCGCCGCGCCGCGAGCGCGATGGGAAGCCCGACCAGCAACGCATGCCCGAGAAGGCCGTTGAGAAGGAGCGGCAGCGTGGGTGGGGAGGGCGGGATGCGGGACAGCGGGATCACCACGAACCCCATCACCAGGAAGACCAAAACGCCGTACCCCAATCCCCAGGCCACCGCCTTCCGGCGAAGCCCGGGGAGCCGCTCGCTCGCGAGCACGAACACCGCGGCCGCGATGAAGGCGACGAGGAAGTGGACGAGGAGCCCGAGGAGCGCAGCTGGTACCCCACCCGCGTACGCCGCCTGCCCCAGGAGGCCACTGGCCACGAACTGGTAGATGGCGAGCGGGGACATCCCGAATGCCAGCTTGTAGGCCACCAGCGCGTCCACCGCATCGAGCACCGCCACCGCCAGGCCTCCCACGGCGATGGCCTGCATCCGTCCACTGCTTCGTGCGTCGTTCTCCATTGCGAACCTCCGAGGCGAAGATTGCCTGAGAGATGCCTCTGAGGCATCCTCCGCTTCCGCAATTGACCGTTCTCGGAGGAGAACGATGATTCCGGTCGACCAGCTCCCCTCGCTCGCGCTCTTCGCCCGCGTGGTCCACCACCGGTCGTTCTCCGGCGCGGCACGCGAGGCCGGTCTCGCAAAGTCCGCGGTGAGCCGGCGCATCGCAGAGCTGGAGACCGTGCTCCGGGTCCGTCTTCTGCACCGGACCACCCGGACCCTGTCGCTGACCGAGGAGGGCCTCCGGGTCCTCGAGCACGCCCGCGCCCTGGTCGCCGCCGCGGACGCGGCGCAGGAGGTGGCGGGGCTGGCCACGGGCGCGGTGCGCGGGACGCTTCGCCTGAACGCCACCCCTGCCTTCTCCCAGCTCTACCTGGCGCGGGCGGTCTCCGCGTTCCTCGCCCTCCATCCCGAGGTCGAGGTGCATCTGTCGACCGACGACCGGATGGTGGACGTGGTCGAGGGCGGGTTCGACGTGGTGTTCCGCATCGGCCGGCTCACCGACTCCGGCCTGATGGCCCGCCGGCTGGCCACCGACCGGCTGGTGGTGTGCGGCTCCCCGGAGTACCTGGCCCGCGCCGGGACGCCACTCGAGCCAGCCGACCTGCTCCAGCACACCTGTCTTCACTACGCGCTGGTGCCGCGCTCGGCCGAGTGGCGCTTCCGCCAGGGCGGGCGAACCTTCGAGGTGTCGACGCGGGGCCCCCTCTCCTGCACCGATGGGCTCAGCCTCCGCGAGGCCCTCCTCGCCGGTGCCGGGCTGGCCGCCGTGCCCTCGATGCTGGTCGCGGCGGATGTCGCCGCGGGACGGCTCCAGCTCGTGCTCGAGGGTGCGCGGCGGGCAGAGTTCGGCGTCCACGCGCTCACCGCCCACCGGACGCAGGTCCCTCCCCGCGTCCGGGCGCTGCTCGACTTCCTGGCGTCCCACTTCCGGACGCATGGGCCCCGGCCCATCCCATCGCCGCGGGCCTGAACGTCGGGTCCAGCAGAAAAACTTGCGGCTCTCACGAGCGGGCCGCGGGCAGGCGAGCCTGCCCGAGACGGACGTACCATTCCGTGGCCCTTTCGCGACCACGATCCCGCGGTTAGGGTGCGCGCCCCATGTCGAGGCTTCCGGGGGGTGGCACTGGCCCTCTGCTCTTCCAGATCCGCGAGCCGCGCCGTCGCTTCGTGGGGCCCTTCCTCCTGGTGATCTTGCTCCACGCGGGAGTGATCGCCGTGGCGGCCCGGAGGGTCACTGCAGAGACCAAGCGCCCGCCGGAGCCGGTGAAGGTGGTGCTGAAACTCCCCATCCGGAAAGTGGCGGTGGACGAGCCCCCGGGGGGCGGTCCAGCTCGACCCGCTCGTCCGCCCCCGCCCCACCGCCAGAAGGTCCGGCGCCGGATCGTGCCACCGAAGGAGATCCCTCCGCCGGTCCCCGAGACCCCGCCCCCGCCAGTCCCCGACCTGCCGCAGCTTGCCGAGGCCGAGGAGGCCGGCGACGACGAGGGCGACGTGGAGGGCACCTCGGACATGGAAGGCGGTGGAGTCGGGACCGGGATCGGCCCCGGGGTCGGGCCTGGGCGCGGAAGCGTGAAATCCAAGGCGCGCAAGGCCTGGCTGTCCCACACCGACTGGAAGTGCCGGCGCCCGGGTTACGACGAGCTCGGGCGAATCGTGGTGCGCCTGCGCGTCCACGTACAACCCGATGGAAAGCCCGGTCAGGTGAGCGTGACCATCCCCGGCCCCCCCGACTTCAATCGCCGTGCGGTCGACTGTGCGCGGGACGAGACCTACCTGCCGGCGCTCGACCCCGAGGGTCAGCCGATCCCGGGCGAGTGCGAGTTCTCCATCGAGTTCTTGAACTGACACAGCGGAAACCGCCGTGAGCGGGCGCGGGCCGTTGCCCGCCCTGGAACGGCGAGTTCCGGCGAGGCCCCCTGGCGTGGCGCCCGCCATCGGCCTATCCGTTTCTCCATGACACGGATCGCGATCATCATCGGGAGCACCCGGCCCGGACGGAAGGCGGAGGCCATCGCCCAGTGGGTGCTCGACATCGCCCGGAAGCGCGGGGATGCCGAGTACGAGCTGGTGGACATCGCCGAGTACAACCTGCCCCACCTCGACGAGGCGATGCCGCCTTCGATGGGTCAGTACTCGAAGGCTCACACCAAGGCCTGGGCGGAGAAAATCGCCTCCTTCGACGGCTTCGTCTTCGTCACCCCCGAGTACAACCACTCGACCTCGGGCGCGCTGAAGAACGCCATCGATTTCCTGTACAAGGAATGGAACAACAAGGCCGCCGGCTTCGTGAGCTACGGCAGCGCCGGCGGCGTCCGCGCGGTGGAGCACCTCCGGCTGGTGATGGGCGAGCTGATGGTGGCCGACGTTCGCGCCCAGGTGATGTTCTCGCTGTCCCACGACTTCGAGAACTACACGGTGTTCAAGCCACCCGGGCCCGGGCACGAGAAGACGGCCAACACCATGCTGGGCCAGGTGGTCTCCTGGGCCACCGCCCTCCGGTCCGTGCGCGCAAGGGCCTGAGTTTGCAGGGTGGCCGGGAGATCGCAAGATCCGCCAAGTCTCCGGGACCACCGGCCGTTAGGCACCGGCGATCACCCATGAGCGCTTTCCTCCAGGCCACGCCGCTGCTCGTCGAGGACGACCTCCAGGTGCACGACGTGCGCTGCTCGGCCGGTCCAGGCGATGCGGCCCGCCCCGAGGTGCACAGCGCCTTCGTCCTGGCATACGTCCGCAGCGGAAGCTTCGGCGTCCGGACCGAGCAGGCCGCGCACCAGCTGGTCCCTGGCGGCTTCATGACCGGCGCTCCGGGAGACGTCTTCGCCTGCAGCCACGAGCATGGCCAGGGCGACCAGTGCCTGTCCTTCCATCTGTCTCCGGCGCTGGTGGACACGCTCGCCGGAGAACGCACGCCGGAGTGGCACACTGGAGGGCTGCCCCCCGAACCCGAGCTGGGCATGCTGGCGGCGCTGGCAACGGCGGCGGCCGAGGGCGGCACCGACGTCTCGCTGGAGGAGGCCGCGTTCCTGCTGGTGGACCGCTTCCTCGCGCGCGGCGGGGCGGCGCGCCCGGCGTGGGCTCCGCGGGTGGTGGACCGGCGCCGGGCGGTGGACATCGCGCTGTGGGTCGAGGCGAACGCCGATCAACCGATGCAGCTCGCCACGCTCGCGCGGCGCGCCGGGCTCAGCCCGTTCCACTTCCTCAGGGTGTTCACCCGGGTGCTCGGAGTGACCCCGCACCAGTACCTGCTCGCGGCGCGACTCCGGCGGGCCGCGCGCCTGCTCGCCGATCCCGCCCACCCGGTGACGGAC
This sequence comes from Myxococcota bacterium, assembly GCA_046732375.1. Classification (GTDB taxonomy): domain Bacteria; phylum Myxococcota; class Myxococcia; order Myxococcales; family Myxococcaceae; genus RPRB01. The sequence continues at coordinate 4,596 of JBKPMY010000403.1, forward strand.
GTGGCATTCGAGGTCGGCTTCGGAGATCTGTCGCACTTCGTGCGGACCTTCCGCCGCGCCGCGGGCGTGTCTCCCGGGCGCTTCCGGCGCCTTCCCCGGGGCGAGCGCAAGTTCCTCCAAGCGCGGCTGGGCTCGACGCAGGCAGGGTGAGCCTCCACCTTCCTGGAGAATTCACCGATGTTCGATCACCTGGGGCTGCGGACGGCCCGGCTCGATGCCTCGATCCGCTTCTACGAGACCGCCCTCGCACCGCTGGGCTACCGGCTCGGGTCGCGCGACGAGCAGAGTGCGGGCCTCGGCCCTCCTGAGGCGCCGGCGCTCTGGATCTACAAGGCGACCGGGCAGCCCGCCTCGAGCGTCCACCTCGCCTTCACCGCTCCCGACCGGCAGGCCGTCGATCGCTTTCATGCCGCGGGCCTGGAGGCCGGCGGGCGCGACAACGGACGTCCTGGGCCGCGGGCAGACTACGGCCCGAGGTACTACGCGGCCTTCCTCCTCGATCCCGACGGGAACAACGTCGAGGCGGTCTGCCTGAAGTGAGCGCGCCCGGGAAACCGGGTCACAGGAAGCGCGCCCTTACCTCCGGCTGTGACAGCGTCACCAGGGCGAGCACGCCGAGGACCGTCCCGAAGGGGAACAGGGAGCAGACGATCGCGTCGACGATGACGCAGTAGAGCCAGCGGCGGCGCTGGCGGAGGAACGTGCCCGCGAACGCGAGCGCGGTCGCGACCGCCAGGCCCACGCAGACAAACGCCAGCCCCATCATGACGAACATCCAGCCAAAGAAGGCCGGGAACTGTTCGCCCCCCGCGCGCACGGTGAGGGTCGAAGGGGAACGCGCCGGTCACCATCCCCAGGCCCATCGCGACGTGGATGAGAGGGAACAGGGCGAACAACCCGACGAAGCCGGCGACCACGTAGTGCATCACGCCCAGCGTGTCGAGATGAGACTCCCACCGGTCGTGCACCGTCCCCCCCTCGTCGCTCCCCCCTCCATCGTTGCCCTCCGGCTAGGATCGCCAGCCTGGCATGGCGGAGCGGGGACTGCACGTCTGCACGGATTTAGCCGCTCGACCTCCGGCGACGCGACACACCCCAGGCGAGCAGCACCAGCAGCGCAGGCAGGGCCGCGGCGCCGCTGGTGCTCCGGCATCCGCAGCCACCGACGACGTCACCGCCCTGGGTGAGCGGGGCCGAGACGCGGGTGCTGGTCATCAGGACCGGCGCGGCCCGCCCCGTGGCCTCCCAGATCGCGTGGAGCTGTTGCCCCTTTCCGTCGGTCACGTTCGCCGCGGCGAGCGCCTCGACGTACTCGCGGGTGGTGGCCTGGTGGAAGAGCCGCGCCTCCACCATCGCGCTTCCTGCCCCGAGGGCCGAGGCCGGGAAGCGCACGCGGTAGATCCACTCCACCGCGCCCATCGGGCCACCGTCCGCTTCGCGAAGGAAGGTGATGCCCACCGGCGCGGTGTCCTCGTCGGGCCGGAACGCGAGCGGCTCGATGCGGGTGTCCTTGAGGATGGTGTCGTGGAGCGCGAGGTGGTCCAGCCCGCCATCCCTGCGCGCGTGCACCGCCTCGAACACCGCCAGCTGCGGATCGGCGACGAGCACCCCCGCGTCGCCGTCGTAGGCGCCACTCACCACCTGGTCGTTCACCCGGAGCTCGAGGAAGACGCGACGACCGTCGGCGTAGCCCGTGGGGAGCTTGTGGCCGGTCCGGTTGAACACGCGGACTCTCAGCTGGACCTCGGTCTCCACCGGGATGGCGCCGTCGGGGAGGAGGATCTGCACGTCCGCCGCTCCGGCCAGGTTCTGCAGCACGGCCGTCCGGTTGGCGGCGAAGGCCGCGTCCAGCCCGGCCAGCTCACCGGGAGCGGCGGCCGCACGGACGGCGTCCAGTCCCCACAGGTTCCCGCCCACGAAGGCGTGACGGCCCGGCGTGGGCCGGACCGGCCCGTCCTTGGCCACTGGCGTGTCCTGCGCCGCGCGCACCATGTGACAGGCCTGACAGGTCTTCGCCCCGGGACCCGAGGCATACGCCGACTGCAGCCACTCGGAATAGGTGGTGTCGAGTGGGAAGGCTCGCTGAGTCCCGGCACGCGTCAGCACCGGGTTCCGCACCTCGTGGCACTGGCCGCAGAGGCCGCTCTGGCTCACCGCCGGATCCTGCGAGCCGGTGTGCGCAGGGCTGTCCACGTTGGGATAGGGGCCGTAGACGGTGAAGCTCGGCTCGAAGGTGAGCTGGGCGTTGCCGATGAGCCCGGCGTCGGTGCGGGTGCGATGGCAGGCCTCACAGCTGACGCCCGCGCGGTCCACCGCGTCCAGGGCGCTCCCGTTGGCTGGCAGCCCGTGCCCCTGGACGTAGGAGGTGGGCGAGTGGCACCGCAGACACCACTGGCCGATGCCGAGCACGTCCTGGTTGGCCACGCTGAGCGCCGCCTGGAACAGTGGATCGCGAATGGCGCTGGCCATCATCGTCGCCGCCCAGCCGTCCCACGGCGCGTCGCTCACCCCGGCGTCGATCTCCGCGGCGGAGTGACAGAGCTTGCAGGTGTCCGGTCCCTGGAAGGGTGCGCCGCCGGCCAGCCCTCCCGGTGGGGTTCCGCCGCCGAAGTCGATGGGCCCCGCGTCGAGCGGAGGACCGGCATCGGGGCGAGGACCTGCGTCCGGGCGACCGGTGTCGGGCGGACCCGCGTCGGGTGGGCCGGCATCGGGAGGCCCTGCGTCGGGCGTTCCGGCGTCGACCCCCGGTCTGGGCGCGATGCGAAAGATGCTCCCCCCTGCCGCGCTGACGTAGAGCGCTCCGTCCGGGCCGACCAGAAATCGGGTGACGGTGCCGAAGCCCGTCCCGAAGTCGGCCCGCGAGCCGGTCACGAAGCCGTCGCGATTCCCGTTGGGGCTCAGCGTCCAGACCCTGCCATTGGCGTTGTCCCCGAAGAAGTACCTCCCGCGGTACGGCAGGGGGAAGCTCGCGCTGTCGACGAAGACGCCGCCGGTGATGCTCTGGCAGTCGCCGTCGTTGTTCCCCGCTGCGCCGGCGTGCTCGCAGAAGTACTCCGGGTCCACGCAGTTCGCGCCCACGCCGTTCGGACCCAGGTTGGCGCAGGTGGTGACGGGATACCCGAACGCGCCCTCGCGGAATGGCCAGCCGTGGTGCTGGCCTTTCCGGACCAGGTCGATCTCCTCGTAGCTCACCTCGCCGACGTCGCCGACCCAGAGATTCCCGGTCTGGGGATCGAAGGAGAAGCGGAAGGGATTGCGGAAGCCCCAGGCCCAGATCTCGGTCCGTGCCCCCGTGACCAGCGTGCCGGGAGCCGGTGAACTGCCGCAGCTGCCGTTGCACGAAGGCACGGTGGTCCCCACGAGCGGGTTGTCCGAGGGGATGCTGCCGTCCAGGTTGATGCGCAGCACCTTTCCGTTCGCCGTGGTGAGGCAGGTCCCGATGTAGTTGGTGATGGTTCCACCCGGCGGGACGCCCGAGTTGCAGCCGGTGTCACCGACGCCCACGTACAGCTTTCCGTCGGGGCCGATGGCCAGCGCTCCGCCGTCGTGGTTCGCAGGACCGGCCAGGTCCTGCAGGAGGACCGTGACCCCCGCCTGGGCGGTGCTGCATGACCCGCTGCACTGCAGCGTGTTGCTCGGATCCGGGTTGAGCTGAACACGGAGGACCCGATGCTTGTTCGCCGTGCTCGGGCCGTCCGACGCGTAGAAGTAGAGGAAGCCGTTGTTCTGGAACTGCGGATCCACCTCGACCC
>JBKPMY010000404.1:0-5639 GCA_046732375.1 Myxococcota bacterium
TCGCCAGCGCCGCCACGGCGGGGGCGAAGGACTCGGCGACGTAGTGGGTGAAGGCCGGGGACGCGACGGTGTGGATGACCGCGGCCCCGTAGGGCTTCAGCTGCTCGGCGAGCTTCGCCGGATCCTCGGCCAGGATCGCGAGGTGCAGCGGCGCGCCGGTCTTCTTGGCCAGGTCCTTTCCCGCGGCGATGGCGTGGAGGGTGGCCTTGCGCAGGTGCCCGTCAGGCTGGGCCTCGGCGACGATGAGGACGGTGGACATGGGCGTTCTGGGGCTCCCTCAGATGACCTTGGCTTCGTTCTTCAGCTTGGTGAACAGCTCCTGCACGTCGCCGACCTTGACTCCGGCCTTGCGCGGAGGAGGCGCGGACAGCTTCACCACCTCGACCTGCACCGTGGTCTCCACGCCGAGCGCGGCAGGGGTGAGCTCCTCGATGGGCTTGTTCTTGGCCTTCATGATGCCCGGGAGCGAGGCGTAACGCGGGAGGTTCAGGCGTAGGTCGGTGGTGACGATGGCCGGCAGCTTCACGCTCAAGGTGGCCAGCCCGTTGTCGACCTCGCGCACGACCTGGGCCGACTTCCCGTCCGCGGCGATCTGGATCGCCGGGGTCTTGGCTTTCTCGGCGTCGCTCTCCAGCGAGTCCACCTTGGAGGCGAAGGTGGCCTGGCTCCAGCCCAGCCACTCGGCGAGGTACTGGCCGGTCTGGTTCTGGTCGTCGTCGATGCTCTGCTTGCCGAGGATGGCGAGGTCCGGCTTCTCGCGCTCGATGACGCCCTTGAGCAGGCCGGCGGCGGACATGGGGTCCAGGAGCCCGGCGTGGTTCACCCACACAGCCTTCGTGGCCCCCATGGCGAGGGCGTGGCGGAGCTGCTCCTGGACCTCCTTGGCCCCGATGCTCACCACCACCACCTCGCCGCCGTGCTTGGCAGCCAGGCGGAGGCCTTCCTCGACGGCAATCTCGTCGAAGGGGTTGATCTTGTACTTCAGCCCCTCCTGCACGATGCCCGAGCCATCGGCCTTCACCTTGATCTTCGACTCGGGATCTTCCACCCGCTTGGCGGTCACCAGGATCTTCACGCGTCGACTCTCCTGAGCTTCGGCCCGGGTCGCGCTTGACGCAACGCGACAGGCGCCGGGTTTGATTTACGCGTCAGCTCGCGGTTCCGCAACCGGTTTAGAGCGTCACCGAGGCTCGCGCGATGACCAACGTTCCGTACCGTCCGGATCTCGCCTGGGTCCACCACGTGGGCTACGGCGACCTCGCGGAGCGTTCGGCGCCTGGACTCCTCGCCCTGCTGCGAACCGCCGGGCTCGGGCCGGGTGCGCGGGTGCTCGACGTGGGCTGCGGCAGCGGGCGGCTGGCACGCACGCTCGGCGACGCAGGTTTCTCCGTCGTCGGGGTGGACGCCTCGCCGGCGATGATCGCCCTCGCCAGGAAGCACGCACCGGGTGGAACCTTCGAGGTCCTTGCGCTGCCCACGGGCCGGCCCGCCGGCGTCCCGGGTGGCGTCCCGGAAGCCGATGCGGTGGTCTCGACGGGGCACGTCCTCAACTACCTCGTGTCGCCCGAGGCGATCGGCTCCGCCCTGGGCGAGCTCGCCGCCGCGGTCCGGCCGGGAGGGCTCCTCGCCATCGACCTCATGACCGAGCGCTTCGCCCGGCGGCACGAGGGCTGCGGCCCGCACGTCCGGATCGATGACGCCTGGGTCGTGGTGACGCGGGACAGCCGCCCGGCACCGCTCGTGCTCGCCCGGGACATCACGGTGTTCCGCCGTCACGGAAACGACTGGCGACGGACCGACGAGCACCACCGGAACATCACCTTCGAGCCGGGGCAGGCACGGGACATCCTGCGCGCCCACGGCGTCGAGGCCGAGGAGCGCGAGGCCTTCGGAGTGGAGCGGCCGCTCGAGGGGCTGGTCGTGCTCGCCGGGCGCCGGGGTCGTTCGTAACTTTGACCGCGCAACGACGTGCTGCGCTGCGTCGCATGTTTTCCGGGTGCGGGGAGCCCCGGCGGACGTGCTACGTGGACGGCGCCTGACACAACCGTTCGTCGGAGGGTGACATGGTGCGAATCACCTGGTTCGGCGCGCTCGCAGTCATGCTGCTCGGACTTCCGGTGCGCGCGCAGGACGAGATCCGGATCGGCGCGGTGCTGCCGATCACTGGCAAGGAATCCAAGATCGGCGGCGCCTACAAGCAGGCCACAGAGCTCGCAGTGAAGGAGGCCAACGACGCGGGCGGCGTGCAGGTCGGCGCCAAGAAGATGAAGGTGAACCTCGCGCTGCTCGACGACACGTCGGACACGGCGAAGAGCGCGCAGCTGGTCGAGCAGCTCATCACCCAGAACAAGGCGCACGCGATCATCGGCGGCTACGGGTCACACCTGGTGCAGGCCCAGTCGGTGGTGCCGGACCGCTACGGCGTTCCGTTCCTCTCCGGCGGCGCCGGGGCCACGGCCATCTTCGGCCGGAGCAAATGGGTGTTCGGAACGCTCTCGCCAGTGGAGCACCTCGCCGAGACGCAGATGAACTTCCTCGACGACCTGGTGAAGCAGGGCAAGCTCAAGACGCCGCTCACCATCGCCCTGGTCACCGAGAACACCGAGCACGGCAACGACTACGCCAAGGGGGTGAACGACTTCATCAAGAGCCACCCCGGCTACAAGGTGGTGGTCCAGGAGAAGTTCGAGCTGAACACCACCGACTACCGCCCGCTGCTCCAGCGGGTGGCCGAGGCCAAGGCGGACCTGTTCCTCGCCGACTCGCACCTCGAGGACTTCATCGCCATGCACCGGACCTACACCCAGATGGGTCTGAAGCATCAGATGCTGACCCACGGGGCCCGGGGTTCCGACGCGGCGGCACGCAAGGCGCTCGGTCCCGCCACCGACTACGTGTTCGCCAGCGGCTGGTGGTCCGAGCTGCTGCCCTACCCCCAGGTGAAGGAGTTCAAGGACCGGTACAAGGCGGCCACCGGCACCGACCCGCAGTGGTACAACGCGATGGGCTACGAGACGGTGCGGGCGCTGCTCGCCGCCATCTCGAAGGCCGGCTCGCTCGAGCCGGAGAAGATCCGCGCCGCGCTCGTCGGGCTGAAGATGGAGAAGAGCATCGTCCCCGGCCAGGTGCTGACCTTCACCAAGACCGGACAGGCGGATCTTCCCTTCGTGGTCACCCAGAACAAGCCCGGCGGGAAGGTGGACCTGGTCTGGCCCAAGGACGCCAAGACCGGCGAGCCGATCGCACCCATCCCTGCGAAGTGAGCCCCGGCCCGGGGCGGGAGTCGCCGCGGTGCAGAAGTTCGTCATTGTCGCCCTGAACTCGCTCCTGGCCGCCGGCCTGTACGCCACCATGTCCTACGGGCTGGCGGTCATCTACGGCGTGATGCGGATCATCAACCTGGCGCACGCCGGGCTGATGATGCTGGCAGCGTACGCGACCTGGGCGCTGAACGACCGGTTCGGGCTCGACCCCTTCCTGTCGATGATCATCGTGGCCCCGGCGTTCTTCGTCCTCGGGATGGCTCTCTACGCCACGCTCATCCGCTGGCTCCCGCGCTCGGCCGCGGGGCCTTCGATGCAGTCGCTCCTGTTGTTGTTCGGCGTGTGGCTGGTCTTGCAGAACCTGGCCTATGCCATCTGGGGCGGGGACACCCAGTCGATCCTCACCCCCTACACCATGGAGTCGGTCCCGTTCCTCGGCGGCCGCTTGGGGGTGCCGCAGATCCTGGTGTTCGTGGTGAGCATCCTCTCCCTGGTGGGGCTCAACCTCGTCTTGCGCCGGACATACCTGGGCAAGGCGATCCGAGCGGTCACCCAGAACCGGGACGCGGCGATGCTTTCGGGGGTCAACGCCGGGCAGATCGCCGCGGTCGCCTTCGGCATCGGCACCGCGTTCGCCGCGATGGCCGGGAGCATGCTCAGCACGCTGTACGCGTTCACCCCCGACTTCGGACGAAGCTTTCTCCTGAAGGCGTTCTGCATCATCGTGCTCGGGGGGATGGAGAGCTTCACCGGCGTGGCGGTGGGCGCGCTGGTCCTCGCCTTCATCGAGAACTTCGCCTCCGCCTACACCTCCATCCCGGTCTCCTACCAGGACGCGATCAGCTTCACCCTCCTGGTGGTGGTGCTGGTGGCGGCGCCGGGCGGGTTGCCGGGGCTGTGGCGGATGCTCGACCGCCGGGTGGTGGCGCGATGACCGCCCTGCTCCGCCGCCATCCGGCGCTGGTGCCGGGGGTGCTCTTCGCCGCGTTCCTCCTGCTGGCGCCGGCGTTCGCCGAGCGCGGCACGCTGAACGACCTGTGGAACATGGCGTTCTTCGTGGTGCTGGCGTCGGCCTGGAACCTTCTGGGCGGGTTCGCCGGGCAGGTGTCACTCGGGTACTCGGCGTTCGTGGGCATCGGCGCGTACACCACGGTGCTGCTGGCAAACGCCGGCTGGTCCCCGTGGCTGACGCTCCCGGTGGGCGCGGCGCTTGCGGTGGCCTTCAGTGTGGTCGTGGGCCTGCCGACGTTTCGGCTCCGCGGCCCCTACTTCACCATCGCAACCATCGGGGTGGGCGAGGCGGTGCGGGTCATCGCCTCGGGGCTCGAGTTCACCGGCGGCTCGAGCGGGCTGCGGATGCCTCCCGGGACGTTCGACTTCAACGCCAACTACTACGCGATGGTGGTCCTCGCCCTGCTGACCCTGGCGCTGGTGGCCTGGCTGCAGCAGCACGCCTTCGGGCTCGCGCTGGAGGCGATTCGCCAGGACATCGACGGCGCCGAGGCGCTGGGCGTCCACTCCACCCAGGCCAAGCTGGCGGCCCACGCGATCTCCGCGGCGCTGGTGGCGATCGCGGGGGGCGTCTTCGCGACCAACTTCCAGTACATCAGCCCCGGGAGCGTGTTCGACTTCCGGCTGTCGCTCACCATCGTGCTCATGCCGATCGTGGGCGGGATGGCGACGATCACCGGTCCGGTAATTGGCGCGCTCCTCTTCAGCTACTTGCAGATCAAGCTGCTGGCCAGCCCGACGCTTCGCGACTCGTACCTCTTCATCTACGGGGGGCTGCTCATCGTGGTGATGCTGTTCGAGCCGAAGGGAATCGTGGGGCTCTGGGAGCGGCTGATCGGTCTACGGCCACGGCGGCGGGCGCAGCCGCCGGTGGGAGAGGCCCGCCGTGCCAGCTGAGAACGGGCCGATCCTCGTCGTGTCCAGCGTGAGCAAGCGCTTCGGAGGGCTCCTGGCGCTGGACTCGGTCTCCTTCGAGGTGAACCGCGGCGAGATCTTCTCGGTCATCGGCCCCAATGGCGCGGGGAAGACGACGCTCTTCTCCTGTCTGGTGGGCGCCATCACCCCGACCACCGGGAACGTCCGGTTCCGGGGTGAGGATCTCACCGGGCTCCGGAACGACGAGGTCGTCGCCCGCGGCCTCGTCCGCACCCACCAGATCGTCAAGCCGTTCCGCGACATGACGGTGGCGGACAACATCCGGGTCGGGGTGCTCTACGGGCGGCTGCGGCTCCGCGGAGCGAAGGCACGCGAGCGGGTCGACGAGGTTCTCTCCCGCACGCAGCTCGGTCATCGGGCCTCGGCGAAGGCGGGCGTCCTGAGCATCGGCGAGCTGAAGCGGCTGGAGATCGCCCGGGCGCTCGGCAC
>JBKPMY010000405.1:0-13379 GCA_046732375.1 Myxococcota bacterium
CGCACCCGTGCGCCGCTCTACTAGGATTGCTCCATTCGCGCTCGACTTGCATGTGTTAGGCACGCCGCCAGCGTTCGTTCTGAGCCAGGATCAAACTCTCCAATTAAAAATTGAATTGTTTGAACTGGCGTACCTCCCGTCTCGCAGAGCTCGTCGTCGCATGGCCCTCACGGGCGTGCGCGCCGGGATCTGCTCGAGCAGGAGTCGCTGTTCGGGACACGCACCGCTCCCGCTCCGATCTGCCTCACGGCGGACGGAAGGGGTCGTGCGCATCCAATTGAATTGACTGCGGTTTCCGCAATCGTCTTGGACTTGCTATCCGGTTTTCAAAGACCGAGCCACCGTTCGCCGGACCTTCACCGGTCCGACGGCGGGCCGACCCTTCTACGGTCGGCATCGGAGGCTGTCAAGCACCCGCTCAGGGCGGGAACCCGAGTCATTTCAAGGGCCTATACGAGCATCCATGAGCTGAGCTGGGGATCTCGGAGAGGACCCAGCCCGCCGCTGATCCGGGGGTGGTTCGTCCGAGGGTCGGCCTTCATACCGCTGGAGTCCGACCCTGTCAACCTGCCGTAGCCCTTGAAGGACTTCGGAGGTGGTCCGTCTACCTTAACGCGGGTACCGGACCTGTCAAACCGCGCGGAAGCTATTCGGTTGTGCCCTGCCCTCCCGACCGCCACGTCCGCTCCCCGAGGGAGCGATCAGCCGCCGACCACCTCACCCGCCCGACGTGCTGCCCACCACCACGCCTCGCCCGACCGCGCCGAGGGGCGCGCTAGATAGAGACTTCGACGGGCCGTGTCAACTGCCTCGCTTCGGTGCCTCGAACCCGAGGGCGGCGAGGTCCACTCTTCCGCGCCGGCTCCGCTCGGCGGAGACGATGGCCTCCAGCTCGGCGTAGGCCCGGTCCACCGTGTCGTTGACCACCACGTAGTCGTAGTCGTGCGTCCCCTGCTCCAGCTCGGAGCGGGCGGCGAGCATCCTGCGGCGGATCGCATCCTCGCTCTCGGTACCCCGCTCCCGGAGACGGCGCTCCAGCTCGGCCATGCTCGGGGGCAGCACGAAGACCAGTACCGCCTCCGGGTACCGCCGGCGGATGGACCGCCCGCCCTGCACGTCGATGTCGAAGACGGCGATGCCTCCGGTAGAGAAGGCCCGGTCCACGACCGACCGGGGGCTGCCGTAGAAGTTGCCGTGCACCTCGGCCCACTCCACGAGCTGGTCCTGCTCGATCATCCGCTGGAAGGTGAGGGCATCGACGAAGCGGTAGTCCACCCCGTCCCGCTCGGCGCCCCTCGGCTCGCGGGTGGTCACGCTGACGCTGAACTCGGCGTCCGGATGCGCCTGGACCAGTCGCCGGGCCAGCGTGGTCTTCCCCGTCCCCGACGCGGCGGAGAGCACCAGCAACAGACCGCGGTGGATGGCTTCCTCGCTCATTCGACGTTCTGCACTTGCTCGCGGATCCGCTCCAGCTCCGCCTTGAGCTCGACGACGCGGGTGGAGACCTCGGTCGACTGGCTCTTGCTCCCGGTGGTGTTGACCTCCCGGTGCATCTCCTGGACGAGGAAGTCCATCCGCCGTCCCGCCGGCTCGGTCCCGCCGAGGAAGCCCCGGAAGGCCTGGAGGTGGGCCTGCAGCCGGGTGGCCTCCTCGGCCACGTCGGTGCGCTCGGCGAAGAGCGCCACCTCCTGGACCAGCCGGGCCTCGTCCACCGCTGCTCCCTTGAGGAGATCCGCCACCCGCTCTTGAAGTCGGGCCCGGTAGGTCTCCACCGTCCTCGGCGCGAGCGCTGCGACCTCCGAGGTGAGCACGGCCACGCGCTGCAGCCGCGCCGACAGGTCTGCCTCCAGAGCCCTTCCCTCGCGCTCGCGCATCGCCACCAGCGCGTCGAGGGCGGCGGCGAGCGCCTGCTCGAGGGCGGCATCCGCCACCGCCAGGTCGGTCAGGGGTTCCTCCATGCGCACCACGCCGGGCTGGTTCGCGATCTGCGCCGCGTTCGGGGCATCGGCGAGCTCCGTCGCCCGCGCCACCGCACGCAGCGCCTCGCGCCAGGCCCGGGCCATGGCCGCATCGACCGTGGGGACCGCGCCGGTGACGGTGCTCGCGCTCCTGCGGACCGCCACGTCCACGGCGCCCCGGGTGCACCGCGCCCGCACCGCCCTCAAGACCGCCGGCTCGAGGGCGGACAGCTCGCGGGGAAGCCGCACCTTGACCTCGAGGTGCTTGTGGTTCACCGCCCGGACCTCGACGGAGATCTCCTCGTCGCCGGCGCGCGACCGCCCCGTCCCGAAGCCGGTCATGCTCTTGAGCATGTATCCAGGGGTGCTAGGAGGCGCCGCACCGGCCGTCAAGGGCGAACGCATGGAACCCTGGCACAAGCGACTGGAAGGCACCGGGAAGCGGGCCCTGGCCAGGGCGGCGGCACGGGTCTTCCGCAGGTCGGTCCCGACGCTGCCGACCGGGGTGGGCCGCGTCCTGCTGGTGCGCATCGACCACCGCGTGGGCGAGGCGCTGCTCATCACGCCGCTGGCGCTGGCCCTGAAGGGGCTCCGGCCGGCTCCGGCGGTGGACGTGCTGGTCCACGAGAAGACCGCGCGAGTCCTCGATGGCCACCCGGCCGTGGATCGCCTCCTCACCCTCGACCGGCGAGTGCTCGCCCTCGGGCCGCTCGCCCCTGGCATCCGCGCGGTCCGGGGCGCTGGCCCGTGGGACGTGGTGGTCGACTGCGGAAACTGGGAGGTCCCGGGGGTCACCTCCGCGCTCGTCTCCCGGCTGGTGGCCGGCGAGACCCAGGTCATCGGGCCGGCGGTGGCACCCACCGGCCCACTCCACGACGTGCTGGTCGCGGCCCGCACCGACACCCGCTCCGAGCTCGCCCAGCGCCTGCATCTGCTGTCGCCGCTGCTCGATCCGCCGCTGCTCCTGCCCAGCTTCCGCACGCCACGGATCTCCGAGTCGCGGAAGCCCTTCCTCGATCGGGTTCGAGCCACCCCGCACGCCATCCTGGTGCCGGGGGGCCGACTCGGATGGAGGCGCATCCCTCCCGGGCTGTTCTCGCTCGCAGGCCGGGTGCTCACCGAGCTCGGGCGCAGCGTGGTCGTCGCCTGGGGACCGGGAGAGGAGCAGCTGGCGAGGGAAGTCACGAGCGGAGTGCCCAACGCGCGGCTCGCCCCTCCCACGAATCTCGATGAGCTCGCCGCTCTCCTCGCGGCAGCCGGGTGCACCGTCTGCAACAACTCGGGTCCGATGCACCTCTCCGTGGCGGTCGGCGCACCGACCCTCGCACTGTTTCTCAAGATGGATCCGGAGCGCTGGGGTTACCGGTTCTCACCCCACGAGGTCCTCGATCTCACGAGCGTGATTGGAGACGACCATCGCGCGGCGAGGGCAGTCGATCTTGCAGTGCGGACCTTCGCGGACGCGTTGAAATGACCAGAGTCCGCCGGCGGGACAGCCGCGGATGGCCGACCGAACGTAAAATATTGGAACAGTGATTCAGCCATTGAGAGCGCGTCCGCACTCGGCTTCGAAGTTATTGCTTAAGCCTCTCGGCGAATGAGGGCCCCCGCCGCGCGGACCCCTGGACGCCCTGTTCGCGATCCGTCCCGTCACTGGAGATAGGGCGCCACGTTCCTGGCGATGCGCTCGAACTCGGCCTGGGTGAGCGGCAGTTTCCGGAACGCCGCCCATGCTTCGCGGGGTGCGAGATTGGGCTTCACCGCCGCGTCCGAACCAAAGAGGACACGATCGACCCCCACCTGGCGAATCCTCTTCACGACGCGGGGGACGTCTGCCGGCGCGATGTCGTTCGCGACCGCGGTGACGTCGAACCACACGTTCCGTGTTCGCCGGTCATGCTTCTCGACTGCCTCGGCCAGGAACCCCATGGCGCTGTCCGCCGGAGGGTCGTCGTATCCAGGACCCGTGCCCGCAAGGTGTGCGACCTGCACGACGACGTCCGGCGCGAGCGGGAGCACCTGCTCCAGGAAGGCCTTCGCCTGGGCCGCGCCGTAGGGCCGCTTCCTCGAGATCGATGCCCTCAGGTGAACGACGATCGCCATCCGATGCTCGTTCGCAGCCTGGAAGACCCGCCGCAGCTTCTTAACGTGCGCCGGGTTCTCCAGCTGCACGTCCGAGTTGCCCAAGTGGAGCTTGATCCCGTGCCGGAGATTCGGGTCCTTCGCACAGCGAGCGAGCTCCTCGAGCGCGTACTCCTTCAGGGGATTGAAACCGCAGAAGGCACGCAGCCGTTCCGGGTACTCGGCGGCTTGAGCAGCGGTCCAGTCGTTCTCTGCGCGGACCCTGGCGTACTCGTCATCGACGGTACGCGCCGGGCTGCCGTACATGTAGGCGACGGACAGGACCGTCGCTCGGCGGATCCCGGCGGCATCGAGGTGGGCAATCAGCTCTCGCGCCGTGATCCCCTGGAAGCCGTCCGAGCTCGGCGCAAGAAGTGCGGAGATCGAAGGGCTGAAGAGGTGCTGATGGTGATCGGCGACAGGAACCGGCGGCGCATCCGCAGCGCCGACCCCGAGCAGCAGCGAAAGGAGTGCGATCCGGCTCATCTGGTCCGGCTGCGAAGACGATGCCTGACCGGCGCCCATTTCCAGGGGTTCAGGATCGGGCGTCCTCTGGAGGACGAAGTACCTCGGCGACTCCGGAGTGCCTGGATTCCAGCCGGTCCTGGGCGGGCTAGTCGCGGCGGCCGAGTCGCTCCAGCAGCTCGGAGGTGCTGTGGTCCTTCGGATCCCCGGCGATGGCCACTCGCCCACCCCAGGCGGCGAGCTCGTCGCGCTCAGGAACCGTCTCCGGCGTGTAGTCCGTCCCCTTGACGTGCAGGTGGGGCCGGAGCCGCCGGAGCACGGCTCGCACGTCCGGCTCGCCGAAGAGCACCACGTGGTCAGTGCAGGCCAGGGCCGCCACCAGCTCTGCCCGCTCCGCCGCCGGGATGCGCGGGCGCCCGGGCCCCTTCAGCGCGCGCACCGAGGCGTCGTCGTTCACCGCCACCACCAGGAGGTCGGCCAGCGCCTTCGCCCCCTCGAGGTAGCGGACGTGCCCGACGTGCAGCAGGTCGAACGAGCCGTTGGCGAGGGCCACCGTCTTCCCCGCCTCCCGCGCGGTCTCCACCGCCGCCGCGACGACCTCGAGCGGCTGGACCTTCCCCGCCGTGCTCACCGGCCGCCCAGCTCCGACACCAGCTCGTCCGCCGTCACCGGCGCCGTCCCGGTCTTGAGGACCACCAGCGCACCCGCCACGTTCGCCAGCTCCGCCGCCGCCCGCGGCGAGCCGCCAGCCGCGAGCCCGAGGGTGAAGGCAGCCATCACCGTGTCGCCCGCCCCCGTGACGTCCACCGCCGCTCGCGTCCCGTGCGCCGGGAGCAGCTGCACCTCCCCGCCGCGCTCCAGCAGCGCCATCCCCCGCCGGCCGCGCGTCACCAGCAGCACCTGGGCGTCGAGCATCGTCAGCGCGGTTCCGACCGCTCGCGCCAGCGCGCGATCGTCCTCCACCGGCAGCCCGGTCAGCGTGGCGAGCTCGGGCTCGTTCGGTTTCGCCGCCCGGAATCCGGTCAGCCCTCCGAGCGCGTACCGCGAGTCCACCGCCACCAGCGTCCCGCTCGAGGCGAGATGGCGCAGCGTGGCCCGCGTCGCATCGCCCACGACGCCCCCACCGTAGTCGCTCACCAGCACCGCGTCCGCCCCGTGAGCAGCCTCCTCCACCACCTGGCGGAGCCGTGCCGAGACGGCAGCCGGCAGCGGCAGCGGGTTGCCCCGGTCCAGCCGGAGCATCTGCTGGCGGGAAGTGTTCAGCCCCCCGGCGAGGATCCGCGTCTTGGTCTCGGTGAACGGAGCGTCCACGGCCACCACCCGGATGCCGCGCTCGGCGAACCGCTGGCGGACCGCCTCACCCATCTCGTCACGACCGAGCACGCCCACCGCCGTCACCTCGGCCCCCAGCGCCCGCGCGTTGGCCGCCGCGTTCGCCGCACCTCCGAGGGTCACCTCGGACGACTCGTGCCGGACGACCAGCACCGGCGCCTCACGACTCACCCGGTCGGTCTGCCCGTAGACGTAGTGGTCGGCCACGAGGTCCCCGACCACCACGAGCTTGCGCCCGCGGAAGCCAGACAGCAGCCGCGACAGTTCGGACGCCACGGTCCCAGCTTGTCCCATACCCCGGCCACCTGGCGCCAATTCCTCGACCCTCAACGGCACCGGCCATCCGGCTCCAGGACTAGGATGGACTCCCGCGCACGACAAAGGGGGAACCGATGGCCGAGTACATGGAGGCCTGGCGCCTGCGGCTCGAAGCCCTGGAGGCACTCCTCGGACCCAAGGATCCCCAAGTCCTGACCGCCGCCCCGCCGCTGAACCTCGGCGGCGGTGCCGATGTCATGACGTTCCGGAAATACGTTCCGGGGCTTGCCCACGTAACCGGCGGCTTGACCGGCGTGACCGGAATCAACCCGCTGCCCAACCAGCGGGGGAGGACCTATGAACTGATGATCTGCATGCCGCGCGAGGAGCCGTGGGCGGCGAAGCTCATCTCGCAGCTCGCGCGGTACACCTTCGATGCCGCGCTGAACCCGGGTGAGACCATGGACTGTCCCGTCTTTCCGGGTGGGAGGCTGAAGGGCCTCCTCTTCGCTTCGCCTGCGCTCCGGGCTCCGTTCCAGTTCGGCGGCACGAACTTCGACCTGCTCCTCTGCCTCGGCATTACCGCGGACGAGTTGCGACGGTGCCGCAGCAAAGGCTCGACGGGAGTGGTGGCCGACCTCGAGGCACGTGGCGTCTTCCCCTTCACGGACGTGACCCGGTCCTGATCGCCCGCGCGAGCTCGGAGCGGTTACCCGATGAGGACCCGCTCCAGGTGCTCCCCGCCCTCGAGGACCTCCACCCCCAGCCGCAGCACGTGCACCGGCGCACCCTCGGGACACCGCACCGCGTCCTTCTCCGTCGTGAGCAGCCAGGCGCCGGTCGCCGAGGCTTGCCGCTCCAGCTCGCGCAGCTCGTCTCCCCCGAACCGGTGGTGGTCCGGAAAGTCGGTGAACCCCACCACCTCGGCGCCCAGGCTCTCCAGCGTCCTCCGGAACGAGGTGGGACGGCCGATTCCCGCGAATCCCACCACTCTCCGGCCGCGGAGCACGCCCGGCGGATGCACCTCGCCGCCCGGAGCCACCACGTCGCGTGGTCCGTGGCGTGCCCGGACCCGCGGAATGCCCTCCGGCCAGGGCACCGTGACCGGCACCTCCGCCGCCCGGACCCAGAGGAGCGTCGCTCGACCCAGCGCCCACGGCGGCTCGCGCAGTGGCCCGCGGGGGAGCAGGTGTCCGTTGCCCAGCCCCACCGCCTCGTCGACCACCACCACGTCCGCATCGCGCTGGAGCCGCCAGTGCTGGAACCCGTCGTCGAGCAACGCCACCCCCGACCCGCACCGGGCCGCGAGCCCTGCCAGCCGGACCCGATCGCTCCCCACCCAGACCGTCACCGAGGGCAGGCTGCGCGCGAGCATCAGTGGCTCGTCCCCGCACCGCTCCGGCTCCGGCCAGGGCGGCCCCTCCACGCGCACGTCGGTCGTGGCGGTGCGGCCGTACCCGCGGGTGAGGATCGCCAGCGGCTTTCCTCGGGCAACCAGACGCTCGGCCAGCTCCCGCACCACCGGCGTCTTCCCCGCCCCGCCCACCTGCACGTTTCCCACCGAGATGACCCGAAGCCCAGGCACCCGCTCGGCGTGGAGCCACCCGCGCCGCCGGGCCGTGGTCCGCACCTGCACGCCCGCGGCGAAGAGCGACTCCACCACCGCCAGCGGCGACAGCGCCAGCTCGCGGAACGTTCCCTCGGGACGCTCCGGGTAGAACAGCCGCTCGACCCAGCCGCTCATGCCTTCGCTCCCGCGCGCGCGTAGAGCCCGAGCAGCGCCTCCGCCACCGCGCGCACCTCGGGAATCGCGACCGCCCGCCGCTCCTCGCCGAGGGCGACCCGGGCCAGGGCCTCGGGCGTCGGCGCCTCGAGGAGCGTGTCCGCCCAGGCCGAGAGCGCCCCCTGGTGCACGCCCACCACGCGCGCACCGACCGCCCTGCCCTGCAGCGCCGCACGGCCCGCCTCGTCGTTCCCCAGCCCGAGAACCCACAGCTCGTCCATCGCCTGCATCCAGCGCAGGAGGGAGTCGCTGCTCTGGTACCCGGGAAAGCGCACCGGAAGGCCCAGGGCCTCGGCGCGCGCCCGCAGCGCAGGCCCGAGCTTCCCGTCGCCGACCAGCACCAGCGTCGCCTGGGGCAGGCGCGCCTTCACCAGGCCGAAGGCTTCCAGCGCCAGCTCGTGGCGGCGGGAGGGCTGGAAGGTGGAGACCATGCCGATGACCGGCGGGGTGAGGTCGAGCGAGGCCTGGAGCCCGGCACGGTCCGCGGGGGGACGGAACGCGGGTGGGACCAGCGGCGGAAGCACCATCCACGGCTCCGCGAGACCTGATCCCAGCTCCGGCGTCGGCACCGTGTAGGCCGCGGCCGGCGGACGGAGCGCCCGGAGCGAGCGGCCGGCATGGAAGGAGCGCACCCGGACGCCCCGGTGTCTCGACAGCGCGGCCACCCAGTGGTCGTGGCTGAAGTGGGTGTGCACCACGTCCGCCTCCAGCGTCCGCAGCAGGCGTGCATCTCGCCACACTCCGGCCGCGCCGTCTCGGGTGGACAGCCTCAGGCCCCGAGAATCGAGCAATCCGAGCGCCTCGAGCCGCGGCGCCGCCGACTCCTCCGAGCCCGTTCCCGTCCGCGTCGAGTCGATGGCCACCGACACCGCGTGCCCCAGCGCGCGCTGCGCCCCGGCCAGGAACGCGAGCGGCTCGGCCGGGCCGCTCCACACCGGGCTGGAGAGGAGGTGGAGGATCCTCACCGGAACCGCTCCAGCTTCGTGTACAGCCGGCGCAGTGCCTCCACCTCGGCCTCGAGCGTCCAGCGGGCCCGCACCTCGGCCATCGCCGCGCGGCCCACCGCCTCCGCCCGCGACGGCTCGGCGAGCAGCGGCTCGAGAAGCTCCACCAGCGCCGGCACGTCCCCCGGTGCGTAGAGGAAGCCGGTCACCCCGTGCTCCACCAGCTCCGGATAATGCGGGAGCGCCGCCGCCACCACGCAGCAGCCGCTGGCCATCGCCTCGAGCAGCACGAGCGAGAAGCTCTCCTGCCGGGACGGCTGCACGAGCACCGTCAATCCCCGGTACACCGCGGCGGCGTCGTCCAGCTCTCCCAGCTGCTCGAGCCCCGCCAGGCGCCCGGCGAAGGCCCGCCAGCGCCGGGTCACGAGCCCGGCGAGCACGGCCCGCCAGCGGGGGAATCTCGGGCCGAGGTTCGCCCAGGCCGCGGCGAGATCCTGCTGTCCCTTGGAGGGGCGGATGCGTCCCACCGCGCCCACTCCGAGGCTTCCGCCCACGCCGAGCGAGCGCCAGGCCCCGGCGCGGTCCGCCGGCGGCGCAAACTGCTGGACGTCCACGCCGTGCGGCACCACCTCCGCGCGGAGCCCCAGCTCGCGGAGCGCCACCCGGGTCAGGACCACGCGCGCATTCGCCCGGCGCGCGAGGAAGCGCGTCCAGCCCGAGGGACGTCCCGCCGAGTGACGGGTGAAGACGACCTGCACCGACGGCCGCAGGCTCCGGAGCAGCAGCGCCGCCAGCAGCTCCAGATTCCGGTGGGCGTGCACCACCAGCGGTCCGCTCCTCGCCATGTCCAGGAGCGCGCGCCACGGCAGCCGGCGGACGCCCCGGAGCGGCCCCCAGCCAATCACGTGGGCCGGTAGCCGACGGCCGACATCCTCCACGTGACGTGTCACCCCGGTGCGCCGCGCGTGGAAGTGGAGGAGCACCACCGGGGTCATCCCGCCGACCCCGCTCTCCGCGGCATCGGGCGGGTTCCTGCCCCGAGCAGAAGACGGGCGACGAGGTCGACGTTGCGCTGGCTGGCGCCCGACACCAGGCGAACCGACTGGGCGGCGAGGCTCCCGAGGTTGGCCAGCACGTCCGGCCGGCCGAGCAGCTCGGAGAGGACCCGGTACAGCTGCTCGGCGTCCGCGACCTGGATGCCGCCCCGGCCGAGCAGCACCTGCACGCTGTCCCGGAAGTTGTCCATGCGCGGCCCAAAGAGGACCGGCCTCCCCTGCGCCGCGGGCTCGAGGATGTTCTGCCCGCCGCGGGGGGTGAAGCTCCCGCCGACGAACACCACCGTCGCCAGCCGGTAGACCCGGGCCAGCTCGCCGATGGTGTCCAGCACCATGACCGGTGCGCCCGCCGGTCCTCCGGTGCGGCGGCCCGCCTCGACGTTCCGGGCCTGCGCCAGCGACTGCACCCGCGCTGCGCGGTCCACGTACCGAGGAGCGAGCACCAGCCGTAGCCCGGGGTGCGCCTCGCGCAGGCGCTGCCACACCGAGAGGAGAATCTCCTCCTCGCCCTCGTGGGTGCTGCCGCCCATCAGCACCGGGGCGTCCTGCGGAAGCCCCAGCGCCGTCCGGAGCGCCTCGTCCTCCGGGGACGGCTCGGGCACCGCGAGCCCGTCGAACTTGGTGTTCCCGGTCACCCACACCCGGTCCAGCGGCGCGCCGAGGGCGAGAGCGCGCTCGGCCTCGTCGTCCTCGCGCATCAGAAGCAGGTCCAGCTCGGTGAGCGGATTGCCGAACACCGCGAAGAGTGTGCGGTATCCACGGAGGCGCTCGGGGGAGAAGCGCCCGTTGGTGAGCACCACCCGGGACCCCGCTGCCCGGGCGGCGTGGATCAGGTTGGGCCAGATCTCCGCGTACTCGAGGACCAGGAGATCAGGCCGCAGCGCGCGCATCGCCCGCCGGGTGGCCCCCGGGAGATCCCAGGGCGCGTAGAGCACCCCGTCGACCTGGGCGGAGAGACGCTGCTCGGCCATCGCCCGGCCGGTGTCGGTCATGGTGGTGAGAAAGATGCGCGCGTCGGGGTACCGCTCGCGGAAGCGGGCGATCATCGGCGAGAGCGCCTGGAGATCTCCCGCGCTCGCCCCGTGGAGCCAGACCCGCGGCCAGCCTCCCTGAGGCACCGCCTCCGACCGGTAGAACCCGAAGCGCTCCAGCAGCCCACGCCGCGTCTTCCGCGCGAGCAGCAGCACCGGAGAAACGAGGATGAAGGCGATGGTGCTGAGCAGCACGTACAGGGCCCGCCTCACGGGGCCGCCTCCACCTTCACCGGCTGGGCCAGCAGCCAGGGCCAGGACACGTCGCCGAGCCCCAGCCCCGGAGTCTCCACCTGCACCTCCACGAGCACCTGACCCGGAGCCTCGAGCCGGACGTGGGAGGCGTCCAGAGCCCGCCCCGGCCCGTGCACGTGGAGCCGGGTTCCGGTCGGGCGCACCGCCGGGAGCCGAACTTCGAGCACCTCCCCGACCCGGAACGTCCGCCGGTCGGCCGGGAGCACGGCGAAGCCGGCGACGGGAGCGAGGGCGTCCACCGCGCAGTAGAAGCGGCCCGCGCGGAGCTCCTGGACCAGCGCCTGCGCGGCCTCGGCCGGAGCCTCGGGAAGCGAGGTGATGCCGGTGAGGTGGAGGGACATCCAGCGGAAGGCCGCGCCGTAGCTCGGCCAGCCGTGCGCATCCGGACCGCAGAAGGCGAGCTTCGGCTCCGGCCCGTCCAGGGACAGCAGCCAGTCCTCGACCGGCCGTGCCTCGGCGAGCGCGTACACCAGCGCACGCTCCGGGCTCACCAGTGCCGTCCCCAGCGCGGGAAGGAGGCGGGTGAACGGACGCTGGCGAAGCGCTCCCCAGGCGGAGTCGCCGCTCCACACCTCTACCCCGCTCGCGGCCCGCGCCTGGGCGAGATCGGTCCATGCTCGCTTGGGGTGGAGCGGATGGGCCAGGACCGCCAGACCACCCAGCTCGAGGACGGCCCGCACCGGCGCGGAGACCTTCTCGGCGTCGGTCAGCGCCCGCCGGGTTCCCACGTCGACCAGGTGCCCGAAGGGCGTGCTCGACTCCTGGCCCGGGACGAGGAGCACGCCTTCCTCCCGCACCGGGGTGGGAAGCTCCCGCGGGTTGTGGTCGGTGAGGATGAGGAAGTCGAGCCCGGCCGCCCGCGCCGCGACGGCCACGTCGGTGGGGCTGCCCCGACCGTCACTGCGGGTGGTGTGCACGTGCCACGCGCCCCGGAGCTCGCGAGTGGCCGGCGGGGGCGTGAGCGGCAGCGGCCGGACCGCCGCCAGCAGCGCGAACCATCCCAGGGTGAGGGCGAGCAGAAGCAGCGCCCAGCGGAGGAGGCGGATCCATCCCGGGGTCTTCCTCCGGCGCCGGATCGGCCGGAGCACCATGCTGGGCCGCTTCACCGGGTGGTCCCCGTGGCCGCCGGGGGTGGGTGCTGGAGCGTCCAGGCGTCGGCGTACCAGCCACCGCGGAGGAGGAGCTCCTGGTGCGTCCCCTGCTCCACCACCCGCCCGGCCACCAGCACGTGGATGCGGTCCGCCCGGGCGATGGTCTGGAGCCGGTGAGCGATGACCAGCGCGGTGCGGCCGGGGAGCACGCTCTCCAGCGCGGTCTGGACCTCCCGCTCTCCCTCGGGATCGAGGCTGCTGGTGGCCTCGTCGAGCACCAGGAGACGGGCGTCCTTGAGCACCGCCCTGGCGAGGGCGAGGCGCTGCCGCTGTCCGCCGCTCAGCCGCGCACCCCGCTCGCCCAGCGGGGTGTCCCACTGGCGCGGCAGAGCCATGACGAACTCCTCGGCCCGGGCCGCGCGGAGCGCCGCGCGCAGCTCGCCCCCGGTCGCCTCCGGGCGCGCAGACAAGAGATTTTCGCGCACCGTCCCGGAGAAGAGGAGCGGCTCCTGGGTGACGAGCGCCATCTGGGAACGGAGCGAGGCGATGGTGCACGCTTCCACGTCCGTCCCATCCCAGAGGATGCGACCGGCGTCGGGGCGGACGAAGCGGAGCAGCAGCGCGGCGACGCTGCTCTTCCCTCCTCCGCTCGGTCCCACCAGGGCGGTGACCTTCCCCACCGGAATCTCCAGCTCGAGGCGGGCGAGCGCGGGGCGATCGCCGTAGGCGAGACTCACGGTGTCGAGGCGCACCGCTCTGGTGAGCCGCGGCGCGGGCTTGGCCCCGGCCGCGTCGGTGACCAGCGGCGGCGTCTCGAGCACCTCGAGGAGGCGCTCCGCCGCGGCCACCCCCTGGGTGGCGAACTGCGAGGCGCGGCCCAGCTCCTTGGCCGGCTGGTAGAGGAGGATCAGCGCGGCGAGGAAGGAGAGCAGCCGCTCGGGCGCCACCTCCATGGTCCCCGCGGCCCACGCCAGCACCACTGCCACCGCCAGCGCCGCCAAGACCTCGGTCAGCGCCGGGACGGCCGCGCGCGCCCAGCCGGCCCGGGCGAGCGTCGCCGCGTGTGCCTCGGCCCGGCCAGCGAAG
>JBKPMY010000406.1:0-7090 GCA_046732375.1 Myxococcota bacterium
CTCCGGAGCAGTTCCAGTACTACCTGACCGACCAGTTCGAGCAGATCACCCTCTACGAGAACCGGGTGAGGTCGGCGAAGGCCAGCAAGCGCGCCGACGGCAAGTACGAGGTCACCCTGGAGCTCGAGACGCGCAAGCTCCAGGCCGACGCGCTGGGGGTGGAGCACGAGGTTCCCCTGCACGACTGGATCCCGGTAGCAGTGCTGGACGCGAAGGGTGACGCGCTGATGCTCGAGCCGCGGAAGATCGATGGGCCCAGCTCGACCATCACCGTGGTGACCGACGGGGTTCCCGCACGGGCCGGCGTGGACCCGCTCAACGAGCTGATCGACCGCATTCCCGAGGACAACCTGATGCCGGTGACCATCTCGCCGTGAGCGAGCGCCGCCGGCGGGCTTTATCGACGGACCAGCGCGAGCCTCACGCCGAGGGCAAGCAGCACGCTGCCGGTGAGGCGCTCCCGCCAGACGCCGGCGGCCATCTTCCGGCCGGTGCGCCCGGCGATGACCGCGACGATCGAGTCGCCGATCACTCCGAGCGTGGCCAGCACCAGCCCCAGCACCGCGAACTGGACGAAGACCCCGCCCCGTTCCGGGCGCACGAACTGGGGGAGGAAGGCGAGGAAGAACAGCGCCACTTTCGGGTTGAGCACCCCGGTGACCATTCCGTGGGCGAGTAACCGCGAGCCGGGCAGCCACGACGACCCGGGCGAAGGCTGGTCGGCCGCGGGCACCGCGCGCCGGCCGAAGGTCCTGGCGATCATCCGGGCTCCCAGCACCACCAGGTAGACCGCGCCGACCAGCTTCACCACGGTGAAGGCCGTGGCCGAGGCGAGGAGCAGCGCGGAGAGCCCCAGCGCGGCGGCCACGGTGTGAAGGACCGTGCCCAGGTTCAGCCCCACGCTGGTGAACAGCCCGGCCCGGACTCCGCCCTGGAGCGTGCGCGCCATCACCAGCGCCTGACCCGGCCCCGGGGTGGCCACCAGCGCCGCGGCGGCGGCGAGGTAGGTCCCGAAGGTCGCCGCATCGAACAGCTCCCAGGGAGCCCAGTGCATGGCCGGCCGCTGTAACCGGTCCTCCGCCAGGCCGCATCCTCTCGTTCCAAACTGCGCACTTGCCGGGCGGTTCCGTGCCGGTGTCCGCGGCTACCGGTACAACGACAGGGAGTGGCCCGCGTCCTCATCGTGTCCAACCGGCTTCCGGTGACGGTCCGCGCGGACGCGGACGGAGTCGACGTCCAGCCGAGCGTGGGCGGAGTGGCCACCGGACTCTGGGGACCTCACGAACGCTCCGGTGGGCTGTGGATCGGCTGGCCGGGGCTGGTGGACCCGCTCCCGGAGAAGGATCAGACCAAGCTCGCCGCCCGTCTCGAGGCGATGCGTCTGGTCCAGGTCCCGCTCACCCGTGAGGAGGTGCAGCGGTACTACGAGTCGTACTCCAACGGCGTGCTCTGGCCGCTGTTCCACTACTTCGCCGGCGAGCTTCCGCTGGAGGTCCAGGGGTTCGAGGACTACGAGCGAGTGAACCGCCGGTTCGCCGACGCGGTCATCGCCCATCACCGCCCGGGGGATCTGGTCTGGATCCACGATTACCAGCTGATGCGCGTGCCGGCGCTGGTCCGCTCCCGGCTTCCCGACGCGCGAATCGGATTCTTCCTTCACATCCCCTTCCCCTCCTCGGAGACCTTCCGGATCCTTCCGCAGCGCGAGCAGATCCTCGAGGGCCTGCTCGGCGCTGACCTCATCGGATTCCATACCGCGGCGTATGTCCGGCACTTCTCCTCGTCGGTGCTGCGGACGACCGGCTTCTGGACCGAGGTGGACCGCATCCCCTGGCGCGGGCGCGAGGTACGACTGGGCGTCTTCCCCATGGGCGTGGACGCCCCCCGCTGGCGGGAGCTGGCCGGTGATCCGGCGGTGGTGCAGGAGAGCCACGCCCTTCGCTCCGGCTCGGAGCGGCTGCTGGTGGGTATCGACCGTCTCGACTACACCAAGGGCATCCCACGCCGGCTGCTCGCCTACGAGCAGCTCCTCCTCCGCCATCCAGAGCTCTGCGAGCACGTGCGCGCGGTGCAGCTCGCCGTCCCCTCTCGCACCGGGGTGGGGGCGTACCAGGGGCTGCGCGAGACGGTGGACGCGCTGGTGGGGCGCATCAACGGTCGCTTCGCGACCCCCACCTGGTCTCCGGTGCGGTACCTGGCCCGCGGCCTTTCCCCCACCGAGGTCGCCGCTCTGTATCGAGCCGCCGACGTCCTCGTGGTCACCCCCATCCGCGACGGGATGAACCTGGTGGCCAAGGAGTTCATCGCCGCGCGGACCGATGGCGACGGGGTGCTGGTGCTCTCCGAGTTCACCGGCGCCGCTGCCGAGCTCGCCGAGGCGCTGCTGGTCAACCCCTACGACGTGGACGGAATCGCCGAGGCGCTGTGGAGAGCGCTCCAGATGCCGTCCGAGGAACGGCACATCCGGATGACCGCCCTCCGCGCGCGGGTGGAGACCTACGACGTGCACCGCTGGGCCCGCGAGTTCCTGGACCGTCTCGGGTCGGATCTCGAGCCGCCGCATGCGCTCCGACCCTCCCCTCCTTCGGCGCTGAGCGCCGCCCAGGCGCGGATCCGCTCGGCGCCCTCGGCGACGCTCCTGCTCGACTACGACGGGACCCTGGTCGAGTTCGCGCCCACCCCGGACCTCGCGGTGCCGGACGCCGCGTTCCTGACGCTGCTGGACGCGCTGTCCCGGCGCTACGTGGTGCACGTGGTGAGCGGGCGGCGCCGCGACACGCTCGAGCGGTGGCTGGGGTCGCTCCCCATCGGACTTCACGCCGAGCACGGCTTCTGGTCGCGCATGCCGGGCGAGCGCTGGAACGGGGCGATCATCGATCCCAGCAGCTGGTTGCCCCAGGTCCGGAGGATCCTCGAGGAGTACGCGGCCCGGACGCCCGGCGCTCTGGTCGAGGAGAAGACCGCCGGCCTCGCCTGGCATTACCGCATGGCGGACCCGGAGTTTGGCGCCGCGCAGGCCGGGGATCTCCTGCTCCACCTGGCGACGCTGCTCTCCAACGCCCCGGCGGAGGTGCTCACCGGCGACCACGTGATAGAGATCCGACCGCAGGGCGTGAACAAGGGTCAGGTGGTGGCAGCGGTGGTGGCCCACTCTCCCCGGGGGACGCTGGTCGCGGCCCTCGGCGACGACCGGACGGACGAGGACCTCTTCGCCGCGCTGCCGCCCGGCTCGTTCTCCATCCACGTGGGTCCGGCAGCGAGCCGGGCCGAGCTTCGCATCCGCAACGTCACCGAGGCGCGGGCGTTCCTCCGCGGCCTGCTGGACCCTTCTCCCTGAGGAAGGTCAAGAGCTCGTCGGCAAACCGGTCCGGCCGCTCCCAGTGCACCGCGTGCCCCGTGTCATCGAAGACGCGAAGGGTCGCTCCCCCGATCCCCTGCCGCAGCAATTCCTGCTCGCCCCGGGAGACGATGGCGTCGTGATCTCCCCAGACGACGAGGGTCGGCATTCTCAGGCGCGAGAGGAAGGGCACGGAGTGGAACTCCAGCACGCCTCTCATGGCCTGCTGCCAGACATGAGCCGGGACCTTCAGGCTCTCGCCCACGAAGGTCGCGAGGAGCTCCTCGGGGATGGGCTTGTGAATCGTGCTCACCTGGAAGTCCCGGGCGACCTCGGTTGGAACCGGATCCCGCAGCTGGTCCAGGACCCCGACGAACTCCCGCAGCTCCGGGGTGACGAAAGAGGTCCCCGAGCCGATGAGCACGAGGCGCTCGACCCGCTCCGGATGCGCGGCGGCGAGGGTCTGGGCAACCTGACTTCCCATGGAGTGGCCCACCACTGTGGCCCGTTCGATTCCCAGGGCCTCGAGGAGCGCGGCCGCGTCCCCGGCAAGGTGATCGATGGTGTATCCGCCGGGAGGCTTGTCGGACCCGCCATGTCCGCGCTGGCTGGGCATGACCACGTGCAGGTCCTCCGGGAGCAGCGGGAGGATGGGCTCGAACGAGCGCCAGGAATCGGTGATGCCGTGGAGGAAGAGGACCGCCGGTCCCTGGCCGGCCTCGGCCACCTCCAGGGTGACTCCGGAGGGGAGCGTCACTCGACGGAGCTCAGGCGCGCGCATGACGCAATCCTCCCGCCCGGCCCTGGAGCCTCCGTGCCCATCCGCTCCCTGGTTTGAGCACCGTCCGTTCGGCCAGGTAGTGCCGCGCGAGCGCCGGCTGGCCGCTGCGGATCGCCGCCTCGATGAGGGTGAGGGTCAGCACGTCGCGCTGGGCGTGGCTACCGCCGAAGCGCGAGGCGATGTCGCGAACCGCCTGGAGCTCGGCGATGGCCTCCGGGTAGCGGTTCTGACCGAAGGCCCGGATCCCGCGGCAGATGGCACGCCCCACGTCCCGGGTCATGCTCCGGTTGGTCGGAGGCCCCTGCTCCACCGTCCAGTCGAGGTCCGCGAGGAGCTGCTCCGCCTCCGGCTTCCGACCTGCCAGAGCGAAGGCCATCATCGCGTGCATGTCGTTGAAGGCGTAGAAGCCGCGCTCGGTTTCCAGCCGCTTCGCCCAGTTGTCGGCCACCGACGCCGCCCTGGCCCCGAGGTCAACCCCGTCGAGGTGGAGACGCCAGAGCAGTGCGGTGGCGTCGATCAGCTGCAGCGCCGGATCGGGAGGGTCGCGGTGGATCTGGGCGTCGTAGACGGCGAGCGCCTCGGCGTACCGCTCCTGGTCGAGGTGGAACAGCGTGAGGTGCCACCAGTTGTGGAAGGCGAAGGTGTTGTCCGGCGCCCAGTCCTTCTCCCGGGAGACGAGCCAGTCGATCCCCTCGTCGATGCGGCCCTGCATCTCCATCACGTGCACCCCGGCGTGGACGGCCCAGGCGTCCTTCGCCTCGAGCTGCAGCGCCCGGCGGGCGGTCTCCTCCGCCTCGGCGTACTGGTTGCACTCCTCCAGCCCGAACGCGTACATCCCGAGGAGGTAGGAGTAGCCCGGCACGCCCGCGCTCCAGTGGGGGAGCACCCGGACGATGCGATTCCGGAGGTTGAGCGTGTCACCCCGGAAGAAGTCCACGAGGTGCCCGGTCTGGATGGCGAGGATGTCGCGCGGGTGGTCGACCAGCACGCGATCCAGCGCCGCGCCGGCCGCGGCCCAGTCTCCATCGACCAGCGCCCGCGCCGCGGCGACCAGCGCCCGTTCTCGTGGGTTGGCCCGGGGGAGCAGCGCCTCCGCGGTGGTGACGCTCACCCGCGCCTGCTCGATGAAGCGCCGCTCGGTGAAGGTATAGAGCACCAGCGCCCTCAGCACGTGGCCGAGCACGAAGTCCGGCGCCGAGGCCAGGGCCTTCTCGATGGTGGCGATCGGATCGCCGCGGTAGCTCTGGTACTGGGTGAGCGCCTGCTCGTAGAGCGCGAGGGCAGCGGCGTCGCCGCACGACACCGACTCCCCACGCTCGGTCATCCAGCTGGACTTCATGACTGCACTCCGGTCGGTGAGGGGTTTCACGCGAAGAAGGCGTGAGGTCCGGGGCCTCACATCGTGAGGCACCGAGGCACGTCAGACCTCCCAGTCGACGGGCTTCTCCGGAACGTACGTGCAGTAGGTCCCGGTGCGGATCGAGTTGTCGAGGTGCCGGCCCAGAGGAGCGTGGACGCCGGCGATCTTCCGGATCGCGTTGCGGATTCGCCAGGTGACGGCGCTCCGGGCGCGTTCGGCCGCGCTCCCCAGACGGCGCGATCTTCCTCGCAGGCCCAGCGCGCCGGAGAGGAGGCCCACGATCTGCTCCAGCTCCTCCCGCGCGGCCTCTGCCCGGCCCGGGTCGTGGTCCGCCTCGGCCTCGTCGATCGTCTCCTGGAGGGTGCGGACCCGGGCGCCGATCTCCCTCCGCGCCCGGTCGTCGAGCACCGGTGCATCGGCGGTGGGTTCCACCGATCGTCCGGCGAGCTCCAGACAGTGAATCGCCTCCTGGGGCTGCGCCAGGAGCTGCGCCAGGTCCTGAAGCCCCTTCGAGTCGGCGAGCTGCACCGCCGATCCCTCGAAGGCCACCGTCCATCCATCGGCCGCGCGGCGGAAGGACGATCGAGCACGGGGTACTGGCCGCGCTCGGCGCTCGTCGGGGTCCGACAGGCCGGCGGCGGCGAGTCCCCGCGCGAACCGCGCCGCGTCCTCGTCACGGCGGAAGGGATTGACCTGGAGAACCCAGCGAAGGGGCTCTCCGGGCTCGGGCGTGCGGCCGAAGGTGATCTTCTCCATCAGCTCGGCCAGGAACATGTCGGCGAAGCGCGTCGCCTCCTCGCGATTCCCGAGCATCCCGTGGGCGGCGGCGAGGAACGCCGATGCGTCCACGAATGCGCGGGGACTTCGGCAGAGAAGAGCGGCAGCTTCGGCGTCTCTTCCAAGGAGGAAGAGCGGGACGGCGGCACAGGGCAGGTACCACTCGGGGTAACGCGGGTTCAGGCGCGACGCCCTCTCGGCCAGGACGGCGCCCGCGGCGGAGTCGCCCAGGTAAGCGCGGCAAAGGGCGGCGTTGGCGAGCACGTCGGCGTCGCTCGGGGTCAGCTCGAGGGCACGCTCCACGTGCTTCGCCCCCTCGTCCCAGCGGCGCCGGTAGAGGAAGATCCTCCCCAGGATGATCTGGATCAGCGCGTCGCGATCATCCAGCGCCGCGGCGCGCGAGGCATGCTCGAACGCGCGCTGCTCCTTCTCCTCCCAGCGCTCCCAGAGCTGACAGCTCCACTCGTTGAAGTGGGAGAGTGACAGGCCAGCATGAGCGCGGGCCGAGTGTGGATCGAGGGTGAGCGCTCGCTCGAAGAAGGCCCGCGCCCGCTCGTCATCCTCCAGTGTCCCGCGGCGGAGGTGGTCCATCCCCCGGAGCCAGCAGTCGTACACGTCGAGGCTGGAGAGCGGCTTCCGCCGGGCGCCCCGGAGCCGCACGGCGTCGATCTCCGCCCGCAGGGCGGTGGCCACCCGGGCCACGATCTCGTCCTGCACGGCGAGGAGCCCGTCGGCCGGCACGTCGAAGCGCTCGGCCCAGATCTGTCGCCCGCTCTCCGTCTCGACCAGCTGGGCGTGAATCCGGAGCCGTTCCCCCAGCCGGCGCACGCTCCCC
>JBKPMY010000407.1:0-6066 GCA_046732375.1 Myxococcota bacterium
CCTCGTAACCAAGCCCTATTGGGGCTAGCCCACTGCGTCAGGTGCCACGACCGAGGCTCTGCGATCCGATTCGAGGCGAGCGATTCGAAGTGCGATTCGAGGTGCCAGACACCTCGTTACCGGGGACCTCGTTGCGGTGACCGCCGTGTGCCGGCGACCGCCTCACGTCGTTTCCGGCGGATCCGCCGCGAGCGCGCCCATCAGCTCCGATCGTGTCGACACGCCCACCTTCTCGAACAGACGCGACAGCGTGTTCCGGACGGTGTTGGCGGAGATCCCCAGGTCTCGGCCGATTTCCCGGTTGGTCAGGCCGGCCCTGAGCTTCTCCACGATCTCCCGCTCGCGCCGCGTGAGCCCCGAGGTGGTCAGCGGACCGCCCACCAGCTGGGCCCGCGTGCGCACTCCCGTCTTGTCGAAGATCCGCACCAGCACGTTGCGTACCGCCGCGACCGACCGCCCCGTCGCCAGCGCGATCTGCGCGTTGGTGTACCCGAGCCGCACGTACTCCACCACGTCGGCCTCCCGCGGAGTGAGCGCCCGCGAAGGACCGGTGCTCATCGCCGTGCCCTCGTCCGCGAGGATCAGCGTCGGTAGAAGCGCCCGGAGCCAGTCGACGTCCCTGGCTCCGAACGCCCCCCCTCCCCGCTCCACCGTGAGAACCGCCCTGGTGCGTCCGAAACGTACGAGGTCCAGACGCAGCACCGCGCGCCGATGCTCGGGCGCGGAGCCAAGCTCGCCGGCGGTCACCGGTCCATCCGCGTTCCCATCGCACGCCGAGCCGGACATCACGCACGCCTCGCCGTCGCGATCACCGAGCCAGCTCAACCCAGGGTACACGATACGGAACTCGCCGAACGGCGGAACCTCCTCCCAGACCGCCCGGTCGAAGGGGAGCGTCCGGGCGAGCAACGCGAGCGCCCGCCCACGGAACTCGGCCTTGCACGCCGACGCGAGCGCCAGGCGCGTGAGCTCGGGAACCAGCTCGGAAGGATCGCACAGCCCGGGAGAACCCGCGCCCTCCACTGGCAGCGGCGCGGTCATCGGCCACCTCCCGCCGCCGCGTTCGAGAGAAGCCGCGACGTCGCCAGCCCCACCAGCTCCAACCGCGTCGCCACGCCGGTCTTCCGGTAGAGCCGCACCAGCTGGTTCCGCACCGTGGCCGGCGACGTCCCCAGGGCTCGCGCGATGTCCTCGTTCCGGAACCCCCGGACCAGGTACTCGAAGATCTGCCGTTCCCGAGGGGAGAGACGAGCACCGATGGTTTCCCCGACCTCGACCTGCCGCTCGTCCCCCAACTGCAGGACGGGCTGCAGCTCATCGAGCAACCGCAGCTCCGCGGTGGAGAAGGGATGGGTTCTGGAGAGCGACAGCGCGGACGTCGACCGCTCGCCGACCCGGAGTACGCAGCACATGAGCCTACGCTCCGTGGCAGACCAGTCCCGCTCACCCGGTCCACACAACAACAATCGCGCCGGAGGACGCAGGCGCAGACGCAGCTCCGAGCATTCCTCCGACCAGAGAGTGATCACCCGTCGCGCGTTGGTGTTCCACACCGCGACCGTCTCGTCCCCGGAGGAGGGCGGCAGGCTGGCGAAGGCCGCAGCCTCCAGCGTCAGCACGACCCTCAGCCGCTCGAGCACACCCCGCCGGAACCCCAGACGGCTTCGCGCCTGGCAGGCCCACTCGGCGATCTCGGGGAGCAACGACGTGACCGCGAGACTCAACGCACTCGAATCCGGGACCCCCGTCACGCTCCCCTCCCCCGGTGGGGCCCCTGGTCGAGACCGTAGGGCAAGTGCACCACCCCGGGAAAGCCCCCTAGAACGAACGTTCTAGTGACTTCCGTCGCTTGACGGACACGTACCCAGCACGACTGGTGCGAAAGAACCCGATGCGGCGCGGGTGCTTGGGCGACATCCAACCCCCGAACCGTGCTCGCGCTAACTCGAGAGGACCTGCTTCCCTGCCTTCGGGCGATCGGCGATCCACTGCGTCTCCGCATGCTGGTGCTCCTCGCCCACCCTCCGGGGGCACGCTCCGGACCGTTCGACGACAGTGAACCGGGGATGTGCGTGTCGGACCTCCGCGCCCGCATCGGCCGCGCGCACGCGCTGGTGTCCCACCACGTCCAGGTCCTGCTCCGGGCGGGTCTCATCCGCCGCGTCCGACGAGGTCGCTGGTCATTACTCCAGCTGGACACCGGCCGGGTCGCCTCGCTCGGAGAACAGATCGCGGCTTTGGCGAGCGATCAGCTTCCGGTCCGGCCGCCGCACCAGGGCACCATGGATGCTCGCGCGCCGGCGTTCACCGCTCGGATCGGCTCCCCGGTTCCCTCTGCCCTGCCCCTCCCGCCCATGCCGCGCACGGGAGGCAGCGGAAACGGCACGACGGGCACCTCCTCCTGGTGAGGGGAGAGGCCCCCAGGCCGCTTTCCCCGGCAGCCCGGTGAACCACACGGCGGGGGGCCGGACCGACGGCTCGGCTCCGGCCCGTCGTCCCCGGGTTTTCCGACCGCCGTCCCCTCAGGCCTTCCGGCCGCCGCGCCCGAAGGCCCGCTTCACCTCCGGATGCGCCGCGAGGAGCGCCAGCGCCCGCGCCAGAAGCGTCTTTCCAGGCTCCATCCGATGCCACGTCGAGGCGCCGGACGGATGGGGAAGCGGGATGACGTCCGCGCGGTGGCCCTCGAACACCAGCCGGTGGGAGGTGCCCACCACCTCCGCCAGGCCGCCCCGATGCCCCATCACCTCGGCGATGGCCAGCGTCCCCACCGGCACCACCAGCCTCGGACGCATGAGCTCCACCTCGGCGCGCAGCCACCGCCGGCAGCGGGCCACCTCGTCCGGATCGGGCCGCCGATCGCCACCCCCGGGCGCCTTCCCCGGGAAGCAGCGGGTGACCGCCGCGAGGTACATGTGCCTCCGGACCGTCTCCTCGTCGGCGCCCAGCACCGAGGCGAACCAACCGAAGAGCGTGCGCCCGGCGGTCCAGGCGAACGGCTTCCCCAGGGAGGCCTCGCGCGGCCCGGGCGCCTGGCCGACGAGGAGAATCCGCGCCGGTTGTGCGGAAGGGTGGACGGGGGTCCCCACCACCCGTGGGCAGGCCCGGCATCCCGAGAGGTCGGCGTGCAGATCCTGGAGTCTTTCTCGCGTGGTGGTCATGCGTCGTCGGGTTGTCCCAGCATTCAGCGGAAGGGTAGCCTCGTAGGGTCGCACCCCTCTCTCTCGATGTCCGCCTCCATCGAAGCCACCCATCCTCCAGCGCGGCCGGGCGCGGGCCCTCCGCACATCCCCGGTTACCGCCTGGAGAAGCTGGTGGGCAAGGGCGGAATGGGCGAGGTGCACCGCGCGGTCCAGCTGAGCCTTGGCCGCGTGGTGGCGGTGAAGATCCTCTCCGGCGAGCTCGCCGCCGACCCCACCTTCGTCGCCCGGTTCGACAAGGAGGCCGCAGCGCTCGCCACCCTCAGCCACCCCAACGTGGTGAGCATCGTCGACAAGGGGAAGGCGGAGAACACCTACTACCTGGTGATGGAGTACGTCGACGGGCCCTCGCTCCGCGAGGTGATGCGCTCGCCACTCCTCGACATCCCCGGCGCGCTCCGGATCATCATGGAGATTGCCCGGGCCATCGACTACGCGCACAACCGCGGGGTCGTCCACCGCGATCTCAAGCCCGAGAACATCCTGTTCGACGAGCAGGCGGGTGGCATCGCCAAGGTGACGGACTTCGGCCTGGCGACGTTCTTCGACGACAGCAAGCTCACCAGCCGGTTCAACGTCACCGAGACCCACGTCTCGATGGGCACGCTGAGCTACATGGCGCCCGAGCAGCGGGTGGATGCAAAGAACGCCGACCACCGCGCCGACGTCTACTCGCTCGGGGTGATGCTCTACGAGCTCCTGGTGGGCGAGGTCCCCATCGGCACCTTTGACCCGCCGAGCCAGCGCCGACCGGGCACCGACCGGAGGCTCGACAACATCGTCCTCCGGTGCCTCAAGCCCTCTCCCGCCGATCGCTACCAGCGCGTGGCGGACCTGATGCTCGACCTCGAGCCGTTCGCGCCGGTGTCGTTCAGCCAGGTGCCGCGGAAGATCTCCCGGGTCGAGCAGCTCAAGAACCAGATCCGCGCCGTCCTACAAAAGGCGCTCAAGGTCGCCGAGGTCGCGGTGGTGGTCGCCGCCTTCGTCGTCCTGGGCATCAGCTGGGCCCGGAGCCGCTACCACCCGCCACCTCGCCCTTCACCGGGCACCGCACTGACCTCGCCGGAGCTCCGGCTCGAGACCGCCACCACCTCGCCAGGCCGAATCGCCGACTCCAGCACCGTCCGCCGGATGGTGCTCGGCGAGGGGCCAGATCCCATCCCTCTCATCGCCTGGGGCCGCATCCCCGGGCTGGAGGGACGGACGGTGCGCTTCCCTGCAACCTCCGACGACGTCAGCGTCGGACGGTTGAACCTCGACCTCGTCGACCGGGACGGCATCTCCGCCCAGCTCATCGCCGACGTGACCGCCACCGCGCCCCCGTCCTCGTTCTGGGGAGGGATCCGCGAGCAGCTCCTCGGCGTCACCCGCGAGCCGCAGTCGGTGCTGATGCTCCTGGGAAGCCCCGGGCGGTACGTGGCGGTGATGGTCTCCGGCGCCGGCGAACCGGTCGCGTTCGAGTGGGCGCTCGGCGAGCGGCGAGGCACGATGCTCGGTCCCCCCAGCCCCCCGGGCGGTGACGCGCACGTGAAGCTGGTGGTGGATCGAGCCGGGCAGCTCCAGGCCTTCGTCGGGACGGACATCGACCAGCGACCGGTCGGCGAGCCGCTCTACCTGGGCACAGACTGGCGCAACAGCTTTGGCGCACCGCCCACCCCTGCCCTGGGATGCATCGACGGGGAGTGCACGTTCCGCGTCGTGGGTTACGAGATTGGCCGGGAACCGCCGGATCTCCCCGAGCCAATGGTGCTCACCGAACCTTCCACCACGGCGAAGTCGAAGACGGTTGCCAAGGGAACCACGAAGCGCAAGACCTCCAACGACAAGAAGCCCCTCTTCCTGCGCACCCCGGCACCCACCACCCGCCAAGCCAAGAAGTGACCGCGGGTTCGCCCCGATTCACTGGAACCCCTCCGATGCGTCGTGTCCTCTTTGCCCTGGTGCTCGCGCTCTGCGCCTGCGCCCATGTCCCACCCTCTCCCACCGCGGTCCTCGACGAGGCCGCCGGGCGCGCGAAGGACGCCGGAGCCCCTGCCCGGACGGTCGCGCTGGCGGGCTTCCATGCCCTCCTGGTGGAGAACCAGCCCGAGCGAGCCCGGGCGCTGGCCCAGGACGCGCTCCGGCGGGACGCCTCTGAACCCTACGGCCTGGCCCTCGAGGAGGTGCTCGCGCGCCGGGACGGGCATCCCGAGGCGGCGCTCGACGCGGCGCTGCGACTGGTCCGGGGCGCGCCGAAGCATCCGCTGGCCACCCTCGCCGCGCGGCAGATCCAGGACATGGCGGGGCTCGCCGGTTCGTTCGATGAGCGCATCCTCACCGAGGCACCCCGTGCGCTCGCGGCCGGAGCCGACGGCGAGACCGCGGTCCTGCTCCGGCAGGCGCTGGCGCAGCTGCAATTCCTCCGCGATCAGCCGGAGCTGGCCGAGACCCGCGCCGC
The DNA here is from genome assembly GCA_046732375.1 of Myxococcota bacterium. Lineage (GTDB taxonomy): Bacteria > Myxococcota > Myxococcia > Myxococcales > Myxococcaceae > RPRB01. The sequence goes on from JBKPMY010000407.1 coordinate 5,635, forward strand.
AGCAGGCGTTCCCGCGGAGGTCACGCTCCTGGGGCCACTCTCACCTCTGCACCTGCTCGCGTTCGGCGAGCGCACCGAGCCCGAGCGCAGCGGCGCCATCCCGGACACCGTGTCCGGACCCTTCGGCCCGCTGACCGCCCGAACGCTTCCCCTGACCTCGGGACGACTGTCACTCGAGGCCGAGGGGATGAGCGGGGACATCTACGTGATGGCGGTGGACGTCGAGGTCCCCGCCGCCGCGCTCTACGTGGTCCGGGCCACCAGCCCCAGCACGCACCGGATGCTCCTCGACGGCACCCTGCTCCACGAGCGGCGGACGTACGAGCGGCCTGGTTCCACCGTCGCCGCCCGCGCGGTTCGCCTCGAGCCGGGAGTGCACCGGGTCATGGCCGTGCTCCTCAAGGAGGAGCGAGCCGGGTCGCTGACCTTCAC
>JBKPMY010000408.1:0-7297 GCA_046732375.1 Myxococcota bacterium
GCATCTGGGTGGTCTCCGGCGGCGTCCACGCCCGCGCGCTCTGGCCCGCAGTCATCACCATCCACCAGTACGCGGCCCACAACGCGGTCAGCACGGTCGTGAGCGTCCGGTGCGGCGGGACCAGCCGGCCGACGATGGTGATGAGCACGGTTCCGGGCAGAAAGCCGATGAAGAACCGCACCCGGCGTTTCGTCTTCCGCCGCAGCCACGGGATGTCGAGGCGCACCTTCGGACGCATCGGCGGATCCTCGGGTGCCACGTTGACCAGGAGCGAGATGTCGCGGGACAGCTGGTCATGGAAGTCGCGGGAGAGGGCGAGGATCGCTGTCTGTGCGATGCCCAGCGAGGCGTAGAGCGCCGCGAGCAGGGCGAGCACCGCGCCGAGCCGGCCGGCCAGCCCGCGCTCGTGTCGGTGCGCCGTGTAGAGCGCGGCCCGGGCGCGCTCGAGCCGGGCCCGATCCTGCTCGTTCAGGGGCGGTGCGCCCCTCTTCTCCAGTGCGTGTGCGTCCTTCTGCACCTGGCCCAGCTCGCGCTCGAGGTGTCGCCGGGCCCGTCGGGCCTCACTGCTCTTCGTGTCCCGCGCCAGGGCCTCCGCGGCGATGGTGAGCTCGGCCAGCTTCTCGCTCACTCCCTCCCGCTCCTCGGCCAGCTCGTCCTTTGCCTCGTCGGGCTTGCCCTTGCGTTTCTCGGCGCGCCGCTCGGCGCGGCTGGCCTCCTGCTTCGCCGTCTCCACCGCGGCGGCGACGAGCTCCGCGGTGCGCTTGCCGCGCTCCTCGGGCGGGCTTTCCTGCAGCGCCTTGATCTTCTCCTCGAGGGCGGCTGCCGTCCCGCCGCTCTCGTCGGCGGCCGGGCTCTCCTCGTCCTCCTCCTGCTCCTCGGCGGCCTCGCCGTCGGTGGACGGCGCGGTGGCGCGCGAGGCCTCGCCTGGCACGGGGGAGGCCGGGGCCCGCGCCGGCGGTGCCCGCTGCGGACCGACGGGGGGGCTCGGCGGAGCCGGGGGAGGGGGTGCGCCCTTCTCCGGGGCGTCCGGCCTCGCGGGCGTGCCCGGGGAGCGATGTCTCGCATCGGGCTCTCGTGCGCCGCCGGGAGGCGAGGCCGCGGTGTCTTCCGCGCGGGGGGACGTCTTCGGGCCGGGGCTCGTGGCGGACGACTTCTCCTCGGGGGCCCGGGGGGCGCTGGACCCGGAGCCCGCCGCCCCGGCCGGCGCGCTGCTCTGCTCGAATTCGTCGGCGCCGAAGGCGTCGTTCCATGCCTCCGCGCCCTCCTTCGCGACCCAGAACACGGCCAGCCCGACGACGAGGGTGAGGGCGGCCTGCACCAGCACCGTGCGCCAGTAGCGGCGCCACAGCGGGCGGTTCTGGCGCATTCGCCCGAGCAGCTGCCAGGGCTCGCGAACCCCGCGCCAGAATCGCCTGAGACCCGTCTCGAGCATCCGGGGGCACCTTTCCACAGCCCCGGGCACCTCGCACCCCCGGAGCACCGGCGAACGCCGCCGGCCGACGGGGCGCCCCGGGGTCACCCCGGTCCGTCGAGCAGCCGTTCGGCCTCCGCGAAAGAGTAGGCCAGCCGGGAGTCGTACCCCACGGTCCGGCTGATGCGCTGGAATTGCAGCGCCGCCTGGCTGCTGCGCCCCACCACCCGGACGTGCGTGCGAAGCCCCGCGGCCACGATCAGCTCCGCCATCCGCCGGATCCTCTCCACCGCCACCGGGCTCAGCGCCTCGGCCCCGACACGTCGGAGATCATGTCGAAGCGCGGGGAAATTCGCGGTAGCGCCTGCCGGAGGTCCCGCCCGGCGTGCTCCAGCTCTTCCTCGAGCACCTGCCCCCTGAAGACCATCACCAACCGCTCGCGTCGTGGAAGCGCCTGGACCTCGACGATGTGAGCCGCGCACCCTGTTCGCGGTCGGGGCTCAGGTCAAACAAAGTTCTGTGATGGGTGTGACAAACGACCGGGTGGTGTCAGATCGGTTTCACGATCGGCGCGGTGGCAGTGCGCGACGAGGCGGGGCGTGAACGCTCCAGCAGCCGCTCCCAGATCCGGTACATCACCGGGAGCAGGAGCAGCGTGAGCGCACATGCGGAGAGCGTGCCGGCCACGATGACCACCGCGAGGGGGCGCTGGGTCTCGCTTCCGATGCCCCGGGACAGCGCCGCCGGCACCAGCCCGAGGGCCGCCAGGCCGGCGGTCATCAGCACCGGTCTCAGCCGCTCGCGCGCCCCGGCGAGGATGGCGTCGTCGAGCGGTTCGCCGCGCTCGCGCCGCTCGGCGATCGCGGAGAGCACCAGCACGCCGTTGAGCGACGCCTGGCCGATGAGCGCGATGAAGCCCACCGCTGCCGACACGCTGAGAGGGAAGCCGCTGGCCCACAGCCCGAAGACACCACCGAGCAGCGCGAAGGGCACGTTGAGCAGGGTGAGCAGGGCCAGCGACAGCGAGTCGAACGCCTTGAACAGCAGGACCAGGGTGATGAGCAGCGCCACCGGGACGACGGTGGCCAGCCGGGCCATCGCCCGTTCCTTGTTCTCGAACTCGCCACCCCACTCGATGGACATCCCCTTGCCCAGCGGAGCCTCGCGCTCCACGCGGTCGCGGGCCTCGTTCACGAAGCCGCCCATGTCGCGGCCTCTCACGTTCATCCGGATGCCGATGTAGCGGCGGCCATTCTCCCGGTTGATGCTCGCGCGGCCCACGCCTGTTTCCACGTCGGCCAGGGCCGAGAGCGGGATGGTGAGGCCGCCGTCCACCGGTACCCGGAGCGAGCGGATCTTCTCCACGTCGTCCCGGTCCGCGGGCGGAAGGCGCAGCACCACGTCGAACTTGCGCTCGCCCTCCCAGTAGTCGGCGACCGGACGGCCCCCGAGCGCAGTCTGGAACACGTGCTGGAAATCGCCCAGGTCCATCCCGTAGCGGGCCAGGGCAACCCGGTTGGGTTTCACCCTGACCTGAAGGACCGAGGCGCTCTTGACCAGCGCCAGATCGGCCACGCCCGGCACCCGGGAGATGACGGACTTCACCTTCTCGGCCTGCGCCTGGAGCGCGGTCAGGTCATCGCCATAGAGCTTCAGCGCGATCTGACCCTGCTGGCCGCTGATGCTCTCGTTGACGTTGTCCCGGATGGGCTGGCTGAAGTTCACCTCGATGCCCGGGATCTCCGCGATGCGCTTCTGGAGCACGTCGAGCACGCTGCCCAGCGTGGGCGTCTCCGAGGGCCAGCGATCCGGTGGGGTGAGCTTGACGAAGAACTCGAGGTTGTTCGCCAGCTTCGCGTCGGTGCCGTCCTCGGGTCTCCCCAGCTGGGAGAGCACCGATTCCACCTGCGGCGCTCCTTGGAGCAGCTGGGTGATGCGCGGAACGAGCTTCCTCCCCTCGGTCAGCGAGCTGTTCGGCGGCAAGGTGAAGGTCATGTACAGCGCACCCTCGTTGAGCTCGGGCAGGAACTCGCTCCCCAGCCGCGGAAGGACCAGGGCCGCCCCGACGAGGAGCAGGCTCACCAAACCGAGCAGCAGCGCCGGGTGCCTGAGGCAGTAGCGGAGCGCCGGGTCGTAGCGTCGGGCCACCCAGGTCAGGAGCGGGGACTCGCCGTGGGTGACCGGCTTGCGCCACACCAGCGCAGCGAGCACCGGGACCAGGGTCACCGAGAAGAAGAGCGCCCCGGCCAGCGCCGAGACCACGGTGTTCGCCATGGGCGCGAAGATCCGGCCCTCCACCCGCTGGAGGAGGAAGATGGGCAGGTAGGCGGCGATGATGATCAGCAGGGCGAACACCGTCGGCCGCACCACCGCGGTGGTGGCCTCGCGGATCTTCTGCTCCACCGCCACGGCCGAACCCAGGACCAGGCCCGCCACCGCCATGCGCGCGAGGATCGCCTCGACGATCACCACCCCGCCGTCAACGATGATTCCAAAGTCCACCGCGCCCATCGACAGGAGGTTCGCGCTCATCCCCCGGAGGTGCAGGTAGATGAACGAGGTGAGGAGAGAGAGCGGGATGAGCGTGCCCACCACCAGCGCGGCACGCAGGTCGAGAAGGAAGACGAACAGGACCAGGGTCACCAGGACCGCGCCCTCGAGCAGGTTGTGCCCCACGGTGCGGAGCGTGGTGCCCACCAGGTCGGTGCGGTCGTAGAACGGGTCGAGCTTCACGCCCTCGGGGGCGAGGCGCCGGTCGACGTCGTGGACCACCGCGCGGATGCGCTTCAGGACCGCCGAGGGGTTCTCCCCCCGGCGCATCAGCACCACGCCCTGGACGGTGTCCATGGACTCGTTGCGGCTGACCACGCCCTGCCGGGGTGACCAGCCCTCGGTGACCGTGGCGACGTCCTTGACGAAGACCGGCGTACCTTCCTCGGTGGCGAGGCGCACCGCCTTGAGATCCTCGACGCTGGTGAACAGGCCCTCGCTGCGGATGACGAGCTGCTCGGCGCCGCGCTCCAGCACGCCGCCCGACGCGTTCACGCTCCCGTTCCGGATTCCCTGCTCCAGCGAGGCCAGGGTCAACCCGTGCGCGGCCAGGCGCGACGGGTCGGGCTGGACGTGGATCTCCCGCTGCAGCCCTCCGATGCTCACCACGTCCGCGACGCCGTTGACCCGGAGGAAGGCCGGACGCACCACCCAGTCCTGGAGAGTGCGGAGCTTCATCGGGTCGCCGCCCGCTCCGGCGAGGGTGTAGCGGTAGACCTCGCCGATGGGCGTCGCGTACGGCCCGAGCTGGGGGACGATGCCGTCGGGCAGGTCGACTTCGCGGAGTCGCTCCAGGACTTGCTGGCGAGCCCAGAGCCCGTCGGTGCCGTCGTTGAAGGTGAGGGTGACGTAGGAGAGACCGAAGAGGGAGAGGTTCCGCAGGCGCGACAGCTGCGGGATGCCGTTGAGCGCGCGCTCCAGCGGAAGACCGAGCTGGCGCTCCACCTCCTCCGCTGGCTGACCCGGATAGAGGGTGATGACCTGGACCTGGGTCTCGGTCGGGTCGGGAAAGGCCTCGACCGTCAGCTCGCGAAATGACAGCCAGCCCCACACTGCGACGATGGCGGTGAGGGCGAGCACCGCCGCCTTGTTCTTCAGGGAGAAGTCGACCAGATGCTGGAACACGGGGTCACTGCTCCAGCGTGAGCTGGTTGAGGAGGAGGATGGAGCCCTTGCTGACGTAGCGAACCCCGGGCTCGAGACCCGCGCGGAGCTCGACCTCGCCGCTGCGCTGGCGGCCGGGCATGACGGTGACCCGTTCGAGCTTGCCCTGGCCGCGGGAGACGAAGACCACCGAGCTCTCGCCGTCGGTGACCACCGCCTCGGCGGGCACGCGGACCCGCTTCTGCGAGGGATCGGACTGCAGCTCGACGTCGACGAAGGCGTTGGGGCGGAGCGCGCGATCGGCGTTGGCGGCGCGGATCCGCACCTCGACGGTGCGTCGCTTGGGATCCACCACCTCGGAGATGCGGTCGATGGTGCCCGGACGGGTCACGCCCCCGGCGCGGGTGTGGATGATGACCGGTCCTCCGACCCGCAGGTCGTAGGCGTCGCTCTCCTGGACGTCGGCGAGGACCAGCACCTCGGTGAGCTCGGAGATGCGCACCAGCGGGTGGTCCCCCGAGGGCTGCACCTCCTGGCTCGCCACCACGTCCAGATCGACGACGGTGCCGGAGCGGGGGGCGACCACCCAGAAGAGGTTGTCCCCCTCGGGAGCGATGCGGAGCGAGGAGCGCTTGGCGGCGGACGCCCTCGCGACAAGCTCCGCCTCGTGGAGGTCGGCCTCGGCCGAGAGAGCGTCCTTTTCCGGAGCGGCGCGGATCTCCACCAGCTCGCGGGCGCGGGCCGCGATGCGCCGCTTTACCTCGACGTTGGCGCGCGCCGACGCCATCTCCCGCTCGAGGTCGGCCCAGGCCGCGGAACGGACGTTGAACAGCCGGTCGCCCTCCTGGACGCGATCACCGATCCGGACCAGGACCCGCTCCACGCGGCCGGGCAGAGGCGCGCTCAGCGACGCGGTCCGCTTCTCGTCGAAGCTCACCCGCCCCGGCACGGCCGGAGGCGGCAAGGGCGGGGCTTCGCTGGCGGTACCCAGCTCGACGTACCGCCACTGTGGGGCCTGCTCCGGGATGTTGAGGGTGTTGCCCTCGACGGTGATGCGGCGGACCGACTCGGAGCGCGTCTCGTGGCCGCGGAGCAGAAGCCAGCTTGCGAGCAACAGGACCAGCAGGGCGATCCCGCCGCCCACCAGAAGCGATGGACGGCTGCTGCGTCGAAAGCCGGCGAGCACGCCGGAGCCTGCATCAGGGGACATGAGGGACGTTCTCGGGCAAGGGGGGCAGCTCTCCCGCGGCGCGGGCCTGGGCCACCGTGAGGTGGAAGGCGAAGAGATCGAGGTCCGCGGCATCGAGCTGGAGATCGCCCAGCGTGCGCCGCGCGAGGAGGAGGTCCGGCAGCGGCGCACCACCCCGGGTGACCGCGCTCTCGAGCCGCTGCACCACGTCGCGGGCGAGGGGCAAGGTCCGGTCCATGAGCCGGCTGCGGCGGTCGAGCGCCGCCTGCCGTTGCTGGGCGAGGGAGGCGAGGTCGCGGGTGCTTGCCGCTCGCAGGAGCAGCTGCGCCTCGGTGGCCGCCTCCGCGAGCGCCGAGGCCGCCTTCGCGTCGGCCTGACCGTGGTCAAAGAAGGGCAGGGGGAAGCTCACGCCCACGAAGAGGCTCTGGTGCTGGCTTCCCGAGGCGAGGAACTGGTCCAGCAGGTAGCCGACCCGGAAGGTGGGATCCGGGATCCACCGGTTGCGGGCGAGGGCGAGGCTGGAGCGGGCGGAGGCCTCCTGGGCCTGGAGCGAGCGGAGATCGGGCCGGGCATCGAGGTTCGCGGGAGGCGGGGTCGTCGCCAGGCGGCCCGAGAGGAAGGCCCGGGCAGCGTCGGGCGTGCCGAAGGGACGGCAGGGCAGGCCGACGCTCTGCGCGCAGAGAAGGAGCGCCGCGGAGAGCCGCTCGCGCTCCTGCCCGAGGTTGGAGGCGTACTTCTCGGCCTCCAGCACCGCGCGGTCCACGTCGAGTCCGGCGATGTCTCCGCGCCTCTGTCGCTCGAGCTGGAGGTCGGCGAGGCGCTGCGCGTCGCGGACCGTGTCCTCGAGCGCGCCGACGCGGATCTCGGCCGTGGCGACCTCGGAGATGCGCTCCAGGAGGTCGAACCACTTCTGGCGGAGGGTCTCGAGGGTATCGAGGAGCGCGGCGTCGCGCGCGGCGCGGCTGGCGGCCTGGCGCGGCCCCCGCTTGCCGATCTCCAGCGGCTGGCTGAGGGTGAAGGTGTAGTTGGGGACCTCGCTGAGC
>JBKPMY010000409.1:0-6817 GCA_046732375.1 Myxococcota bacterium
TGGCGGCCGGGACGACCGCGGCGGCGGGCGGGACGACCGCGGCGGCGGAATGGACGACGACAAGCGCGGGGGCCGCGGCGGCTTCGGCCGCAAGAAGGTCTGCCGCTTCTGCGCCGAGAAGGGCAGCCACCCCGACTTCAAGGACCAGGCGATGCTGAAGTACTTCGTGACCGAGCGGGGGAAGATCATCCCCCGGCGGATCTCGGGGAACTGCGCCAAGCATCAGCGCCAGGTGGCAGTGGCCATCAAGCGCGCCCGTGGCCTGGCACTCATTCCTTACAACGCACTGGTGGGCTGAGGAGGACTCTTGCCATGCCGATGAAGGTCATCCTCCGCGAGGACGTCCCGAACCTGGGCAAGTCCGGCGAGCTGGTGAACGTGAAGCCCGGCTTCGGCCGCAACTACCTCCTGCCCCGGAAGCTGGCGGTCCTGGCCAACGAGGCCAACGTCAAGCAGCTCGAGCACGACCGGGCGGTCATCTCCGCCCGGCAGGCGAAGCTCCGCGGCAACGCGGAGGAGCAGGCGAAGCGGATCAACGCGGTGTCGGTCACCGTCGCCCGGAAGGTCGGTGAGCAGGACAAGCTCTTCGGCTCCGTGACCGCGCTGGACATCGCCGAGGCGCTGGCGGCGAAGGGCCAGAAGGTGGACCGCCGCCACATCCATCTCCCGGAGCCGATCAAGACCGTGGGCTCGCACGAGGTGGAGATCCGGCTGCACCGGGACGTCGCCGCGCGGATCAAGGTCGAGGTCGTCCCCGAGGGCGGCTGAAAGTCAACCCCCCGCTGGAAGCCGTCCCGGGGCGTCGACTCCGGGTCGGTTTGCCGTTGCTGTCTGTCAGGGAGCGGAGGGATCCTGCCCCGCTCCCCCGGGAGTGGTGAACGATGGCCGTCGTCCAGCCCATCCGTCAGCAGACCGCGGACCTCGCCGCCGAGCGCGCCGTGCTGGGGGCGGTCCTGGCGGACAACACCGTGGTCGCCTCGGTGGCCGAGGTGGTCCTCGCCGACGACTTTTCCAGCCCCGCCCACGCGCAGATCTTCGCTGCGATGCTGGCCCTGGACGGGACGCAGCGTCCGGTCGACCACCTCACCCTCTCCGAGGAGCTGAAGACCCGGGGGCACCTGGTCGGGGTGGGCGGCCCTGCCTATCTCATGACGCTGGACCAGGTGGTGCCCCTGGCCTCCAGCGCGGTCGAGTACGCCCGGATCGTCAAGGACCAGTCGGTCCGCCGCCGGCTGGCCAACGTGGGGCGGGAGATCCTCGAGCTGGCGAGCCAGGACACCGGCGAGCTGGAGGCCATCCTCGACGAGGCCGAGCGCCGCGTGTTCCAGCTGGCGGAGCGCAAGCGCGAGGGGGAGCTGAGGCCGGTCCGCGAGCTGATGGAGCGCACGCTCGACCTGCTCGACCGGATGAAGATGTCGTCGAGCGGCGTCACCGGGCTCTCCACCGGCTTCGTCGACCTCGACCTGCAGCTCACCGGATTGCACCCCGGCGAGCTCCTCATCCTCGCCGCACGCCCCGGGGTGGGAAAGACGTCGCTGGCGATGAACGTGGCGATGCACGTGGCGCTCAAGGAGGAGCGGCCGGTGGGCATCTTCTCCCTGGAGATGCCCGCGGATCAGCTCCTCATGCGCCTGCTGGCGAGCGCGGCCCGGGTGGACATGAAGAAGCTCCGGGGCGGGCGGCTCACGCCGCACGATGAGGAGAAGTTCCAGGAGGTCGCGGGCAGCCTCTTCAACGCGCCGCTCTTCATCGACGACACCGGCGCCCTCTCCCCGTTCGATCTCCGGGCCAAGGCGCGCCGGCTGAAGCAGAAGAACCAGGGCCTGGGTCTGCTGGTGGTGGATTACCTCCAGCTGATGCACCAGAAGGGCAAGGTGGAGAGCCGGCAGCTGGAGGTGAGCGAGATCAGCCGCTCGCTGAAGGCCCTGGCCAAGGAGCTGGAGGTGCCCATCCTCGCCCTGAGCCAGCTGAACCGGAAGGTCGAGGAGCGCAAGGGGGGACGGCCGATGCTGTCCGACCTCCGCGAGTCCGGCGCCATCGAGCAAGATGCCGACGTGGTGATGTTCATCCACCGCGACGACGACGGCGATGACGAGGACGGCGGCGGCGGGAGCCGGGGCTACGGCGCTGGCGGGCGGGGCGCGACGCCGGTGGAGCTCATCGTCGCCAAGCAGCGTAACGGCCCGACGGGGACCATCGACCTCGTCTTCCTCTCCGAGTTCACCCGCTTCGAGAGCCGGGCGCGCGGGAACTGATGCTCCTTCGCCCGGAGCGTGGCCCCGGAGCCGGCCGCGACTCGGGGTGGCACGAGCCCGCGGACCTACTTTCTCATCTCGCGAGCGAACTCGGCGAAGGCGCGATCGATCGCCCGGCCGATCTCGTCCTCCGGCGAGGAGAAGTGTCGACGGGCCGTGCTCCCGAGCGCCTGGAACAGCGCCCAGGTCCTCAGCGCCGCGGCAGTCATTTCGCCTCCAACGTGAGGTTCGAAGCAGCCGGATCACGACGCGGGATGGGCACCAGGGCGCGCACCTGCTCTCGGTAGGCGAGGTAGCGCCCGCCGTACTCCCGCACCAGGTCGCGCTCCTCGAGCTGGATGGCCACGAGGATGTAGCCGAGCATGCCGAGGGCGAAGACCAGGTGCCCCACGCTCATCGTCGGTGTGGCCCAGAAGGCGAGGATGAACCCGAGGTACAGCGGGTGGCGGACCCACTTGTAGAACCACGGAGTCCGGAACGGCGGAGACGCGACCTCCTTCCGCCTCGCCGCGAGCCAAACCTGCCGGAGCCCGAAGAGCTCGAAGTGGTTCAGGAGAAAGGTCGAGAACAGCGCGACCAGCCACCCCAGCACCGAGACGGCGAGGATCGCGAACCGGCCCGCCGGCGCCTGGACGTTCCACATGACGTCAGGAATCGGCCGCCAGAGCGCGAAGAGCACGACGAGGCAGATGCTCGCCGCCAGCACGTAGGTGCTCCGCTCGATCGGCTTCGGGACGATGCGCGTCCAGACCTCCTTGAATCCGCGGCGCGCCATCGCGCTGTGCTGAACGGCGAATAGCGTCAGCAGCAGCACGTCGACGAGCAGCGCCATTGCCAGTGGAGAGGACGGCCCACCGGAGTCCACCGTGCGCGGCACCGGGAGTCCCTCCACGAAGGCGATCAGATAGAGGAACGTCGCGACGAACACCCCGTAACAGACACCTCCGTACAGCAGATACGCCAATCTCTTCATGACACAGCTCCTTTCGGCGCGCGGATGCGCGCCCGTTGCTCGGTGAGGTTCGACGCCTCGGCGGAGGCGCGAGTGAGAAGGTCGGCCTGCTCCGCGACGAAGCTGGCGATCTCCGCCCAGGCGCGGCGGCTCTCGGCGAGCCAGGGAAGGGTGAGCGGCCAGTCGTGCTGCATCTTTTCCCCCACCAGCAGGCGCGCATCGGTTCCGGCATGTCGCGCGCAGGCCACCCAGCGGTGGGTCTCTGCGGCGAGCACCTCGTCCTCACCCACCAGCACCAGCATGGGAGGGAGCCCGGAGAGGTCGGCGAGGGCCGGCGACGCGCGTGGGTCGCGAGGATCCGCGGTGCCGAGGTAGTGGCGCCTCCACCGGCGCAGGTGGTCCGGGGTGAGCCACAGGTCTCGGTGCTGGCCGGAAACTGCGCCGCCGGCCAGGTTCGCCGACGGCGAGAGGAGAACGGCGCCGCGCGGCAAGGTCTCGCCGAGCTCTCGGAGCCGGACCATCAGGCTCAGGGCGAGACCGCCTCCCGCGGAGTCACCACCGACGAGTACCGGCCGTCCCGAAGCGATCGGCCCGATGGCCCGCCACGCGGCCAGGGCGTCCTCGAGCGCGGCGGGGAACGGATGCTCGGGGGCGAGCCGGTAATCGGGAACCAGCACCTCCGCGTCACAGCGGTAGCTCAGGCGGACCGCGCGACTGCGGTACGAGCTCGGGGACCCCATCACGAACGCTCCGCCGTGGAGGTAGAGCAGCACCGTCGCGGGCTGTGCCGTCGCCCGGACGCTCTCGATCGCCAGCTCCCCCACCCGGTGGTCTCCGAAGACCACCGTCGGATGCCGCGCGAGCACGGTGGCCCGCGAGGTCCTGCCGAAGCGCTCGAACCGGCGGCGCATGGTCTGCGGCGGCGTCCTCGGACGGAACAGCGAGCGCATCACGAGCCCGTAGGCGCGCAACGACAGCCAGCGGATGATCCCGGTGACGAACGGCGAGCGCGGAGTCGGATTCGATGCTTCGATTTTCACGCCGCCACCCTACGAGGCGAGGCACGATCGAAGCTTTTGGGGAACCTGAGCCCTAGCTGAGGGTTTCCTGAGCGAGGAAGGTCTCGATCTCCGAGGAGAATCGCGCCCACGCCGGCTCGGTCGGCAGCACGACGTGGTTGCGGCTCTCCAGCGGGACGAAGCGTGCCCCGGAGATTCCGCTGGCCAGCTCGAGCCCATCCTTCATCGGCACCACCGCGTCGTCCCGACTGTGGAGCACCAGCGTCGGCACCTTCACTCGAGCCAGCTCGTCGCGGATGTCGATGTCGCCGAGCGCAGAGAGGAGATCTGCGGCGTTGTCCGGCGTCGTCGTGAGCCGCTGAAGCTCGTTGAACTCGTCGGCCAGTACCTGGCTCGCGTCCGGGAAGAACGTGGTGGTGAAGATCTGCCGGAACGCGGCGTTGCGACCGCCCCAGCCCTGACGCATGAGAACCATCATCGCCTCGAAGGCACGCGTCAGCCTCGGCTTGTTCTTGGCCCGCCAGCCCCGCGCACAGCCGCCGATGAGGACCAGAGCCGACACCCGCTCGGGGTGCCGGGCAGCATAGGCGACGGCGACCGACGCTCCCTGTGAGAGGCCGACCAGCGGCGCCCGTTCCACCGCTGCCGCGTCGAACACCGTGGCCAGGTCAGAGACGAAGCGCTCGAAGCTCAGCGCCGGAGGAGCCCAGTCGGAGAGCCCGTTTCCGCGGGCGTCGTAGCGCACCAGGGTGTGCCGCCTGCTGAAGAGGTCGAGCCAGTGGCGCCAGACCTCGAAGCGCCAGTCCAGCTCGAGGTGGCTGAGCCAGTTCGCCGCCTTCACGATCGGCGGTCCCTCGCCGAGGCGCGCGTACGCGAGACGCGTGCCGTCCTCTGCCTTGCAGACGTAGGTCTGCTGAGCCGCGCTGGCACCCGGGGTTGCGCTGGCCGGCGACGGCTCCGCCCGCGAGACGTCCGCCACCAGCCGGTAGCCCTGGCCGCGGACGGTCTGCAGCTCCACGCCGTCGGCCCCCTCGAGCACACGCCGGAGGAGCGAGACGTTGTACTGGAGGTTGTTCGGCTCGACGAAGGTGTCCGGCCAGAGCCGGTCCATCAGGTCTTGCTGGCGCTGCAGGCTCCCCGCCCCTTCGACCAGGACCAGGAGCGTCTCGAACGCCTTGCCCGGCAGCGGGACTTCCGAGCCGTTCCGGAGCAGCCGGCGCTCATGGCCCTCGAGGCGGAAGGGACCGAAGCTGTAGACGGGACCTGCCACGCTCGACCGACCTCGGAAGGAGCGTAGCACGCACTCCCGCCCCGCCCAGCGACCGAAAGAAACCGCGTCCCGGCGTGCTCACTCCTTGAACGTCACCACGGATGCCGCGTGGCCCAGCTGGCCTCTCAGGCCTTCGCCGGCGGAGCCGCCTCGCCCTCGCGGTAGAGCCAGCATCCGATCACGATGGCGATCACCATCACCACCAGCCCATCGATCGACCAGAGCAAGGCGAGCCGACGCCCGAAGAAGGCCGAGGGAATGAGCCCCAGCAGGGCGATCGGGATGACCAGGGCCCAGGTCACGACTGCGGCAATCACCGCGGTCCTGGCGCCCGGGCCAAACCGGGGCCGGATGGCCGCGTAGAGCCACACGCCGATCAGCGCCTTCGCCAGGTCGTAGACCGCGTAGTACACCATGTGGCTTGGCCGCTCCTCGACCGCGGTGCGACCGAGGTTCGCCGCCACCTGCATCCACCGCTCCTTGAGCAGGACTCCGTGGACCACGCCGTCGCCGATGAAGCAGAGTATTCCAGCGACAACGCCGCCGAGGAGGATCCTCGGAACGTTCATCTTCCCCATGTCCCTCGCTCCTTGAGCCGGCCGGGGAGAGTCGTCCGACGGCCGAGGCCCGATTCCGGATTGCCCGTCCCCGCCCAGCACCGTCAGTCCGCAGCGTAGCCGGTCCGTCCCATCGAGGCGCAAACGCGTCGCATCAGGATGCAGGGCACCGCCGCTGACTCCGGGAGGAGACAATGCCCGACTCACTCGAGGCTGCGAGCTCGCGGAGGAGCTCGCGGGACATGGCCGCGCCCTCAGGGCTGGCGACTCGCGCGGCGGGCTCCCAGGGAGGCCCGCACCACCCCCCGGGCGGCCGAGACAGCCCGGACCGGCGGCACCCCTGCACCGAGCTCCGTCGCCAGCGCCGAGGCGAACCGACAACCGGATCCACGATGCTCGGAGCCCCGCGGTAGTCGTGTCGAGCGGAACGACCGCGCCCTTCCCTTCCACGCGAGCACGTCGGTGACGCCTGGCCCGGGAACGTGGCCGCCCTTGACCACTACCCCCTCGAACCCGAGCGCCTCCAGCAGCTGGGACGCGCGGCGGGCCTGGTGGGCGTTGGCGATCCGCCCGAGCCCGAGCAGCCATGCCGCCTCGACCGCGTTGGGCGTGAGCCAGACATCCTTTCCCGCGAGCACCAGGTAGTCGCGACGGCCAAGCCCCGAGAGGCGTCCACCGCTCGAGGCCCGGACCACGGGATCCACGACCCAGGGAACGCGGAGACCCTCGAGCGCCCGCTGCACCGACCGGAGCTGTCCCTTGCC
>JBKPMY010000410.1:0-4823 GCA_046732375.1 Myxococcota bacterium
TCCCCACGCTGTTCAACATCCTCCCCGGCTACCTCCCGATGCCCACCCCGAAGCACGGGAGCACGCTCGCCGCGTACATGAAGGGCAACCGGTCACCCACCGGGTGGTGGAGCGAATTCCCCAAGTACGTGGTCTCGCTCCTCAAGGCCTGGTTTGGCGACGCCGCCACGAAGGACAACGACTACCTCTGGGAGCACCTCCCGCGGCTCACCGGCGACCACTCGCACATGACGACGGTCTCGGACATGGCCGACGGGAAGGTCCCCGGCTACTTCGTCATGGGCGAGAACCCGGCGGTCGGCTCCCCCAACGCGGGGCTGCAGCGCAAGGGGCTGCGGAACGCGAAGTGGGTGGTGGTCCGCGACCTGGCGATGATCGAGACCGCCGAGTTCTGGAAGAACGCCCCCGAGGTGCAGTCGGGAGAGATTCGCCCCGAGGACATCCAGACCGAGGTCTTCCTCTTTCCGGCCGCCGCGCACACCGAGAAGGAGGGCACCTTCACCAACACCCAGCGGCTGCTCCAGTGGCGGGAGAAGGCCGTCGAGCCGCCGGGAAATGCGCGGAGCGAGCTGCACTTCGTCTTCCACCTCGGCCGCCGGCTCATCGAGAGGGCCCGGCGCTCGGGGAAGCAGCGCGATCTGCTCCTCCGCTCACTGGTCTGGGACTACCCCGCTCACGGGCAGATCCAGGAACCGAGCGCCGAGGCAGTGCTCACCGAGATCAACGGCTACACCTGGCCGGACCGGAAGCTCGTCCCCGGGTATGCCGAGCTGAAGGACGACGGGAGCACTGCCTGCGGATGCTGGATCTACTCCGGCTGCTTCTCCGGCGGGGTCAACCAGACCGCGCGGAGAAAGCCCGGACGCGAGCAGAGCTGGGTCGCTCCCGAGTGGGGATGGGCGTGGCCTGCCAACCGGCGCACCCTCTACAACCGCGCCTCGGCCGACCTCGAGGGAAAGCCGTGGAGCGAGCGAAAGCGGCTGGTGTGGTGGGACGCGGCGAAGCGACGATGGACCGGCGAGGACGTCCCGGACATCATCGCCGACCGCGATCCGTCCTACCGCGCGCGGCCCGGCGTGGAGGGGCTGGCGAGCATCGGCGGTAACACCGCCTTCCTCATGCAGTCCGACGGGCTGGGCTGGCTCTACGCCCCGACCGGCCTCATCGACGGCCCGCTCCCCACGCACTACGAGCCGCCGGAGTCGGTGGTGAAGAACGCGCTCTACGGCCAGCAGTGCAATCCCACGCGGCTCGAGTACCGCCGGCGCGACAACCGTTACCACGCCGCTTACGACGACCCGTCCTACCCCTTCGTGCTGACGACCTTCCGGCTCACCGAGCACCACACCGCCGGAGGCATGAGCCGCTGGCTGTGGTGGCTCTCCGAGCTCCAGCCGGAGATGTTCGTGGAGATCTCCCCCGAGCTGGCGCGCCTCCGGGGCATCGACCACGGGCGCTGGGTGACGGTGAGCACCGCGCGCGGTGCCATCGAGGCCCGGGCGCTGGTCACGGCAAGGGTCCGCCCTCTTCAGATTCAGGGGAAGACGGTGCACACCATCGGCGTCCCCTGGCACTGGGGCAGCGTGGGGCGGACCACGGGCGGCACCGCCAACGAGCTGCTGGCCTTCGTGGCCGATCCGAACGTCAGCATCATGGAGAGCAAGGCGCTGACCGCGGACATCCAGCCCGGCCGCCACTACCTGGGCCGGCATCCCGCGCTGCTCGCGCGGACGCCGTCTTCGTTCGAGCCTCCCGATCCGCGCCGGGACCTGCCGCAGGTGGGGACCAACCGACCCATGCCCAGTCAGGAGCCCTAGCCGATGGCCGCCGCGAAGGGATTCTTCACCGACACCTCGCTCTGCATCGGGTGCAAGGCGTGCGAGGTCGCGTGCAAGCAGTGGAACCAGCTCCCGGCGGACGGGCTCCACTTCAGCGGAAACTCCTACGACAACACCGGGCATCTCGGCGCGAGCACCTGGCGCCACGTGGCCTTCGTGGAGCAGACGCTCCCCGAGGCGCTCGGGACCGTCGAGCCCCAGGGGGCGGGGAACGGCTCGAGCTTCGGGATGCGCTGGCTCATGGAGTCGGACGTCTGCAAGCACTGCCAGCGTGCCGGCTGCCTGGAGGCCTGCCCCACCGGGGCCATCGTCCGCACCGAGTTCGACTCGGTGTACGTCCAGCCCGACGTGTGCAACGGCTGCGGCTACTGCGTGGTGGCCTGTCCGTTCGGGGTCATCGACCGCCGCGACGACGACGGGCGGGCCTGGAAGTGCACCCTCTGCTACGACCGGCTCTCGGATGGGCTGACCCCCGCCTGTGCGAAGCACTGCCCCACGGAGAGCATCCAGTTCGGCGACGTGGAGGAGCTCCGCATCCGCGCCGAGCGGCGGCTGGGCGAGCTGCAGGCCCGCGGGGTACACGAGGCACGGCTCTACGGCCAGGACGCGCGCAATCAGCCGGGCACCGGAGGGCTCAACGCCTTCTTCCTCCTCCTCGACAGGCCGGAGATCTACAACCTCCCTCCTGACCCGGTGGTCCCCACCGCGAAGGGCCGGGAGAGCTGGACCTTCGCCGGCCTCGCCGCCGCGGGGATGTTCCTCACCGCGATGGCGGGTGCGCTGCTCGCACGAGGCCGGAGCCTTCGATGACCACCGCCCCGCCGAATCCCGTGCCGTTCCTCGCGCCGCCGGAGCTCGAGCGGCCCAGCGACGGCCGCGAGGTCGATCCTTCGCTGGGGCTCCTCCAGGGCGAAGGCGCCGCGCAGCGCGTCCGGACGCCCGAGCCGCACCCGGGCCGTCTGGTGCCCCACCTCGAGCCGGACGCGCGGACGCTGACCTACTACGGGCTGCCGGTGCTCCAGCAGCCGGTGTGGATCTCGACCATCCCGGTGTACCTCTTCGTGGGGGGAATGGCCGGGGCAGCGAGCGCCCTCGGGGCGGCGTCGCTCGTCGCGGGCGGGCCCACGCTGGAGCGGCTGGGGAGCCGGTGTCGCGCGCTCGGCCTCGCGGGTGACCTGGCCGGTTCCGTGCTGCTCATCGCCGACCTGGGCAGGCCGGAGCGCTTCCTGAACATGCTGCGGGTGTTCCGGCCCACGTCGCCGATGAGCATGGGCTCGTGGATCCTCGCACTCTCCGGGGCGGCGAACACCGCGGGCTTCCTCTTCGGCAGGGGACCGCTCGGCGGCGTGGGGAGGATCGGCAGCGCCGCCGGCGGCGGGCTCGGCGCGCTGCTCGCCGGCTACACCGGGGTCCTCCTCGCCAACACCGCGGTCCCGCTCTGGCAGGCAGCGCGTCGAGAGCTGCCGGTGCTCTTCGTCGGCTCGGGGATGGCGAGCGCCGGCGCGGTGCTGGAGCTGTTCTCCGACTCGGGCGCCTCGCGCAAGCTGACCCACTGGTACGGCAGCGCGGGGAAGGCGGTGGCGCTCGGGGCGATGCTGGCGATGCAGCGCTCGGCGCCGCGAGCGCCACGAGTCACCGAGCCGCTTCGCACCGGTGCCACCGGGTTGCTCTGGCGCGCCGGCCTGGTCCTCACCGCGGCGGGCCTCGTGGCCTCGGGGGTGGGGAACAAGTCGCGTGCGCGCGAGCGGCTCGCCGCGGGGCTCACCCTGGCGGGCGCGCTCGCGACGCGCTTCGCGGTGTTCCACGCCGGCAAGCGCTCGGCTCGGGATCCGCGCGCGACCTTCGAGGGACAGCGAGCGGGGATGGGCGCGGCGGAGCTGAGCCGGCCTCCCGACCCGAAGCCCGCCGCGTTCAAGCTTCCGGTCATCCGCTGAGCGGCTCCGGCGCCGGGACGCAGCGCGTGCGCAGCGCAGGGTGCGGACCTCCGCGCCGCGGGTGGGCGCCACGAGCACATTGTCCGCTTACCTGACGCTCGTTTACCGTCACGGTCGTGCCCCATTCACGTGTGGTCGTCGCGGCCTGCCTCTGGGCGCTGGCAGGTTGCGCGGGCTCCCTCGACAATCCAGACCGCTTCGGAGACGGAGGCTCGAACCTCGGCTTCGTCTGCTCCAGCCTGAACAAGCCGGCCAAGTCCGAGGTGATCCTCAAGAAGTGCGTCTCCGGTTGTCACTCGACCGCGGTGCACGAGAGCGGCCTCGACCTCGAGTCCCCCGGCGCCGGCGCCCGGCTGGTGGACGTGAGCACCAATGCCTGTCCGCCCCGGCACCGCGTGGACAGCGTGGACGGCGGAACGCTCCAGGAGCTCGTCACCCAGACCAGTCCCACCTGCACCGAGGCGATGCCGCCCGGGGGTGGGCTCACCAACTCGGAGATCAGCTGCATCGTCGAGTGGACCCGGAACCTCGCCACCGGAGGGGAGGAATGAGGATCTCCGCGTTCCTTCTCCTCGTCGCCGCGCTGGTCGGACAGCCGGCGCTGGCGGCCGGGAAGAAGTCCTCGAGCTCCTCGAAGAGCGCCCGCCGCTACGGAGTCCTTGCCACCGGCCCGGGCGCCGCGGTGGCGGGCAAGGCCGCGGTGACCGCGCTCAAGGGCGTGACGGTTCCGGACAACCGCCTCCAGGAGGAGGCGCAGAAGTACGGCGCGGCCCTTGGCACCGACCCGGCGTACCAGGCCCTGGCGCTGGGGATGAAGCTCGACGCGGTGGTGCGCGTCACCACCCTGGACAAGGGCACCGCCCAGCTCGCGGTGGTGCAGGTGCGCAACGGGGCGACGGGCGCCATCGTCGACGACGCGACCTGGAAGGCGGCCAGCACCAAGGCGCTGGGACAGATGCTCTCCAAGCAGATGAAGCCGCGGTTCCAGCGCTCGCTGGGGGGAACGAAGGCCCCGAAGCCGGGCTCGCTCCAGGCGGTTCCCGCCGCGGGA
>JBKPMY010000411.1:0-4823 GCA_046732375.1 Myxococcota bacterium
GGCACATGAGGCGCAGAGCACGTGGCGCGGAACAAGGGAATGGAATTCGACTCGCAACTCGATGTCGAAAGCCCTCCCGCGGGCGCAGCGAGCCGTCACCAGGGTGCAGCGAACACGGTGCGAGCTGCGGACGACCGGAGCAGCGTGTTCGATGCGAGCGTGTCCAGGGCTGGGCGAGCTCAGGAGGTATCGGCCATGAAGAAGTTCCTCGTGCTCTACCGGGCTCCGATCTCGGCGAGCGAGCAGATGGCGAAGACCACGCCCGAGCAGGCGAAGCAGGGAATGGATCTCTGGAAGACGTGGGGGAAGAAGGCCGCGGCAGCGATCGTCGACATGGGCGCGCCGCTCGAGCGCGCCGCGACGATTGCCGGGCCGGCATCGGCGGGTCACATCGGCGGCTACTCGATCCTGCAGGCTGCGTCGGTGGACGCGCTGAAGAAGACGCTCGAGGGACATCCGCACCTCAAGATGCCGGGAGGCTCGATCGAGGTGTTCGAGCTGCTGTCCCTGCCCGGAACGTGATCGCTCCGAGGGCAGAGCCCACCGCGGCGTGCGACCGTGGGCCCGGGCGGGCGGGTCGCCGTCGCTCGGCCGGAGGCCCGACTTGACCCCGGGATCGGGACCACGTACGAGCCGAGCCCTCGGCCCCGTAGCTCAGTTGGATAGAGCGAGCGTTTCCTAAACGCTAGGTCACAGGTTCGATCCCTGTCGGGGTCATTGAAGTCACCGGACTGTCGAGGTCGCGCTGTCTTCCCTGGATTCGACCGTGAACCGGACCGGTGAGCCTGCCCTGCTGACCGGCGACGAGATCCTGGCTGCGCGGGGCGCGATCGATCCGGTCTTTCTCGACTCGCCGCTGATGCGACACCCCGCGCTGGATGAAGCGCTGGGGTGTGCGGTCACCCTGAAGGTGGAGACCCTCAACCCGATCCGCTCGTTCAAGGGGCGCGGCACCGAGGCCGTGCTCGCCGCGCTCAGGCCACGTCCTGCGGCCGTGGTCACCGCCTCGACCGGCAACTTCGGGCAGGGGATCGCCTGGGCTGCGCGGCGCCGCGGCATCGCCGCCACGATCTACGCGCCAGCACGGGCAAATGCCCTCAAGGTCGAAGCGATGCGACGGCTGGGCGCCGTGGTGGTCCTGGTCGACGAGGGCCGGGACGAGGCCGACGCTGCGCGGGCCGCCGCCGCCGGTAGCGACGCTCCGCCGTTCATCGAGGACGGGGCGCATCGGGAGATCGCGGCGGGAGCCGGCACGATTGCTCAGGAGATCACCGCCGCCGGCCTGCAGCCGGACGTGGTCCTGGTCCAGGTCGGTGACGGCGCCCTGGTGACCGGCATCGGGTCATGGATGAAGGCGAACTCTCCCCGGACACGCGTCATCGGCGTCACGGCCGGCGGCTCGCCGGCCATGGTGGACTCGCTCGCGGCAGGACGGCCCGTCGAGCGGCCGGCCCGGACCATCGCGGACGGCATGGCGATCGCGAGGCCAGTCGCCGGCGCGATCGAGCAGGTCGCGGCCGTCGTGGACGAGATCATCCCGGTCGGAGACGACGACATGCTGGCGGCGATGCGGGTCTTGATCGAACGAGCCGGCCTTCTGACGGAGCCGTCGGGCGCGGCGGGGATCGCCGCGCTGATGGCACATCGAGCACGTTTCCGGGGTGCGACGGTCGCGTCGATCATCACCGGGAGCAATCTCGACCCCGGCCTGCTGCGGCAGCTCCGCGCGGAGTGATGCCCCGGATCCCTGTCGGGGTCACATCGCTGCCAGCACCGGCAGGTCGTGGGTCGTCCCACCAAGCTGCCGGGCAACGGCGCGGCAACGGCTCGCGAGCGGACACCCCTTCTGTGCTGGTGACGGCGCTGAAGTTCCCGGGGGCACCCGCTAGGCTCCGGATATGCGGCTCGCCGTCATCTCCGACATCCACGGCAACATCCGGGCGCTGGAGGCGGTGCTCGCCCGCATCCGGGCGCTGGGCGACATCGACCGACTGGTGGTCGCCGGAGACCTCCTGTCGGGGCCGCTCGAGCCCTCGGAGACCGCCGACGTCCTCATGGGGCTCGACGCCGCGATCATCCGCGGCAACCACGAGCGCCAGCTGCTCGCCTGCGCCACGGAGCCGGGCGGAGAGAGCGACCAGTACGCCTTCGAGCACACCAGCGAGCCGCAGCGCGCCTGGCTCGGGAGCCTTCCGGCCACGCTCCAGCTCGCGCCCGACGTGCTGGTGTGTCACGGAACGCCGGAGACGGACCTGGTCTACCTCTGCGAGGAGCTCGATACCCCGGTGAGGCTCGCCGCCGACGAGGTGATCCTCGGAAGGCTCGCCGGCAATCGCCAGGCTCTCGTCGTCTCTGGACACTCGCACCACCCGAGGACGGTCCGGCTCTCCAGCGGCCAGCTGGTGGTGAACGCGGGCAGCGTGGGCCTCCAGGCCTTCACCGCCGAGCATCCCCGACCACACCACGTGGAGAACGGATCCCCGCATGCTCGGTTCGTGGTCTGCGAGCGCGCGTCCAGCGGATGGCAGGCCGAGCAGCACCAGGTCTCCTACGACTGGGACACGGCCTCGGACGTCGCCGCCCGGCACGGACGAGCGGACTGGGCGCGCTTTCTCCGCTCGGGTCGGGTGTGAGCCCTACGGCGGGACCGGCTTCCAGCTCGCGTCGGGATCGTAGCGCTTCATCCCCGAGGCGATCTTCGCCGTGCTCGGACCGAGGTCCTTCTCCAGCACGACGCCGGACTGGTTGACCAGGAAGGTCACGACGCCCGTATTCCCGTAGGAGGCCGGCCAGGCGACGAGCGCGAACCCACGGGTGAGCTTCCCGCCCTCTCGGTAGTCCAGCGCCCCGCCCTCCGCGTGAGCACCCTGCGCAGTCAGCAGGCGGAAGTGGTAGCCGTGGTAAGGAGCTCCGGAGCCCCGCTTGAGGGTGTAGCCCTGACCCATCGCCCCGCTCACCGCGGGCCCCATCGGGCTGTCCGCCTGGCCCTGTCCGGACTTCCAGTACAGTCCGTCGCGCTTGCCCGGGGAGCTGAGAAGTCGGTCTGCGTAGTGCGGGACGCTCGCCCCCTCCGGATTCAGCGCCAGGTATTCGCGCTGGGCCTCGACGTAGCCGATGCAGACCTGGATGACGTCCAGCTCGTTCTGGCCCACCCGGCGAGAGAGGATCTCCTGCTCGCCGGCCGCCGTATCGAAGCTCCACCCCGTCTTTCCCTTCACCAGCGGGATGGGGAACGGCCAGGAGTCGTCGCCGATGGACAGCGTGGAGGAGGTGTCGTTCGTCGAGCTCAGCTCGTGGTTCCGGTCGTAGAGATCCACGAACCGGGCGAGCGCCGCCCGGTCGGAGACCGGATCGCCCGAGACCAGAAAGGCCTTCGACCGATCTCCCAGCACCGCGACGACCGACTTCACTTCACCCGACCGCGCGGCAGCCACCAGCGCATCCGTCGCCGCCGTCGGATCGGGATACGCCTTGGCAGCCGCCGCGAGCGCCGGAGCGGAAACGAGGAGCAGCGCCGCGAGCGTCGCGCGCAGACAGGTCGTCACGGTCATCGCCGTCCTCCGCCGCGTCCACCACCCCCCATGCTCGAGGCTCCGCGGTTGCTGGCAGCGCGCGTCTGCGATCCGCTTCCCATCCCTCCCCACCCCGGAGCCGACGGTTGAGGCCGTGCCGAGGGAGCGCCGCCGCCCCAGCCGCGATCACCGCCCCCGTAGCCGGGAGGAGCGCTCGGAACTCCCGTGGAGGGGCGCGCACCGCCGGCGCTCGGTGCCGACGGCAACGTGCTCGGGCCCGCGGGACGGCCGCCCGCTCCGCCCGGGGTCGAGGGCAACGTGCTCGGGCCCGCCGGGCGACCTCCGGCCGTTCCCGGACCGGCGGGAAGCTGGCCGGCACTCGGTGGTCGAGCACCGGGTCCGCCGACGCCACCTGGCCCTCCCGGACCACCGACGCCTCCCGGGCCACCGGGGCCGCCTGGACCACCGACCCCGCCTGGGCCTCCTGGCCCACCGATGCTGCCCGGACCACCCGGCCCGCCGGGGCCTCCGATCCCGCCGGGCCCTCCCGCGCCGCCTGGCGGCCTCGGCGGGTACGGCGGTCGCGGCGGATAGGGGGGATACGGCGGGTAACGCCAGTAGCTCGAGCCGATGGCGAACCCGATGCTGAAGCTGATGGCCGCCCCGCCCATCACGTATCCCGGCGGATAGACCGGAGGCGGCGGGTACGCAGGGTAGGCCCACGTCCCGTAGACGACCGTCGGGCTGTAGACCGGGACGTAGACCACCTGCGGCTGCGCGGGCTCGATGCGGATGATGGTGGTGTTCGTCCCGTCGGGCGCACTGCCGCCCTGCTCCACCTTCACGGTCTGCTGCGAGGAGGACTTGAGATTTCCGGCCTCCATCGCCCGCGAGCGCAGCTGCTGAACGGCGAAGAGCAACGAGTCCTTCTGGGTCCGGTATGCCGTCGCGATGTCCCGTGCCCAGTCCTGGTGCTCGGTCAGCATCTTGAGCACGTCCGGCAAGGCCGCCAGCGCCTTCACGCTCGCGTCCCACGACTTGTCTTTGAGGGCGGTCTCCAGATCCTTCCCGGTGAGGCTCGGGTGCGCCTTGAGGAACGCCCCGGCCTCCGCCACCTGGTCCGGCCGCGTGGAGGCCTCGAGCACCTGCCCGAGCAGCGGGTCGGGGAACAGCGCGATCGGAGAAGCGATGGCTTCCAGTCCCTCCGGCGCCATCCCACCCTGCGTGGAGCCGGTCCCCGCGCCCGGAGCACCGGCAGCCGGAGCCGCGACACCGGCCGCGGCCGCCCCGGGAGCGGCAGCGGCCCCGGGC
>JBKPMY010000412.1:0-22364 GCA_046732375.1 Myxococcota bacterium
GCCCGGGGCCGGCGCAGCGCGCGGCGGTTCCGCAGGCAAGGGTGGGGTGGGGAACGGCGCGTCGAGGATGGGGACCCCGGAGGGGCTGGTCCGGAAGGATCCGGTGGTCTCGAACCCGGCCTCGGCCACCTCGGCTGGATCCACCGGCGCCAGCGGCTGGGTCGTCGTCGCCCGCGGCGGCTGCTCACCCGGGGGAACCGGGGCGGGAGGGCCCGGCTTGTCGGGTGACTCGCTCACGGCGCTCGCTCAGCCCTCCAGGGCAGTAGGCAGCTCGGGCAGGACGTCGCGCGAGGTGCCCGGTGGGACGGCGTGGACCATGCCACGGGCCAGACGGGTCTGGCGGTTCAGCTGGATGGAACGCTGGATGTCCGACTCACTGAGGCCGGACGACAGGGAGATGGTGGTGGACGTCTTCTGGCCGGTCTCGACGTCCGCCGCAGAGACGTTGACGATGCCGTCGGTGTTGATCTCGAAGGTGACCTCGATCTTCACCTCGCCGCGGTACCCCACGCGGAATCCGGCGAACTCGAACTCCCCCAGCATCTCGCACTCGTCGGCCCGGTTGGATTCACCCTGGTACACGCGGATCTTCACCCGCTCCTGACCGTCGCGGCTGGTGGTGAAGGTCTTGCTCCGGTCGATGGGGACCGGGGTGTTCTTCTCGATGATTCGCTCGGTGAAGCCGCCCACCGTTCCGATGCGAAGCGTGAGCGGGGTGACGTCGACCAGGAAGGTCTCGGTCCGGGCATCCATCAGGGCGTGCGCCTGCAGCGCCGCGCCCATCGAGACGACCTGATCGGGGTTGATGCCCTCCAGCGGCTCTTTCTGGAAGTAGTGGCGGACCGAGTTCTGGACGATGGGCAGGCGCGTCGGCCCGCCGACGAGGATCACCGCGTCCACGTCCGCCGCGGTGAGCCGTGCGCTCTGGAGCGCCTCGTCGCACACCTTGAAGGTGCGCTGCACGAGGTCCATCACCAGCCGGTTGAACTGGTCCTGGACGAGGGTGGCCCGGAGGTCCATCACCTGCCCGGAGGCGTCCTGGCAGATGTTCTGGCAGAGGATGTCCGCGGTGCCCTTCTGACCCACGTCGATCTTGGCCTGCTCCGCGGCCTCCTTCAGCATCTGGAGGCAGTACTTGCTCTGCCGGAGGTCGAGGCGGGTCCTGGCGAGGAAGTCGTCCGCCAGCCAGCCCATGATCCGGTCGTCGAAATCGTCGCCGCCGAGGTAGGTGTCGCCGGCGGTGGAGAGCACCTCGAAGACGTCCTTGCCGATCTCGAGGATCGAGATGTCGAACGTGCCGCCGCCCAGGTCGTAGATCACCACCCGCTGGTTGACGTCCCGGCCGAAGCCGTAGGCCAGCGCCGCCGCGGTGGGCTCGTTGAGGATGCGGAGCACGTTCAGCCCGGCGATCCGGCCCGCGTCCTTGGTGGCCTGGCGCTGGTTGTCGTTGAAGTACGCGGGGACGGTGATGACCGCCTTGCTCACCGGCCGGCCGAGGTACTGCTCGGCAATGGCCTTCATCTCCTTGAGCACCAGGGCGGAGATCTCCGGCAGCGAGTAGAGCTGGTCCCGGACCTGGATCCGTACCGAGTTGTTCTCGCCCTCGATGATCCGGTACGGCATCACCGTCATCGCCTTCTTCACCTCGTCGGAGAAGAAGTAGCGGCCGATCAGGCGCTTGGCGGAGTACACGGTGCTCTCCGCGCGGGTGATGATGTTGCGCTTGGCGCTGTTTCCCACCAGCACCGTCCCGTCCTCGAGGAACGAGACGACGGAGGCGTGGTTGACCTCGCCCCACTCGTTCGGGAGCACCACCGGCTCACCGTTCTCGACGATCGACACGCAGGAATACGACGTCCCGAGGTCGATGCCGATCGCGATGTCGTCCGCCATGCACCCTCCACGTCCGAAGTTGGGGCGAGTGGTGGGTACACGGGCGTCCACCCGTGGTCCCCCGGCTCGCGGCGGACCTGGATGTTACCTTCTATGGCGGAGGCACGACGGAACCAGATGGGCGGAAGCTTCGGTATTCTCACCTCGCACCCGGACCTCCTCGGATGCCAGCTTCTCCGGCTTGACGCGCAGGTCCAGCTCGGAAACAGCACACACTCGACCACCCTCATCGGGCTGGGAAGCATCTATGCCGGCGAGGCGCTGCTTCGCCGGTGGGCGGTTCGCGTGGCACCGCGCACGCTCGCCGACCCCGAGCTTGCCGCACCGGCCTCGGCGCTGCTCTACCGCGGACAGGCGCTCGGACCCGGGGCCTCGCTGGACGGGGACGTGCAGCCGTTGCGGCACGGCAGCTGGATCTTCACCTGCGAGGGAGACCTGGAAGCGTTCCCCCGCGTCCAGGCATGGCTCGATGGCGAGCTGCCGCCGCACCTGGTGCGTGCGGTCGGGACACGCTCGGTCGCCGCGGCGAGCTTTGCCCTCTTCCTCGGCGCGCTGCCCCCGCCGGACCAGAACCGGCCGCTCGCGGCGCGTGACGGTGCACGGATGCTGGGGCAGGTGGCCCGCGTGCTCGCCCAGCGTTCGGCGGCCGAGGGTGCTGCCCGAGCGGCGCGCCTGCTGCTGATGGCCACCGACGGCCGGGTTCTCCTCGCGGCCCGGACCGGTGACGTCCCGGCACAGATGCGTCTCCTCGAGGGGGAGGCGCGCTGCAAGCGATGCGGTCTGGACGAGCAGTCCAAGTCCCGTGCCCTCATGAGGGCCCACCTCCGCTCCCGTTCGGTCGTCGTCACCTCGGTCCCCCTCGGGTCAGGCGCGCACTGGCTCCCCATCCCGGACGGTGGAGCGCTCGGGGTGGGACCGAACCTCGACCCCGAGTTGCTCTGAGCCGGGAAGCCCGCACGCTGTGCACGCCACAGCTCCTCGAAGGGCAAGAAGGCCGCCCCGAAGGGCACAAGCGGCAAGATGGACACCTCGAGCCCGAACAGGGGAACCGGAGGCTCCTCCTCCGAACCGGAGAAGAAGTAGCCCTCCCGCGCCGTAGCCCTACCGGGCGTCCCAGAGCGGGCTGATCGACGCGGCCGCCACCCGCGAGAGGATGTTGCACGCCGCGTGGAAGAGCGTGCTCCCCACGATGGTCCCGGTGCGCTCGCGCAACCACCCGAAGAGCAGCGCGGGGAAGAACACCAGGAGCCGCGAGCCCTGGAAGATGGCGAGGTGCCCCAGGGCGAAGAGCGCCGCCGTGAGCAGGAAGGCCGGGCCCACGACCACCCCCGCGATCCGTGCCCCGCCGGGCCAGACCCGCTTGAGACGGGCCTGGAGCCAGCCGCGGTAGAAGAACTCCTCGGGAAGCGCGGTGACGAAGATCTCGTCCACCACGTTGCTCCAGCCGTAGCCCGCGGGGATCCGAAGGTGGAAGACGAGCCCGGGCGGGGGTCCTCCGGCCTCGCGCACCAGCAGATGACCCAGCCAGGTCCGGTAGCCGAGCACGAAGAGCGGCGCGACCACCGCGAAGAGCAGGAGCGCGAGTACGACGTCCGTGCGCCAGCGAGCCAGCGTCACTCCGTAGTCGCGCGCGTCCTCGCCGGACCCGCGCATCGCGGCGAGCGGAAGGTAGAGGAACGCCACCACCGCCGTGACCTTGGCCCAGGGCGGCGGGGCGAGGAGCGAGACCGCCACGATGGCGGCGAAGGCCACTGTCCACAGCAGGAGCGCCTGGCGGAGCACGCGCGACTGGGGAACCGCTTCGGTCGTCACGGCGCGTTCCCCAGCTGCGCGCGGACCGAGGACAGCGCCGCCACGCGGGAGGAGCCGGTTCGTTGCGCCGTGACCACTCCGGCCAGACGCGCCTGACGGTCCAGCACCGGGCTCCCCGGAGGCAGGCGCAGCGAGACCTCGAACCACGGACCCGAGCTCGCGCGGCTTACCTTCCCCAGCTGCGGCGACTTCCCGTCCGCGCCGATGCCCACCACCCACTCGCCCGCGGTGAGGGGCTCGAGGCGGGCCGGGGGCGCGGGGAACGGCCCGTCACCGTCGATGGCCAGCAGGACGAGCCCCAGCGAGGTCAGCCGCTCCACCACCCGGGCGCTCCGCCGCGAGGGCCCCAGGTCCACCAGCGCCGCGGTGCCGTTCACCAGGCCGTCCGGGGTGAGCACCTGTCCGTCGGTTCCCACCAGCACGCCGGGTCCCTTCTTGACGCCCAGGACCCGGACCCAGGCCCGACCCCCCGCCTCCGCGGCGCGACGGAGCGCGCTCGAGGAAGGCGGTTCCGCTGGCGTCGCCCCGCCGAGCGCGAACGCCGCGAGCACGGCGACCCACGGAGGGCTCAATGCCGGAGCGCCTCGGCTTCGAGGCGGCGCCACAGCCCCGACGAGGAGGCGAAGGTGAAGAGCACCTGGGCAGCCTGGATGCGGGCTCCTTCCGCCAGCCGCTGGGGCACGGCCTTCTCCAGCCGCACCCCGTCGAGCCACGAGCCGTTGGTGGACCCGGGATCCTCCACCGTCCACCCCTCGGGCGCCTGCCGGAACACCAGATGCACCTGACTGACCGTGCCCTCCTCGATGACCAGATCGCACGAGGCGCTCCGGCCGAGAGTGATCTGCGCCCCGTCCCGCACCACGGGCTCGAGCGCGATCGCCAGGGCCGAGCCCTCCAGCGGCGCGGCCAACGTCGGCGGTATCAGGAGGGTCTGGTCGCCGTCGGGGTTCGTGGGATGCCACGCCGTGGGCTCGCGGAGGAGCCAGGGGTGCGCGTGGGCGCGGGAGAAGGCCGTCTCGTCCCGCAGGTCCAGCTCCGGAAGCAGCGTGGACAGGAGATAGCTCTTCATCGCTGTCGAAGGCCCCAGAAGCGCTGCTGCAGGCCGAGGTTCAGCGGATCCAGCTCCAGCGCCCGCTCGTAGGCCTCCAGGGCCTGACCGCGCTGTCCGCTCGACTCGAAGCCCCGCGCCGAAGCAGCCTGGATCTGGGCCCGGGCCTCGGCTCCGGGGTGGCCGGCGAGGAACCGCGCGCGGTGCTGCTCGAGGACCGTGACGGTGAGTCCCGCGGAGATGCAGCGGGCCACCCCCCGGAAGTTACCCGCCTCGGCGTCGATCTCCGCCCGCCGGGTGGGAGTGGCGATCCGCTCCACCGATTCGTTCAGCTTGGCCAGCAGGCGCCGCGCCTCGTCCTGCTGCCCCGGGTTGGCGCCGCGGCCCTGCAAACCCTCGAGCTCGTTGCGCAGCTCTCGCCACCGGGATCGGATGTCGTCGAACTCGGCGTCGATCGCGAGCCCGAGGCGAGCGTAGGGGTCGGTGGGAGCGGTGCGCGCACGGGCGAGCACCCGCTCCACGTCCGGGTCGCCCGCGCCCTTGGGGGTGAGCGGCGCCAGCCCCTTGAGCCGCCGCGACACGGCCTCCTTGAAGGGCGGGGCGGGCTCGAGGAACTGGAGCGCGACGCCGGCGGCAAAGCCCCAGGCCCGGGCCTGCAGCTCGGGGACCTGCCGCACCACCTCGGCGCGGGTCAGGGCGCCGGGAGGGTGCTCCAGCGAGACCTGCACCCGGGTGAAGAGCGCCGGGAGCGGTTCCGGCACGCAGGCATAGATGCCGGCCCGCGACAGGTCCCGGAGGTCCACCGCCTGCGGCGCCCCGTCGATGATCAACGTCCCGCGGAACGTCACCGGCGTCGGCGCCGGACTCGATGGCGCCGGTGCGTGGGTGACGTGTGGGGTGGGCACCCGCGGGGCCGGCTCTTCGGGCACGCCGGAGCGGGCGGTCACCGGGCCCGAGCTCGCCGCGGTGCGGGTGAGGGCGCGCTCGAGGGCAGCCCGGAGCGCATCCGCATCCGGGAAGCGGTCCTCGCGCCGCTTGGCCAGGGCGCCGAGGATCGCGTCGGACCACGCCTGGCTGACCCGCGGGTTCAGCTCCTGCGGCGGGATGGGGGGAGTGTCCCGGTGCGCGAGGAGGATGCCGGTGACTCCACCGCCGGTGAATGGAAGCCGGCCGGTGGCCAGGCGGTAGGCGATGACGCCCAGTGCGTAGAGATCGGCGCGACCGTCCAGGGCCTCCGCAGCCCCCTGCTCGGGCGCCATGTACTCCGGCGTGCCGACGATCCATCCGGCGTGGGTCTGACCTTCCTGCATCTCGCCGCCGAAGAGCTTGGCGATGCCGAAGTCGAGGATCTTCACGAACGGCGGGCCGTCGCGGCGGCAGAGGAAGATGTTCTCCGGCTTGAGATCTCGGTGCACCACTCCCCGGGCGTGCGCGGCCTGGAGCGCCTGGCAGACCTGGATGAGGATGGGCAGGGCGCGCTCGGGGGCCATGGGCCCCGGGGGCGCGGCGGAGAGCGGCTCGCCCTCCAGGTACTCCATGATCAGGTAGTACCGCCGCGGCGGCACCACGTTCATGTCGAAGATGTTGACGATGTTCGGGTGGCCGATGAGGTTGACCGCCCGCGCCTCGGAGTAGAAGCGCTGCACCAGCGAGGCATCGGACGCGAGGTGCTCGTGGAGCACTTTCACCGCGACCTTGCTGCCGATGAGGGTCTGCTCCCCGAGGTACACCGAGCCCATCCCGCCGTGGCCGATCCGCCGGACGAGGCGGAAGCTGCCCACCGTGGTGCCCAGGAGTGGATCGGGCGCGCTGGTCGCAGGAGTGGAGGACATCGCGGGGGACTGCGGAAAATGTCCCACGGCACGATGACAGGTGCAAAGCGACGTGGAGCAGGTTCCCGCGGCGCGAGACGGCTGGGGCGGCTTCGCCCCGTTGCCCCGAGCGTGGTGATGCCTCCCCCCCGCACCCGTACCCACGGGGAGGCTCGCGGAGCGGCGCAGGAGCGCCGCGCGTCCATGCTCACGCGCGCAGGGCGCGCCAGCGACCAGGCTCAGTCGCCCGCACCCGCAGCAGGGCGCAGGGCGTACCCGCGGATCAGCCTCGACTCGTCCGCCGCCGGCGGATCTCGGCCAGGAACTCGTCGGGGCCGCGGGTGTTGAGCACGTCCGAGGTCCGGGCGCCACCCTTGCGCGCGGTGTGGATCGCAAACGCCACGTTGTGGAGGGCCAACGTGCTGTGGGCATCCGCCGAGACCACCAGGCCGGCGCCGGCCTTGAGCGCCAGCCGGACGTGCTCCGCCGAGAGGTCCAGACGGTCCGGATTCCCGTTCACTTCCAGCAGAACGCCCCGCTTCGCGGCACGCTCCACCACCGCAGGCATGTCGAGCGGGGAGGGATCGCGCTTCTGGAGCAGCCGCCCTGTGGGATGTCCGAGCACGTCGGTGCAGGGGTGGTCGAGCGCCTTGAGCACCCGCGCGGTCATCGCGGCCCGATCCTGTCCGTGGCGGACGTGCACCGAGGCGATGACCACGTCCAGCTCGGCGAGGAGCTCGTCCGACAGGTCGAGCGCTCCGTCCTCGAGGATGTCCACCTCGAGCCCCTTGAAGAGGCGCAGCTGCGGCACGGCCTCCTGAACCCGGGCGATCTCCTCCCACTGAGAGCGGACCCGCGTCTCGTCCAGCCCACCTGCGTAGGCCGCAGCCGCGCTGTGGTCGGTGACGGTGAGATACCTGAGCCCCATCGCGGCCGCGGCTCGTGCCATGGCCTCGAGGCTGGACTTGCCATCGCTCCAGGTGGAGTGGCTGTGCACCACACCCTGCACGGCGGCGGGCGCGAGGAGATCCGCGGGCAGGGTGCCCGCCAGCGCCGCCTCGAACTCGCCCACGTCCTCCCGGAGCTCGGGTGGCACGTAGGACATGCCCAGGAGCGCGTACAGGGCCTCCTCGGTGGGCACGGGCAGCTTCTCCTCCCCCCGGAACACGCCCCACTCGCTGATGGTGAGGCCGAGATCGCGGGCCCGGCCGCGGAGCCGGACGTGATGCGCCTTGGAGCCGGTGAAGTGATGGAGCGCGGTGGCGTAGTCCTCGTCCGGGAGCACGCGCAGGTCGACCTGAAGGCCGTCGTCCATCCGGATCGAGCACTTGCTGTCGCCCTGTCCGAGGACCTCGCGGACGCCGGACTGCCGGGCGAGGACGGCCAGCACCGGCGCTGCCTCGGGCGCCGAGGCGACGATGTCCACGTCGGAGACCAGCTCGCACCAGCGCCGGACGCTCCCGGCGACCTCGGCCCGGACGACGCCCGGGGCGGCCCTGACCTCGGAGAGGAGCGCCCGGGCAATGGGGAGGACGTCCCCCAGCCGGCGGCGAGCGTGGGCGGAGCGGTACTGCTCGATGCCCGCGAGGATCTTCTGCTCGCTCCTCTCCCCGAACCCCTTGAGCCCTCGCACCCGCTGGTCGCGGCAGGCCTGCTCGAGCTCCTCGATGCTCCCGATGCCCAGCGCCTTGTGCAGGGCGGCGGCCTTCTTGGCGCCCAGGTCGGGAAGCCGGAGCAGCTCGAGAATGCTCGGGGGGAACTCGGCGCGAAGCTGCTCGAGGAGCCGGAGGCTACCCGTCCGGTGAAGCTCGGTGATCTTCTCCGCCAGTGCGGGGCCGATGTTGGGCAGCTCGGTGAGGCGGCCCTCGCGCACCAGGGCGTCCAGATCGCCGCTGAAGCCGGCCATCCGGTCGGCGCCGAGGTCGTAGGCGCGGGTCTTGTAGAAATCGTCGCCCTTCAGCTGGAGGTACTGCGACACCTCGCGCAGTGCCCGGGCGATGCTCAGGGGATCCATGTGTCCGGAGAGTCTCTTGTTAATGTCTCGGGCCGACAGATGCGAATCGAGCTTGGAGCGGCGGACCTGGAGGAAGGGGAGTTGCGGGGATACGACCTGGGCAAGCGCGCGGTCTGCGTCGCGCGCGTGAACGGGCGGTACAAGGCCCTGGACGACTGGTGCAACCACGCGGGATGCCTGCTCTCCGGCGGCCGGGTGGAGGGCAACCTGGTCGTCTGCCCCTGCCACGAGGTGGGTTTCGACCTCGATACCGGGGCCAACGCCACCTCGCCGGGCGTGTGCGACGACCAGCCCACGGCCGAGGTGAGCGTGGAGGCAGGAAGGCTGATGCTCGAGGTGGAAGAGGAGGGCCCCTGATGGGTCACGGTCACGACCACAAGCATGGCCACGGGCCCCACGGCGGGCACTCCCACGGGAAGGGGACCCCGGCGCACGGCCCGAGCCCGGCCCGGGAGCACCGGAGCGACGCGCCGACGCACATCTCATGCTTCGTCCTGACCTGCTCGGATTCGCGGGCCCACGCCGACGACGTGAGCGGGCGAGCGCTGCGCGAGGGGCTCGAGGCGGCGGGACACACCGTCGTGGGCCAGACCGTGGTCCGGGACGAGCCGGAGCAGATCCGGGCGGCTGTGGAGCAGGGGCTCGCGGGCGGCGCGCGGGCGGTCCTCATCACCGGGGGGACGGGCATCACCCGGCGCGACCAGACGGTGGAGGCGGTCCGTCCTCTCCTGGAGAAGGAGATCCCCGGGTTCGGCGAGCTGTTCCGGATGCTCTCCTTCCAGGAGATCGGCAGCGCGGCCTGGCTCTCCAGGACGCTGGCCGGCACCGTGCGCGGGGCGCTGGTCTTCGTGCTCCCCGGGAGCCCGAACGCGGTCCGGCTGGCGCTCGAGCGGCTCATCCTGCCCGAGCTGGGGCACGCGATCCGCGAGCTGAGTCGCTAGTGGAGCGCTGAGCTGATGCGCCGGGGCCGCACTCACCGGCTGTCTCCCGAGCGGGCCGGACGCCTCCGCCGGGCGCTGGACCGGCTCGAGCGCCGGTCTCCACCCCGGCGGCGACTGCCGCTGGATCCGGTGTCGCTGCCGCACCGCTACACGGACCCGCGGGACGTCGAGGTCGCGGGGCTGCTGGCGGCGTCGCTCGCCTACGGGCGGGCCGACCTCTTCCTGCCCAAGGTGACGCGGCTGCTCGAGTCGATGGGGCCCTCACCCGCCGCGTTCGTCCGCCGGCTCGACGTCGCCGGCGCAAGAGCGCTCCTCTCGGGCTTCGTGTACCGCTTCAACGTCGCCGCGGACGTGGCGGTGCTACTCCTGGGGATGGGGCGGATGCTGGAGCGCCGGGGCTCGCTGGAGGCCGGGTTCCTCGCTGCGCGCGAGGCGTCCGCGGCCACCCTGCACGGGGCGCTCCAGGCCTTCGTCCGCGAGCTCCGCGACGTCGATGTCGCGCGGGTGGAGCGGGTGCTCGGAAGGACGCGCGGCCTCGACCATCTGCTCCCGGTGCCGCTCGGGCCGGGTGCAGCGAAGCGGCTCCACCTCTATCTCCGGTGGATGGTCCGGGGGCCGGACGGCGTGGATCTGGGAATCTGGAAGCGGGTTCCGGCGGCGGCGCTCCTCGTCCCGCTCGACACCCACGTCGCGCGCCTGGCGTGGCGGCTCGGTCTGGTGCGGCGGCGGACGATGGGGTGGGCAGCGGCCGAGGACATCACGGCGAACCTCCGGGTCATCGACCCAGTCGATCCGGTGCGCTACGACTTCGTGCTCTGCCACCACGGGATGAGCGGGGCCTGTCCGCCGCGGGCCCGGGCGGAGCTGTGCGCGCGATGCGTGCTCCGGCCCGAGTGCAGCGTCGGGCGCCGGCTCGCGCCGCGACCTCTCGGGTAGACGTTCCTACCCGGCGACGAGCGCCTCGGCGACGGCGCCGGCACCGGCGAGGTCCGGGCGCGCGCCTCGCACGACGATCACCCGGACGCAGGTGGCGCCCCGGGTCACGTAGACCGCATCGTCCGTGGTCCAGGTCGGCGTGCCGAGGGCAAGCGACAGCGGCGCGTTCGTTCCGGCGCCCGCTGCGCAGACCCGTTCGGTCGCGGGGGCGTCGAACGCGGTCCGCACCTCGAGCCGGAGATCCACTCCCTCGCCCGTCCACGTCCATCGCGTCGAGCTCTCGAGCTCGGCTCCCGCGGGCCCGGTGAGGGTCCCACCCAGCGCGGTCTCTAGGGCGAATCGGTCGAGCGAGAGAGCCCGGCTCGGAGCCCATGGACCCGGACTCTCGGCCGCCCGCAAGTGCGGCGTCGATCGCGGGCCCAGGTCAACGTCCGTGGATGCGTGCTCGGGATGCGGCGAAGTTGCGCCGCCCGCGGGCAGCTACTCGGCGACCAGCGCCTCGGCCACTGCACCGGCGCCGACGATGTCGGGGCGCGAGCTCCGGGCGACGCTGACCCGGATGCAGGTGTGGTCCCGGGTCACGTAGACCGCGTCGGCCGTGGTCCAGGCCGGCGTGCCGAGGGCCAGCGACACCTGCGCGTCCTCCCCGGCGGCCGTGGCGCAGGCCTGCTCGGCCTCGGCTCCATTGAACCAGCCGCGGAGCTCGAGGCGCAGCTCGAGGTCCTCACCGGTGAGAGTCCAGACCGTCGACTCGCTGTACTCCGCACCGACCGGTTCCTGGAGACTCGCCTGGAGTGCGGTCTCGATCGTGAACCGGTCGATCCCGAGGTCACGGCTCGGGACCCAGGGCCCGGGTGCCTCGGCGTCGGGCGGCGGTGTCTCCTCGCCGCCGCCAGGGGCCGTGTTCGTGCCGGGCGACCCGGAAGGACCGTCGGTCGAGGAGCCGCACGACGAGGCGAGCACCGCGAGCAACAGCAGGCCGGGCCCGCGACGCCCGGGAGTGAGCGTCCGGCGCATGATCAGCGGGGATTGCCGGGAGCCTTGCCGCTGACCTTGCCGGTCTTCCCGTCGAACTCCGTGGCGTCGGGCGGATCGAAGACCTCCCAGCGGCCGCTCTCGTAGACGAGCTGGATCTCGTCGACGATCGAGTCACCGCTGGTCTTCTCGTTGATCGCGCTGACGAAGACCTCCTTCAGCGTGATCTTGTAGTAGGGGGACGACTTCCCGTCGCCGGTCCTCCGGAACGCGGTGATGGTCACCTGTGGGATGTGCTGGCCCTTCGCGCACGCGCGAAGGAGCCCGATGCTCGCCTTGCCCTGGAGCTTGCTGAAGACCACCGGGCCCGGGGTGAACTTGCCCGCACCGCCGCCGCCGCCGGTTCCGCCGCTCGGGATGTTCAGGCGGAACGTCTCCGAGAAGTTGAAGGCCTCGATCTCGCCCTCATGGCCCTTCTGCGTCGATTCGCCGTCGATGCCGTCGACCTTGACGAACAGCAGCGGACCGCTTCCAGGGCCGTCGTCGCGATCGTGCGCGAGCGCGGTGCAGAGCGGAACGAGAGCGAGCACCAGGACTGCGGAGCCGAGCATCCTCTTCATGCGGAACCCCCACATCTCGAACGAGGCAGGCGACGGAGGCGCGGAGTGTGCCACTCGCCCGTTGCCGGCGAGAGTGGGTCGCTTTGACCTCGGTGCTGCGGACGCGCACCCCGTGCGCCGAGGTGTGGATGCAACGCGCCGGTACGAGCGGGTCTTCTCGGGAGAGCGGAAAGCACCGGCCGCGCGGTGCCACTCAAAGGGGAGATCACGTGAAGAGCTGGTGGATGGGCTGTGTCGCGGCGTTCGTGCTGGCGCTCGCGGGCTGTGGCTCGAGCGGCAGCTGCAAGGAGGCGTGCGACAAGCTCGCCTCGTGCAACCTGAACTCCTCGGGCTTCTCCTGTGATGCGAGCTGCGGCACGCCCGACAGCACGTGCGCTCAGTGCCTGAACGGCACGAGCTGCGCGGACATCACCGCGGGCCACTGCGCCTCGAGCTGCACCGAGGCGACGTTCACGCCGAACTAGCGGACTTCGCGTCCTTCGATCCGGACGCGGCTCAGGGACGACGCCCCCGGGCACGCGCGGGGCTACTCGAGGATCCTCCCCAGCCGCACGTCCTCGGGGTAGGGGATGGGGTCCGCCTGCCGCCCGGCGCGGATCTCCTCTTGCCGGGCGACCCACCACGCCGGGTCGAGCAGCTCGCCGTGCATCTCCACGAAGAGCTCGCGCAGCCGCCCCGGCGGGAACAGAAAGCTCAAGAACTCCTCGGGAAACACGTCCCGTGGACCCACGTGGAACCACGGCTCGGCCGCCGACTCCTCCGCCTCGTCGCGTGGGCTGGGCATCCGGCGGAAGTTCACCTCGGTCAGGAGCGACAGCTCGTCGTAGTCGTAGAACACCACCCGGCCGCGCCCGGTGATGCCGAAGTTCTTCAGCAGGAGATCACCGGGAAAGATGTTCGCCTCGGCCAGATCCCGGATCGCCCGGCCGAACTCGCGCAGCGCGTGGCTCTGCTGCGCGGGGTCCGCCTCGTCGAGCCACAGGTCGAGCGGCGTCATCCGCCGCTCGATGTAGAGGTGCTTCAGCACCAGCCGATCCCCCTCCCGGTCCACGGTCCGGGCGCAGGAGCGCTCCAGCTCATCGAGCACGGTGGGGTGCATCCGGTCGGCGGGGAACAGCACGTCGGAGTACTCGATCGCGTCCGGTAGCCGGCCGACACGGTCGTGGTACTTCACCAGCAGGTACTTGGCGCGAACCTCGTCGCGCGTGACCTGCTTCGGCGGCGGGAACTCGTCCCGGATGACCTTGAACACCCAGGGGAACGAGGGAAGGGTGAAGACCATCATCACCAGCCCGGGCGCTCCCGGCGCGAGCACGAAGGCGTCGGTCGAGTGCTTCAGGCCCCAGTGCAGATCCCGGTAGAAGAGCGTCTTGCCCTGCTTCTGCAGCCCGACCGAGGTGTAGAGCTCGGCCTTCGACTTTCCCGGCATCAGCTGATTGAGGAAGCCGACGAACTCGGACGGCACGTCCATGTCGACGATGAAGTAGGCGCGTGAGAGGCTGAACAGCCCCGCGAGGTGCTCGGGCTTGAGCAACAGCGCGTCCACGTACAGGCCGCGTCCCGAGCTCGCGTGCCGCAGGCACGCAACGAACGGAGTCTGCTGGTTCCCGTTCAGGAGCCGGCCCACGACGTACGCCCCCATGTCGCGGAAGAAGAGGGAGGACAGAACCTGCACCTGGAAATTCAGTTGCCGCTCCCGCTTCCCCGGGAGGTGCTCACGGAAGGCGATCAGGATCTTTCTGAGATCGCGGCGCAGGTTCTCGAACGGCAGCGACAGCCCGAGGCTCTGGACGATCCGCCGGAAGGTGGTGAAGAGGTTCCCGTCGCCCGGGTACCAGGCCCTCCAGGTGACGTCATCGGCCTCGATGAACTCGGTGGCCACCGCCTGGCGCCAGAAGATGTACTCGTTCCGGTAGTAGGTGCGGTCGAGCACCCGGCAGGCAACCGAGTTGTAGAAGGTCTCGGCGCACTCCGGTCGCTTGTGGTCGTAGAGCAGCCCGATCAGCACCTGCTTCACCTGCGGCCAGAGGCTCTCGTCGGTGCGCGCGTCCGGGTACTGCCGCAGCACCGCCTCGACCGCCTCCCGCACCCGCTGATCGTAGGTGTCGATGCCGATCCGGCTCAGTTCGCTCGCGCGGGCGCGATCCCCGGTCTCGAAGGCCTGCTTTGCCGCGACGCTCTGTGCCCGAAACTGGGCCCAGCGCCTCTCGAAGCCCTCGAGGATGGTGTGGGCGATCGCCTGTGGAGTACTCATCTCGCGGGGTGCCGTTCCCCGGCATTCTGGCAGGGATTCCCGTAGGGTGAACTCATGGTCATCCGTTCGATAGTTCCAGCCTTCGCTGCCTCGTTGCTCGCCTTCAGCTCTCCCACCCGGGCCGCGCTCGCCGCGGACGGCGGCCAGGCCGCACCGTCGGTCACCACGGTTCTGAAGGACCGGCAGGGGCGTAGCGTGGGGACCGTGACCCTCACCGAGACGCCCCACGGGCTGCTCGTCCGTGGCAGCGTCGAGGGGATTCCCCCCGGGACCCACGCCATCCACTTCCACGAGACCGGCAAGTGCGAGCCTCCCTTCACCACCGCCGGTGGGCACTTCAACCCGGCGCACAAGGCGCACGGCGTGCTGAGCCCCGGCGGGCCACACGCGGGCGATCTGCCGAACCTGGTGGTCCCCGCACCGGGGAAGCTCGAGTTCGAGATCTTCGCCCCGGGGCTTGCCCTCGCCACCGGCCCTGGCGCCGTCCTCGATGCGGACGGAACCGCGCTGGTCATCCACGCCAAGGGCGACGACTACGCGAGCCAGCCGGCCGGGGATTCCGGCGACCGCATCGCCTGCGGTGTCCTGGCCCGCTGAGCGGGCCGATTCACCACCGCCAGCCGTCCCGGAGACGTCATTGTCCTCTCCGCGACGGCGTGGCACGGTCCGCTGTGGCCCGTGCCAGGCGGGCGCGGGAGGCGGCGCATGCGGTTCATCGATCGCGAGGAGGTCGCTCGCCGGCTGACCTACCCCGCCGCGATCCGCATCGTACGTGAGGCGATGATCGCCCTGTCGCGCGGTGAGACGCGGCAGCTGCTCCGCTCGATCCTCCCGCTCTCACCCGGGCGACTCTATGGCGCGATGGTCGGCGCGCTCGGGCCCCACGCGCCGTTCGGCTCCAAGCTGATCAGCGTCTTCCAGGAGAACTTCGCCCGCGGGAAGCAGTCCCATCAGGGGCTGGTCATCCTCTTCGACCCGGGGTCGGGGGCGCCGGTCTGCGCCGTCCACGCCGGCGAGCTCACCGCGATCCGGACGGCGGCCGCGAGCGCGGTCGCGACGGATGCGCTCGCCCGGAAGGACTCTCGGACCCTGGCGATCCTCGGATACGGCGAGCAGGCCGCCGCGCACCTTCGTGCGATCCGCGAGGTCCGGCCCCTGAAGGGAGTCACCGTCTGGGGTCGTTCCCCCGAACGCACCGCCGGCTTTGCGCGGAGGCTCGAGGCGGAGGTGCGGCTCCCGGTCCGTGCCGCCGGGTCGGCGCGCGAGGCGGTCGCGGAGGCGGACGTCGTCTGCACCGTCACCGCCGCGTCGGACCCGGTCCTGCTCGGCGAGTGGGTGCGCCCGGGCACTCACCTGAACCTGGTCGGATCGAGCTACCTCGGGCCGGTGGAGGTCGACAGCGGGCTGGTGGTTCGCTCGCGCTTCTTCGCCGACAGCCGGGAAGGCTGCCTGCAGCAGGGAGCGGAGTTCGCGAAGGCGAGGGAGGCAGGGCTCATCGGCGAGGACCATCTCCTGGG
Source organism: Myxococcota bacterium (assembly GCA_046732375.1). GTDB lineage: Bacteria > Myxococcota > Myxococcia > Myxococcales > Myxococcaceae > RPRB01. The sequence goes on from JBKPMY010000412.1 coordinate 15,822, forward strand.
AGAGATCGGCGAGGTGCTCGCCGGAGCGATTGCCGGTCGCCGGAGCGCCGACGAGGTCACCGTCTACAAGTCGATCGGTCACATCGTGCAGGATCTGTCGACGGCGTGGGCGCTGTACTCCGGAGAGCTCTGATGGTCGATCCCCACTTCGAGGAGATCCGCGAGGCCTGCACCCACCTCCACGCGCGCGGCCTGCTCGCCGCGGCGGATGGCAACGTCAGCGTGCGTCTGGCGGACGACACGGTGCTCCTCACCCCTGCGGGCGTGAACAAGGCGCGGCTCCTCCCTGGATCGCTCGCCCGCGTGGCGCTGGATGGACGCATTCTCGAGGGGCGACCCTCGACCGAGCGGGCGATGCATCTCGCAGTCTACCGGGCCTGCGCCGACGCCCGGGTGGCCGTTCACGCGCATCCGCCCACGGCCATCGCCTGGACCCTGGCCAGGCCCGGCCTGACCGAGCTGCCGACCGACGCGCTCCCCGAGCTGATCCTCGCCGCGGGGCGCGTCCCGATCGTGCCCTACGCCCGTCCGGGCACCGAGGAGATGGGGACGGCGCTCCGACCGTTTCTCCCGGAGCACCGACTCCTTCTGCTCGCCCGCCACGGAGCCCTCGCCTGGGGGGAGTCGATGGAGGAGGCGGTGAACGGAATCGAGCGGCTGGAGCACAGCGCGCTCATCCTCAAGGCCGCCGAGGAGCTCGGAGGCCTGAGCCCGCTCCCACCCCTGGAGCTGGAGGCGCTCCGGGCACTCCGGGCTCGCATCGGGCCGAGGCTCCTGTGAAGCGCATCGAGGGAGTCGCGCTCCGCGCGGGAGGCGCGAGGTTCGAGCTGCTCGACCAGACGCGTCTCCCCGATGCGGAGGTCTGGCTGGATGCGACCGACCCCGAGGCGATGGTCGGTCACATTCAGCGGCTCTCGGTTCGCGGCGCCCCGCTCATCGGCGTCGCCGCCGCGCTGAGCATCGCCTCCGTCGCCGAGCGCGGTGCGGACGGTCCTGCGCTCCGGCGGGCCCTGCGGCTCCTCCGCGAGGCGCGCCCGACGGCGGTGAACCTGGCGTGGGCGATGGATCGGCTCCGGGCGGTGCTCGACCGCGGAGGAAGCGCGGCTGACCTGGTGCGCGAGGCCGAGGCGATCCACGACGAGGACGTGGCCGCGTGCGAGCGGATGGGCGAGCTCGGTGCCGCGCTGGTACGCCCGGGGGAGCAGATCCTCACCCACTGCAACGCCGGGGCGCTCGCCACCGCGGGGATCGGCAGCGCGCTCGGCGTCATCGATCACGCGAATCGCCGGGGCCTGGGCATCCACGTGTGGGTGAACGAGACGCGGCCACTGTTGCAGGGCGCGCGGCTCACCGCCTGGGAGCTCGGGCGGCTGGGGATCCCCTACACCGTGGTGACCGAGGGCATGAACGGCACGCTGTTCCGCTCGGGCAGGGTGAACCGGGTCGTCGTCGGCGCCGACCGGATCGCGAGGAACGGCGACGTCGCGAACAAGGTCGGTACCTACACGGTGGCGGTGCTCGCCCGGGCGCATGGCGTCCCATTCCATGCTGTCGCACCGTGGTCGACGGTGGACCTCGCCTGTCCATCCGGGGAGGCGATTCCCATCGAGCAGCGCGCGGCCGAGGAGGTACGGGGGGCCCGGGGCGTCCGCTGGGCAGCCGCCGACGCGGCGGTGTTCAACCCGGCATTCGACGTCACCCCGGTCGCGCTGGTGACCTCGCTGATCACCGAGCGCGGGGTCATCGAGGGCGAGCAGCTCGCAGGAGATGGTCTCGCGCGCCTCGCGTGACGTGCGAAGGCCCCGGCCGCATCCGCCTCAGCGAGAAGCAGGATGCATCCGGGGCCTGTCGGGTCAGTCGCGAACGAGGACGGTGACTAGCCCTTGGCGCGGTAGATGTCCCACTGCTTCCGCATGCGCTGCTGCTGGTCATCCGTGAAGTGGTCCATGCACCTGTCGTCCACGTAGTCCATGAAGTTGTGGATCGGGTCGGACCCCGGGAACTGCTTCCCGGTGCAGCTGTCGCGCGGGGCGCAGAAGAACTGTGGCTCGAGCTCCGCCGGAGTGTCGTCGATGCGGTCGCCGTTCTTGTTACAGGCGCCCTGGAACGTATGGTACAGGCCGAGCCAGTGGCCCACTTCGTGGGTCGCCGTGTCGCCCAGGTCGTACTCGATGAGGCCGTCCGGCGGCTCCTCCTCCACCCCCGGGATCTTGAACCCCGTTCCGGGCAGCGTCGCCCAGTAGAGGACCACGCCGTCGTACGACTTCAGCGGGCCGCGGTACCACACCGGGAACGTCGCCCAGCCCAGGAAGATGTCGCCGAGCGTGGTGTAGAGGTTGAGCGCGTTCGCACCGCCCTGACGGAGCGAGGCCTTCATGTCCTGCTCCTCGGGCGATCCCTGGGCGGAGAAGAACCAGGCATCGTTTGCCACGACCTCCTGGCTCACCAGCTGGAACTGGAAGCCGGCGCTCGCGAACGCGTCGTTCAGCACGTCCATCTGGGCGCCGATCAACCCGCTCACGTCTCCCGCTCCCTCGCTCGACGTCACCACGTGGAAGTACGTCGGCACGTTCACCACGCCGCTCGTCGTCTTCTTCTGCGAGGTGCTCGCGGCGATTGCTTGCTCGACGGCCTGCTGATCCGCGGCGCTCGGCGGCCGCGCCGCGCACCGGTCACGACCCCCGGGCGGCCCCTTCGGCGCGCTCTTCAGTGCGCTCGACGAGTCGTCCACGTCTGATTCGGGCATTCCGCCGCAGCCCACCGCCAAGAAGCACATCAGTCCCACAACGCTCCGGGCTCGCATGGTTTCCCCTCCCGCGAAGAGCGCCGACGGTAGGGGTCTCCCTCGGGGAGCGTCAATGCAAACCGGAGGCAACTGGCTGCTTGCCCGCTACGCGCCAAGTCAGGCGCGGAGCCCGAAGATCGAGCGCAGCCGGTCGAGGATCCAGTTCGCTTCCCGGACCTCGACGACGTTCCCGTTCGCCTCGGCCACCGCCCGGAGCTGTCCCCGGCGGCGGGCCAGGGCCTCGGAGAGAAGCCCCGCCAGCGCCGGCTGCTCGTCGAAAAGCTGAGCGAACGTCGGCCGGTCGAGCTCGAACAGCACCGCGTCCTCGGCGGCGACCACCGTCGCGGAACGGGGTTCCCCGGTCAGAAGTGACATCTCACCGAAGTACTGTCCTCGTCCGAGCCGGGTCACTTCCACCCCACGCGCGGTGAGGATGGAGACCGTTCCCGAGGCCACCACGTAGAAGGTCTGTCCCGCCGCTCCCTGCTCGATGATCCGCTCCCCGTGGCCGAAGCGGCGGGGAACCATCTCGTGCGCCACGCGCTCGCGCTCGCCCGCCCCGAGCACGCGGAAGAGGTCCACCTCGTCGAGCAGCGCCACCCGCTCGATGACCGGGAACTCCGTCCGCCGGTCCTGATCCGGGAAGCGCACGTGCATCACGCTCTGCTGGAAGGGGACCTCGATCCCCTCCCGGCGCAGGCGGTACCAGAGCCGGGTGAGGATCTCGTCGCGAGCCCAGTTGGTCCGCACCACGTCGGCGACGTAGCAGCGGATGCGGTACTTGATGCCCGAGGTCTCGTACGACCAGGTCCGGATGCGAGCGGTCGGCTCGGCGAGGACCAGGGGCACCTCGGCCAGCGTCTCCCGGATGACCGCCTTCACCCGGTTGGGCGGCGTGTCGTAGGTGAGCTCGACGTAGGTGTCGAACCCCACCGGCTCGTTCCCCCGCGAGTAGTTTTTCACTCCCTGCTTGCTGAAGGTGGTGTTCGGAAGCGAGATGACCTCGCGGCGCTTGTTCTCCACCCGGGTGGCGCGCCAGCCGATCTGCACGATGCGCCCGAAGATGTCGTTCCCCACCGAGACGACGTCCCCCACCTGGAAGGGCCGCTCGAGCTGGATCGCGAGACCGGCGAAGAGGTTCCCCAGCGTCTCCTGGAGCGCGAGGCCGAGGACCACCGAGACGATCGCCGACCCGGCGAGCAGGCTGGAGAAGTCGATGCGGAACTCACGCTGGACGAGGATCAGCGTGGCGATCAGGTACAGCGTGCCGTCCAGCACGTCCCGGAGGATCTTCGGCGTCGGCCGGCTCCGCAGCCGGGCTATCTTGAGGAGGAGCGAGACGCCCAGCCGGATGAAGCCGAAGGTGAGCGCCAGCATCCAGCTCAGCTCGAGCACCCGGTGCAGTCCCGGCGACAGCTGCGCCCCCCGGTAGATGTCCACCGTCCGCAGGACGAGGTACCCGGCCAGCAGGGAGGCGGAGCCCCGGAGGTCGCGCTTGAACTGCGGATCTCCGCTCAGCGCCTGGAGCCCGATGAGCGCGAGCAGGAGGCCCGCGCAGGCGGCGAACAGGCCATGGCTCTGGAGCAGGGGGAGCACCAAGCGCGGTGCGAGGATGCGGGTGGCTCGGGAGTGCCGTCAAGGTTGACGGCGGCACCGGTCGGCGAGCATGTGAGGAGGCCTCCGATGACCCTCCAAGACGTCCAGGGACAGCCCCGTGCCGTCCACGTGCTCCAGGCGTCCCTGGCCCACGGAACGGTCCACCACGCGTGGCTGCTGACCGGACCCTCCGGGGTGGGCAAGGAGCTCGCCGCGCTGGGCATGGCCCAGGCGCTGGTCTGCCCCGTGGCGCCGTTGGCCGGCTGCGGGAAGTGCCCGGCCTGCGTCCGGGTGGCCCGGTTCCACCACCCCGACGTGCTCTGGCTGATGCCGGAGGAGGAGGCGGTCCGCCGCAAGCTCGCTGCCCGGAGCGACTTCGACCACGTCCCCTCGCGGGAGATCCGGGTGGATCAGGTGAGGCGCCTTCAAGAGAGGCTCGCCCTGCGCCCGCTGGAGGCTCCCCGGAAGGTGGTGCTCCTCCTCCCGGCCGAGGCGATGAATCCCCAGGCGCAGAACGCCTTCCTCAAGACGCTGGAGGAGCCGCCGCCGGACACGGTCCTCCTCCTCGTGAGCGCTGCGCCGGACCGGCTGCTCCCCACGCTCCGGAGCCGGTGCGTCCGGGTGGCCTTCGGACCGCTGCCCCACGCCTTCGTCCGTGGCGAGGTGCAGCGGCAGCTGGAGGTGACGCCGGACGTGGCCGAGGCGGTCGCCTCCCTCGCCGACGGCAGCCTGGAGCGGGCGCTGGCCCTGGACGCGGAGCGCCTGGCCGACCGTCGCGGGCGCATCGAGCGCTTCGAGGCGGTGACCGGGGCGGATCTGCGGACCGTGCTCCGCTTTGCCGACGAGGCCGCGAGCAGCCGCGAGGAGGCGGAGGCGACCCTGGCTCTCCTCACGGTCTGGGTTCGGGACGTGGCAGTGGCGCGGGCCGGCGGCGAGAGCCTGTTCCACCCCGAGCTGCGCCCGCTCGCCGAGAAGGTGGCCGCCCGCATCGACGACGATGCGCTCCACCGCCGCTTCCGGCTGCTCGACGACGCGCTGGTGGCCATCCGCCAGCGGAATGCCTCGCCGCGGCTCGCGCTGGAGCGAATGCTGCTGGAGATGGAAGGATGAGCGAGCCGCTCGCGGCGATGCTCGCCGAGGTCAAGGCCGGGAAGGTGCGGCCCCTCTACCTGTGCTGGGGCGAGGAGTTCCTGGTGCGCAGGGACGCCGAGGCTCTCGCGCACGCGCTGGTCCCCGACGCTGCGGCGGGCCTGAGCTTCGCGGTGCTGGACGCGGCGTCGCCGCGGGAGATCGCCGCCGAGCTGATGACCTTGCCGCTCTTCCCCGGGCGCAAGGCGATCCTGGTGCGCGACCCCGAGTTCCTCGCCCCGAAAAAGGGCCGGGTGGACGCGCTGGGGAAGGTCCGGGAAGCGTGGAAGGCGGGCCGGCGGAAGGAATCGGCCCGCCGGCTGCTGGCCCTGGTCGCCCGGGCGGGCTGGGGCCCTGCGGAGGTGGATCCGTCGGTTCCCGGGGCGCCTTCGTCGGAGGCCTGGCGTGAGGAGCTGGGCATCACCCTGGCGGACGCGGACCTGGACTGGCTCCGGGAGATGGCGGCCTTCATCCGGGAGGAGGGGGTGACCGCGCCGGAGTCCGACGTCTCGCCGCTGCTCCAGGCGCTGGAGCGCGGCCTTCCCGACGGGCACGCGCTGATCCTCGCCGCCACCGACGTCGACGGCCGCCATCCGCTCCTCAAGATTGTGCAGAAGCAGGGCGCGGTGCTGGAGCGGAAGCTGGGGGGAGCCCGGCTGCGGGACCTGGACCTGAGCGGCGCCTCGAAGAGCTTCCTCGAGGGCACCGGAAAGCGGCTCGGTCCGGGCGCGGAGGAGGCGCTGCGCGACCGGCTGGGCGGGCAGATGCGGCTGCTCCGCTCCGAGCTGGAGAAGCTGGTGGCCTACGTCCAGGGACCGGTCATCCGCCGCGAAGACGTGGAGGCCGTCGTGGCCCGGGTCCGCGAGGAGGAGTTCCTCGAGCTGTCGGACGCGCTCCAGAAGCGGGACCTCCCCGCGGCGCTCCGGTACGTGGACGAGGCGCTGGAGCACGGCGCTGCTCCGCTGATGATCCTCGGCGCGGTGGCCAGCGTGGTGCGTGGCCTCATCGAGTCGCACGAGCGCATGACCCACCTC
>JBKPMY010000413.1:0-4217 GCA_046732375.1 Myxococcota bacterium
GGATCACCGAGCGCGCCGGAGGCCTCGCTCCGAAGTAGCCGGCGTAGACCTCGTTCAGCGCGGCGAAGTCTTGCCAGCGCCCGCGGAAGATCGTCACTTGCACCACGCGATCGAGCGACGCACCCGCCGCGCTGAGCACCACGCGGAGGTTCTCCAGCAGCTGGCGGGTCTGTCCGGCGATTCCCTCGGGGCGCTGTCCCGTGCGCGAATCGACCGGAACCTGGCCGGAGACGAACACGAAGTCACCGGCGCGAATCGCCTGCGAGTATGGCCCGATGGCGGGCGGTGCAGCTGGCGTGGCGATGACCTCGATGGGCTGGCTCATGACGTGCTCCTGGCTGGACGGCCGTCTGGCTCGGAGCCGAGGCCGCTGGTGCCCACCTACCGCGTGTGCCTTCCGGTCACCGGCACAGGAGCGCGTTGCGCCCAGGCGGACAGTCGGCGACGGACGCTCACTGGCAGACGAGCGCGCCGCTGATCACACCTTCCTGGCACGTGCCCTGACAGCACTGGATGTCGGTCCGGCCGTACTCCGACATCTTGAACTCCTGGCTGCAGTTCTCGCCGTGGGCCTGGCACTCCTCGCCTCCACATCCGGAGAGGAGCATTCCCCCGAGGAGGCACGCCGCGATGAGCAGTCTCATGGCGTCACTGTCCCGTGCCCCGGAAACGGTGTGCAAGCAATGAATCGTGACGTTGGCGTGCCTCGCCCGGCGCTGAACGCGTAGCCGCGACGGAGGTCAACAGGCACCCAGGGCTGACCCGGTCAGAGACGGACGCCGGCCTTGCCGAAGGTGTCGCACGCGCGGAGCTCGCCGCTCTGCATTCCGGTCTTGAACCAGGAGACGCGCTGGGCGCTCGAGCCGTGGGTGAAGCTCTCCGGCGTGATGTAGCCGCGGGACTGCCGCTGCAGCCGGTCGTCGCCGACGGAGGCCGCCGCGGCGAGGCCCGACTCGATGTCGCTCGGCTGGATGAGCTGCTCCTTGCCGCTCGACTTGTAGTTCGCGTTGGCGTGGTGAGCCCAGACCCCCGCGTAGCAGTCCGCCTGGAGCTCGGTGAGCACGCTCAGGGCGTTGCTGGCCTCGCGGCTGCCGGACGCGCGGCGCATCTGGATGACGCGCTGCTCGATGCCGAGCAGGTTCTGGACGTGGTGGCCCACCTCGTGCGCGATGACGTAGGCCCGCGCGAACTCACCGGGCGCGCCCATCCGGGAGAGCTGGTTGAAGAACCCGAGGTCCAGGTACACGCGCTGGTCCGCCGGACAGTAAAACGGACCCATCGCGGCCTGGGCGAAGCCGCACGCCGACTCCACCGCGTCCTCGAACAGCGTGAGCCGCGGCGGCTGGTACTGGATCCGCGCCTGCCGGGGCAGCACCGAATTCCACGTATCCTCGGTGCTGGCGAGGACCACGCTGACGAACTCGCGTTCCTGCTGATCGGCGGCGCTCCGGGGGCGCTGTGCCTGCGTCCGCGGATCCACCTGGCTCGGCGCCGGAGCCTGCTGCACGTCCGGGACCTGACCGGTCAGGAGGTAGAAGAGGATCGCGCCGATGATGCCGATCGCGCCCCCGCCGAAGGCGAGCGGCCGCCCGAATCCGCCCCCCCGGCCGACGTCGTCCACGTTCTCGCTGCGGCGTCCGCCTTGCCATTCCATGGGGCGGAACCTAGGCATGGCGGGGAATAAAGGGGCACGGCCAATCGGCCGCGCTGTTCCTCCGTCGGCGCATCGGCGCTGTGTCGTGTCTTTCCCGTGTGATTCGGCTGGAATCCAGGAGGATGGAATCCCGGAGTGCCTTGCCGATGCTTCAGGTCCGCCGCGCCGACGCGGGTCAGGCTGCCTGTGTCGCCTTCCTCCTCCGGGTCTCCTTTGCCGAGGTCGCCGGGCAGTACACGCCCGAGGCCCTGGCCGCGACCCTGGTCGATGCCGAGGAAATCCGGCGGCGGATCGCCGAGGGGTCGGCAGTGTGGATTGCCTTCCTCGGCGACCAGGCGGTGGGAACGCTCTCCGCGTCCGACCGGCCGGAGGGGCTGCACCTGAGGTCCATGGCGGTGCATCCCGGCGCACGGGGCCACGGGGTGGCACGCGCGCTCCTCGCCGCGGCCGAGCAATTCGGACAGGAACGAGGACACCGCCGGGTGTTCCTCCGCACCACGCCGGTCCTCCACTCGGCGATCGCGCTCTACTCCCGGACCGGCTTCACCCTCTGCCAGGGGCCGGAGCGGGACTTCCACGGCGTGCCGCTGTTCGAGATGGAGAAGACGCTCGCCGCGGCTGGACGCGCCGGCTGAACCGGGCATCTAGCGCTTGGCGATGCTTCCGCTGCCGTGGGTGGCGGCGCTGACCGTGCTCGCCTCGCCCGTCCAGCGGATGTCGCCGGACCCGTTGACCGCTGCCTTCAGGGCACCACCAGCGACGCGGATGTCGGCGTCGCCCGAGCCCATGATGCCCACCGAGACGTTCTTGGCCTTGAAGTCGCGGGCCTTGAGGTTTCCGGATCCCTGGATGCTGACTTGAAGCGCGCCCGCCTCACCCTCGGCGAGGACCACGTCTCCCGATCCCTCGATGGCCACTGCGACGGCTGCCGCGGTCCCTGCGTAACGGATGTCTCCGGAGCCGGAGACTGCCAGGGCCACCTTCTCCTGACCCCTGAAGCCCTGGACGTCTGCGTCCCCGCTGCCCTGGATCTTGACGCCACGGAACGCCGGCATCCTGACCTTCACCTTCGGCTTGCCGTGCAGGTTCAGGTTCTGGCCTTCCAGCGAGATGCGGAGCGTGTTGTCCTCCACCACGGTGACAAGGTGCCGGGCGATGTCGGCGTCCATCTCCAGGGTCACCTGGAAGGCTCCGGGTCGGACCTCCACGTCCACCGGACCGCCCAGCTCGACGATGGTGAAGCCGGAGAGGGCCCGCGTCTCGCCGGCGAAGGCGGGGAGGGCGAGGGTGCAGGTCGCCAGGACCAGCGGGATGAGGCGCATTCCCCCTCTACGTGCCCGAAAGCTCTCCATTTCACGTCTCCAGGGCGGCCCGGGCATCGAGGGCGAGCGCCTCCAGCAGCCGGTCCAGGGTGGGGAGGGCTGCGGCCAGCCGGGGGAGCCCCTCCGCGAGGAGGACGTCGGGGTCCCGGCCGCTGCGCCGGAGGTCCTCGCGGGAGCCCTCCACCCAGTCCCGGAAGCCCTCCGGGCCGAGCTCGGCATGGAACTGGATCCCCACCGACCGACCCACGCGGAACCCCTGGGCCGGGTACGTCTCTCCACGGAAGAGCACGTGGCCCGGAACTGGCTCGAAGGTGTCGCCGTGCCAGTGGACCGCGTCGAAGGTGTCGGGAAGCTCCCGGAGCAGGGGATCCTCAGCCCGGCCGACGCGGGCGATGGGCCCGACCCCGATGACCTTCCCCTGGGGTCCCCGGAACACCCGCGACCCTGCGGCGGCCGCGAGCAGCTGGGACCCGAGGCACAGGCCGATCGAAGGCCGCCCCTCCGCGAGCCGGGCGCGGAGCACCTCGAGCTCTGCCTTCAGGAAGGGAAAGCGGTCCGCGTCGTACACGCCCATCGGGCCTCCGAGGACCACGAGGAGCGGGGCGCGAACGTCCGCCGCGGGGTCGGGGGCCCGGAACCGCTCGACTGTCCGGAAGCCCGCCCGCTCCAGGGGTTCACGGAAGCGCGCCAGGCCCTCGTGAGGCTCGTGGACGTAGGCGATGACCTCGAGTGATGAGGTCATTTCCGCAGCACCCTTTCCCGCGAGCAGGGGGCCGGGCGGGCGCACTTGACCCGGTGTCCGACATGCCCGTAGGTTGCGCGCGCCTCGCGCCGGCTTAGGTTGGCTGGCTCCCCGAGCAGCGGCGCCCCCGTGTCACACCCCACATGAGGGATTCGTCCGCCGTCCATTCTCCGGTTCCGGGGGAGGGACACTGGTCCAACCTTGGGGTTGCAGTGAAGTACCGATAGGACTTTCCAACTCTATGCAGCAAAACCTCAACCCACAGCTCGATGGCGGCGACGAGGATTTCGCCTCCCTCTTCGAGGCCTCGCTCAAGGAGCGCGGCGGCGAAGGGATTCTCAAGGAAGGCGACCTGGTCAAGGGCACCGTCGTCCAGGTCACCAAGGACTACGCGGTCGTCGACATCGGCTACAAGTCAGAAGGTCAGATTCCCATCTCGGAGTTCACCAATCCGCGAGGCGAGGTCACCGTCAAGGACGGCGATCCCGTGGAGGTGCTC
>JBKPMY010000414.1:0-34759 GCA_046732375.1 Myxococcota bacterium
GCGCAGGCCAAGCAGCAGCAGCAGGCCGCGGTGAACCAGCAGATGGACGCCTTCAAGAAGGCCTACACCGCGTGCATGGAAGGAAAGAAGTACACGGTGAAGTGACCGCGGGTATGGTGCGGCGTCGTCGCACGCAGCGCACGGGAGTACCGCACATGAACCGACGAGGAGTCCTCCGCTGGGCCGTCATCGGATGTCTGCTCGCTGTCTCCGCACCACGGGCCGAGGAGGAGGCCAAGCCCAAGCGGGTGGACATCAAGAACATGAACTGCGAGACCTACCTCGCGCAGCCCGAGGAGGTCCGCCCGGCGATCGTTGCCTGGGTCCACGGGTACACCCGTGCCGGCGGAGAGAACTGGGTCTACGAGGTCGGCGCCGCCAAGGCCTTCGTCGCCACGGTCGAGGAGAAGTGCACCAAGTCCCCGAAGGCGAGCTTCCGCTACCAGGTGCTGGAGACGGCCAAGGAGCGTCAGGCGGCGAGGAAGGCAGCAGCGGCCAAGAAGTAGCGACACGGACGAGACCTGCCGGACCGCGCAGCAGCATGCCAGCATCGCGTCCCGCTCCTTCCGTTTCTGCTCAGGGATTGGACCTTCCGAACTTCGAGCGCGCCGCCTTCTGGCGGATCCGCTCCACCTCCTTCGGGTCGACGTTCTTCCGGATCAGCGTCTGCACCGCGAAGCGGACCTGGTGGTACTCGTCCGCGCAGCCCTCGGCCCGCTCGTCGGGGAGCTTTCCCAGCTCCTTGGCGAAGGCGTAGCGCTTGGGGTCGGAGCCCCAGGCGAGGCAGAGCACGTTGTAGAACCGCTGGCGGTCCAGCCCGTGCACGTCGGCGAAGTCGTCCTCGCCGGGCTTTCGCGCAGAGTCGGTGTCGTACATGAATGCCGCGGCGCGGAGCATGCGCTCGGCGAAGTCCCCACCCAGCTGCGTCGCGGCGTAGGCGGCCACCTGGTCCGCGGCATCCTCCTCGCGCCCCAGCACCGGGACCGCCAGCACGGCGAAGACCGCGTGCGCGGTCTCGTGGAGCACGATGAACAGGAACGGCCCGATCACCGCCTGCTCCGGTGTGAGATTGAACTTTCCCGACGTGCCGGCGGACTTCACGAAGTCGCGCACCAGCTCGTAGCAGAAGGTGATCACGTCGGTCTTCGTGTCGTACCAGGCGTTCGCTTCGCCGCAGCTCTCCGCCTTGAGGGTCAGCGTTCGCGGGAGCCGGAGGGCGGAGAGCATCTCCGCGGCGCCCTCGAGGATCTTCCGCTCCTTCATCTTGGCCGCGAGCGGTGCCAGCTCCGGCTTGGTGGTGTCTTCGTACGCGACCCGGAAGGCGTGCGTCTTCCCCGAAGGGGCCTGCCCCGCGGCGAGCAGCGCGCCGAGCAGGAGAACCGGGACCGTGGTCGTCGCCATGCGCTTGTCCTTATCACCGGGGGGCCAGGCCTGGGCCGGTCCGGGGGAATCAGGCGTGGGGCGCCGAGACGCTCTCCAGCGCCCGGGAGACCGCCTGCACCAGCAGCGCCGGCTCGAAGGGCTTCTGCAGGCAGGGAACGTCCCCCAGGCCCCGGCGGCGGAGCATCTGCGGCGCGTCGATCCGGCCGGTGACGAAGATGGCCGGAAGCACCACGTGATCGGCGCGCAGCCGGTCCACCAGGTCCGGGCCGCTCATCCCCGGAAGCATCACGTCCACGACGAGGCACCCAGGTCGCGTGTCCGGCAGGGCATGGAGGAGCTCCTCGGCGGTGGAGAACGACGCGACGCGGAGGCCGTGTCCACGGAGGATGCGGGTCAGCGCGCGGCGGGCGGCCGCGTCATCCTCGATCACCGCGACCATGGTCTCCGGCGAGGAACGCGAGGAGACCGTCCGACCTGCGGACATCCCGGGCCTCCGTCCAAGGTTCGGCCCACCCTAGGGAAGTTGCCCTGGTGCTGCTATACGACGTTGGTCTCATCTCCGCGGGGGGGTCGGAGTCGTCGGATGCCAGCGTCGAAGATCGCCTTCGAGCAACCCGAGCTCTTCGAGCAGCAGCTCGCAGAGCTTTCCGCGACTTTCGTTTCTCTCCCGGCGGATCAGGTCGACCAGCAGATCGACTGGGGCTTGCAGCTGATGCTGGAGGCGATGGGGATGGATCGGAGCAGCGTGGCCGAGCTGTCCTCCGACGGTCAGCGGTTCGAGGTCACCCACACCCGGGTGAGGGGTGGCACCCCACCCCTCGTGACGGGCAACCTCGCGGAGCTGCTGCCCTGGTACACGGAGACACTCCGGAAGGGAGAGGTGCTCCGCTTCGACCGCCTTCCGGACGAGCTCCCCCCGGAAGCGGTGGCCGAGCGGGAGTACGTCAGCAGCATCGGGCTCCGGTCCCAGCTCACCATCCCCTTCCGGGTCGGTGAGCGCGTGCTCGGAGCCATCGGGTTCGCGTCCTTCGGGCGCGAGGTGCAGTGGTCGCCCCGGCTCGTTCGCTCGGTCCGCCTGATCGGCGAGGTGTTCGCCAACGCGCTCGCCCGGAAGCACCTGGCGCAGGAGTACATCCAGCTCCGGGAGCAGCTGGTACACAGCGCGCGGGTGAACGCGATGGGCGAGGTGGTCGCCTCCATCGCCCACGAAGTCAACCAGCCGCTGTTCGCCATCGTCAGCAACGCCCGCGCGGCCGGCACGCTGCTCTCGCGGGGAGAGCCGGATCTCGCAGAGATCGGCGCGGCGCTGGAGGACATCGTCCAGGACGCCAACCGGGCCAGCGCGGTCATCTCCCGGGTGCGTTCCTTCCTCCAGCGGAAGCCCACCGAGCACCTTCCGGTGGACCTGAACGGGGTGGTGGACACCGTGCGGACCTTCCTCGGCCCGGAGCTGGCACGCCGCCAGGTGAGGCTCGAGATCCAGCTGGCAAGCGAGCTGCCCCCGGTCCTCGGAGACGCGGTCCAGCTGCAACAGGTTCTGATGAATCTCCTGATGAACGGGATGGACGCGATGGAGAGCGTGGACCCGAAGCAGCGGGTCGTCCGGGTGACGACCGCCGCCGAGCGCGGGGAACGAGTCCGGTTCGAGGTCACCGACGCGGGGCCGGGGCTGGATCCGGATGCGCGGGGTCGCCTCTTCGAGCCCTTCTTCACCACCAAACCGAACGGCCTCGGGATGGGGCTCGCCCTCTGCCGCTCCATCGCCGAGGCGCACGGGGGGCGCATCCAGCCGCTGGAGCGACCCGGACCGGGGACCACCTTCCAGGTCTCCTTCCCGGCCTGGCGTCGCTGACCGGGTCCTCGCGCAGAACTTGCGCGTCCGCTACGGATCCCCGGGCTGCACCTCCTGGAAAATCACTCTCCTGCCGACGCGGTTCGCCGCGGCACGCTTCCTGTACCCGCAGGAAGGGCATGGACTCCCCTCTCGTCGACGCCCCAGCCGGAGGCCGGCCACGGATCTGGGTCGTGGACGACGACCCCGGGGTGCGCGCGGCGCTCGCGCGGCTGCTGCGGGCGACCGCTCTCGAGGTGGAGACCTTCGCTTCCGCCAAGCCGGTCCTCGAGGGCCTCGGGCGTGAGCGCCCGCAGTGCCTGGTGCTCGACCTCGCCCTCCCCGACCTCACGGGACTGGACGTGCTCCATCTGCTTCATTCTCGCGGGGAGCCCATCCCGGTGGTGTTCGTCAGCGGAATGGCCGACGTCGGCGGCAGCGTTCAGGCGATGAAGCAGGGAGCGATCGACTTCCTCGAGAAGCCGGTCGACCCCGATGCCTTCCTCGACGCGGTCATGCGCGCCCTGGCCCGCGAGGCGGAGTGGCGCCGCACGCGGGACCGGATGGATCAGGCCGCCCGCCTGATCGACCGCCTCACCTCGCGGGAGCGGCAGGTCCTCCATCAACTGACCCAGGGCAAGTCCAACAGGCAGATCGCCAGCGACCTCGGCACGAGCGAGAAGACCATCAAGGTCCATCGGGGCCGGGTGATGCACAAGCTCGGGACCAGATCGGTGGTGGATCTGGTCCACCTCGCCGCGCGCGCGGCCGGGCTAAGCTGAAACGCCCGACCGGGCCCGCGGGAAGCGACTCCCTCCCGCGGGCCGGTCGGCCCCCTCCTGCCAACTACTTCGCCGGCGCCGGGGCCTTCGGCTTGGTGGTCTTCTTCGGAGCCTTCGGCCCGGCGGGCTGGACCGAGAGGGCCAGCGCTTCGGAGTACTTGGCGGTGATGGTGTCACCGACCTTCACGTTTTGCCAGCGCTCCGGGTGCTGCATCTTCACCTCGACGGTGTTGCCCCCCGAGCCCTTGATGGTGGCGACCTTCTTGTCCATGTCGACCGCCTCCACCGTACCGTTGAGGGTCACGGTGCGGGCGACGACACCCTCGGGCTTCTTCCCCGCCTCGGAGCGATCGGTGGCGATGGCCTCGGTGGGCTGCGGCAGCGGCTTCGTGGGGTCGGACTCGTTCACCTCGACCGCCAGCGCCTCCTGGTACTGGACGATGACCTCGTCGCCGACCTTCACCTGCGGCAGGTTCCGGGCCTGCTTGCCCACCACGAACTCGTGGTCCTTTCCGTCGGCCGTGGTCAGGACCACGTGACGGGTCGCCACGTCGATGGACTTCACCGTGGCCTTGACCGTCTTGACGTCCTTCTTGCTGTAGGTCGCTTTCGGCTTCTTCGCCGGAGCTTCCTGGGCCATGGCTGGAACTGCGAGGGCCAGGGCGGCGACGACTGCTGAGCTCAACAGACGCATCGATGATCTCCTTCCATGGGTGCTACTGCGGCGGAGCCGCCTTGGGTTCGACGGGAGCCGGCGTCGGTGGCGGCGGGAGCTGCCAGCCTCCCCCGAGCGCGCGGTACAGGTTGACGAAGGCCGTGGTCCGCTGTGCCCTGACTGCGGCGAGATTCAGCTCGGCCGGAAAGAGGAGGTTCTGCGTCGTGGTCACCTCGAGGTAGCTGGAGACGCCTCCGTAGAACCGATCCACCGCCAAGCCAACGGCCTCGGTGAGATTGGTGACCTCCTCCTCCCGCTGCTGAACGACGCCGTCAAGTCGCTTCACGTCGTCCAGGGCGTCGGCCACCTCCCGGAAGGCCGTCAGCACGGTCGACTCGTAGGCGTTCTTGGCCGCTTCCCATTGCGCGGAGGCCGCCTCGGCCTGCCCGTGCAGAGCGGCTCCCTGGAGGATGGGGGCGAGCCAGTTCACGCTCCCACCTGCGCTCCAGACGAACGACTTGGAGGGATTGAAGAGCTGGGTGAGGTCGGGACTGGCGAAGCCCGCCAGAGCGGTGAGGCTGAAGCGGGGAAAGAAGTCCGCCTTGGCCACGCCGATCTGGGCATTGGCGGAGACCAGCTGCTGCTCGACAGACAGCACGTCCGGCCGGCGCTCGATCAGAGTGGAGGGAAGGCCCGCCGGGACGTTGCCGATGGCATGCATTCCTGGGGCAGCCTTCGACCGAGCGATGGAGCCCGGCACGCGGCCGAGCAGCAGCGACAAGAGATTTTCCTGCCTGACGATGAGCCGCTCGGTGTCGAGGGCCACCGCCTGGGCGTCGTTCAGCTGGGCGCGGCCGGTGGTGACCGGGAGCTTGTTCCCCGCGCCTCCGCTGAGCCGGTCGGTGTAGAGCTGCAGGGTGCGCTGGTAGTTCTTGACCGTCCGTTGGGCCACGTCCAGCTGCGCATCGAGCTGCCGGAGCTGGACGTAGGCCGATGCGACATCGGCCACCAGGGACACCGTGGCGGCGCGGCGGCCCTGCTCGGTGGCCAGGTACTGGGCCACCGCCGACTCCGTCGCGCGGCGGATGCGGCCCCAGACGTCGATCTCCCAGGAGAGCTGGGCGTCCACCGAGAACACCGCGCCCGACCGGGGGTCCTCGCTCGGGAAGGTCAGGTTCCCCCGCCCGTAGCCGGCGCTGGCGTTGGCTCCCACCGCCGGGAGGATCTGCGCCTTCTGGATCCGCGCCACCGCCCGCGCCTGCTCCACCCGGGCGATGGCCACGCGGAGATCGCGGTTGTTCTGCACCGCCTCGCCGAGGAGGTTGAGGAGCTCCGGGTCCTTGAACACCGACCACCACGGCAGATCGGCGATGGTCGCCGCGTCCTGCCCCGGCGTGGCGTCACGGTACTCGGCCGGAGTGGGCACCACCGGACGCTGATAGTCCGGCCCCATGAGGCAGCCGGTGGAGGTGACGGCGACGGTGAGAACCGCCAGCGCTCTCCTCACGACTTGCCCTCGGCGACCGCGCCCGCTCCGGGTGCTGCGTGGGCCACCGTGGGTGCCGTTGTGGCCCCGCCCTTCCCTCCCGCGAGCTTCTCCACCACCACGTAGAGCACCGGGACGATGAAGACCCCCAGCCCCGTCACCAGGAGCATGCCGGCGATGACCACCGTCCCCAGCACGCGCCGCGAGGCCCCTCCGGCGCCTGCCGCGATCCACAGCGGCACGCAGCCGAGGATGAAGGCGAACGACGTCATGAGGATGGGCCGGAGCCGCAGCCGGGCCCCCTCCAGCGCAGCATCCACCAGCGGCTTGCCGTACTGCTCGTGCTGCAGCTTCGCGAACTCGACGATCAGGATGGCGTTCTTCGCCGCGAGACCGATCAGCATCACCAGGCCGATCTGCCCGTACACGTCGAAGTCGAACCGTCGGCCCAGCAATCCCAGGAACGCGCCCATGACCGCAATGGGTGTGCTGAGCAGCACGCTGAAGGGCAGCGACCAGCTCTCGTACAGCGCGGCCAGGATCAGGAAGACGAACACCAGGGCCAGTCCGAACACGACCGCGGTGCCTCCCTCCGCCCTCTTCTCCTGGAAGGAGAGGTTGACCCAGCCGTACCCCATCTCCGGTGGCTGGGTCTGGGCGAAGACCTCCTCGAAGGCCTTCAGTGCCTGGCCGGAGCTGTAGCCAGGGGCCACCGAGCCGATCAGCTCAGCGGAGCGGAAGAGATTGAACCGGGTCGTGTATTCGGGACCGCTGACGTTCTTGATCGTCGCCACCGTGGAAAGCGGGACCAGTCCACCGGTCTTGTTGCGGACATAGAAGTCGTTGATGTCCTGGGGCCTGGTCCGGGCTTCCCCCTCGGCCTGGAGGAACACCTTCCACTGCCGTCCGAAGCGACTGAAGTCGTTGATGTAGCTGCCGCCCAGGAACGCCTGCATGGCACCGTAGACATCTCCGAGCTCCAAGCCCTGCTTGAGCACCTTGTCCTTGTCCACCTCGACGAAGATCTGGGGAACCGCCGGCGAGAAGTTGGCGGTCACTGCCGCGAACTCGGGCCGCTTCCGCGCCGCAGCGAGGAACTTCACCGTGTTCTGGGCCAGGAACTCCACGGACTTTCCGCTCCGGTCCTGGAGCATCATGTTCGCGCCGCCCGCGGTGCCGATTCCGGGGATGGCCGGAGGCTCGAAGGCCAGGATGCGTGCCTCGGGTATCTGCGAGAACGCGATGTTCAGCGCGCGGACGATTCCGTGGGCCGACTCGCTCTCCTCCTTGCGCTCATGCCAGTCCTTGAAGGCGATGAAGATCGTCGCCACGTAGCTCGACGTGGTGCCGGTCAGGATGTTGTAGCCGGTCACCACGGTGTAGGCCTTGATCCCTGGAGTCTTGGCGAGGATCTCCTCGGCCTTCTTGCCCACCTCCCGTGTCCGCTGCAGCGAGGCCGCGTCGGGGAGCTGGATGAAGGCGAGGGCGTATCCCTGATCCTCCGTGGGGACGAACCCGGTGGGGAGCCTCGACCCGGTGAAACCCGCGATGACGGCCACCAGCAGCAGCAAGCCCAGGGAGAGGACCACCTTCCGGATCAGACCGGCGCTGATCTTCACGTACCCACCGGTCATCCTATCGAAGCGGACGTTGAACCATTTCCCGAAGCGGGCCATCAGCCCGGTCTGCCCGTGCTTCGATCTCAGCAGCATCGCCGAGAGCGCAGGGCTCAAGGTCAGCGCGTTGAAAGCGGAGATCAGGACCGAGATGGCGATGGTCAGCGCGAACTGCTGATAGAGCCGCCCGGTGATTCCCGGGATGAACGCCACCGGGATGAACACCGACGCGAGCACGAGCGCGATGCCGATCACCGGCCCGGTGACCTCTTCCATGGCCTTGAGCGTCGCGTCCCGCGGGGAGAGGCCTTGCTCGATGTGGTGCTCCACCGCTTCCACAACGACGATCGCGTCGTCGACCACCAGCCCGATGGCCAGGATCAGGCCGAAAAGCGAGAGCGTGTTCAGAGAGAAGCCCAGGATCGGAAACACCATGAACGTCCCGACCAGGGATACCGGCACCGCGAGCAGCGGGATCAGCGTGGCGCGCCAGCTCTGGAGGAAGATGAAGACCACGATGATGACCAGCACCATCGCCTCCAGCAGCGTCTTCACGATCTCCTTCATCCCTTCCACGATGGGCAGGGTGGTATCGAGCGCCACCTCGTATTCCAGCCCCGGGGGGAAGCTCTTCTTGAGGTCGGCCATCGCCGCCTTGATGCCGTCGCCGACCTTGAGGGCGTTCGAGCCCGGCGTCTGGAAGACGGCGATGACCCCTCCCGGCAGGTTCTTGTACCGACCCTCGGACTGGTAGGTCAGCGCACCGAGATCGATCCGCGCGACGTCCTTCAGCTTGACCTGCGAGCCATCGGGGTTCGCCCGGACGACGATCTCCCCGAACTCCTCGGGAGTCACCAGGCGGCCCTGGGCGCGGACCGTGTAGGTGAACTGCTGGCCGGGGGGGGCGGGCTCGGCGCCGATCTGGCCCGAGGGATTCACCACGTTCTGGGCCCGGACCGCGTTCTGGATCTCGGCCACGGTGAGGTTGAGCCGGGTGAGCGTGTTCGGCCGGACCCAGATCCGCATCGCGTAGTCCGAGGATCCGAAGAGGTTCACGTCCCCCACCCCGGGAACCCGCTTGATCGCGTCGATGACGTTGATGGTGGCGTAGTTCCCGAGGAACTGAGCGTCGTAACGGCCGTCCGGCGAGAAGAGCGAGACGACCAGCAGCGGGAAGGCCAGCTTCTTCTTGATGGTCACCCCGTAGTTCTTCACCTCCTGGGGGAGCACCGACTGCGCCTGGCTGAAGCGGTTCTGGACCAGGACGTTGTCGATGTCGACGTTGGTTCCCAGGTCGAAGGTCACCTTCTGAGTCAGCGTCCCATCGTTGGCGTTCGTGGACTGGATGTAGAGCATGTTGTCCACGCCGTTCATCTGCTGCTCGATGGGCGTGGCCACCGACTGCTCCACCGTCAGCGCGTCCGCTCCGGTATAGGTGGTGGTGAGCTGGATGAGCGGGGGGACGATCTCCGGGAACTGCGCGATCGGCAGTCGCAGGGCGGCGGCCGCTCCACCGATCACCATCACGATGGAGATGACGATGGCGACGATCGGCCGGCGGACGAAGAAGGCGGAGATCACGGCTCAGCTCCCTGCATCCGGAGGAGCCCCAGCTGCGGTCTTCGGGCCCACGGCCGGGTCCGGCTGGGGGTTCACCTTCTGGCCCTCGCTCACCTTCTGCGCCCCCTCGGTGATCACTCGCTCACCGGCCTTCAATCCCTTGGTGATGGCCCAGAGCTTCGCGGCGCGTGGTCCCACCTCGACCGACCGGATCTGCACCGTGTCCTCCGGAGTCAGCACCGCCACCGTGTAGGAACCCTGCAGCTCCTTCACCGCCGTCTCCGGAATCACCACCATCCCCTTCCCCTCGTCCTGCCGGGGGACGCGCACCCGGCCGTAGGCCCCGGGGCGGAGGATGCGTTCCGGATTGGGGAAGAGGGTCTGCACCTGGATGGTGCCCGTCCCCTTCTCCACTTCCCGGTTGAGGGCGATGAACCAACCCTTGTGCCGGTACACCGTTCCATCGGCGAGGATCAGGTCCAGGATCCGCCGTTCGGTCCCGGCGTCCAGAGGATCCAGCTTGATGATCTGGGCCGCTCTCTCCGCCACTCGGAAGTACGTTGCCTCGCTGATCGGGAAGGTCACCCGCATCGGGTCGAGCTGGGACACGGTGGTCAGCAGCGTCGGCTCGCCCTGACCGACCAGGTTCCCCACCCGGACCAATGCCGTGCCGGCCACCCCGTCCACCGGTGAGGTGATGCGAGTGTAGTCGAGGTTCAGCTGCGCCTCGTCCAGGGCCGCCTTCGCGGAATCGACCGTCGCCGAGGCTGCACGCTGGGCAGCGACCGCGTCGTCGAGTTCCTGCTGGCTCACTGCCTGCTTCGCGGCGAGGGGCTTGTAGCGGTCGGCCGTGACCTTCGTCTGGCCGTACGCCGCCTGCGCGCGAGCCAACGCACCCTTGGCCTGCGCCACGGCCGCCTGGAACTCGGCGGGATCGATGGTGAAGAGCAGCTGGCCCGTTTTGACGAAGGCCCCGTCAGAGTAGTCCTGGCTCTTCAGGAAGCCCCTGACCCGTGCCCGGATCTCGGCGTTGACGTAGCCCTCGATTGTCCCCACGTACTCCGCCGTGATGCTGAGATCCTGCTCCACCGCGGGCGCCACCAGAACGGTGGTTGGAGGGATGGGCGGCGGTGGCTTCTTGCAGCCGGCGGCCATCAGGAAACCGCCGAGACCGGCTGCCACGACCCACAAGTTGACGCCTGTTCGCGCCATGCTCCCTCCTCCGGTACGGCGTTCTGGGGGCCGAGTTATCGACATCCCGGGGATCTGTCGAGTACGACCTAGGGGTCCCCGCCCCTCGATTCAGCGGGCAGGCTCGGTCGCGGGCTGCTGGGCCGCGGCGGGCTGCGCCGCCGGCGTGTCCACCGTCGGTGGCGTGTAGTCCGCCGCGGTGAGCGCGATCTCGATTCGCCGGTTCTGGCTCTTCCCGTCGGCCGAGGTGTTCGGTGCCAGCGGGCGGTACTCCGAGAACCCCGCCGCGCCGAGCATCTTCGGGTCGACGCCCCTCGACTGCAGATACCGGACCACGGTCACCGCCCGCTCGGTCGAGAGGTCCCAGTTGTCCTTGTAGGAGCCCTTTGCCGCGACCGGCACGTTGTCGGTGTAGCCGGCCACGATCACCGTCTTCCCCTGCAGGCCCTGGAAGGCCTTGGCCACCGCGTCGAGCGCGTCACGCCCCTGCTTGTTGATCGCTGCCGAGCCCGAGGAGAAGACGACCCTGTCCTTCAGCTTGACGGTCATCTTCCCGCGGAGCTCGGAAATCTCCACCTGCCCGCTGTCGATCTGCTGCTTCAGCGAACCGGCCAGCTCCTCGTACTGCTTGCTCTTCGCCTCGAGCTGGCCCTTCTCCTCGGTGAGCTGGGTGGTCGACTTGGTCAGCGTCTCGTTCTGTCCCTGGAGGTCGGTGACCTTCTTCTCCAGCGCCGCGGTCTTCGCCTGCTCGTCCTGGAACTGCTTCTTGTAGTTGGCGGCGTCCTTCTGGGCAGCGGCGAATTCGTCCTTCGAGACCCCACACGCGGCCAGCAGAAGCCCCATCCCCACTGCACCGATGACACGGTTCGACATGCGTCCTCCCTTCGAGCGAAAGTCGAAGCACTCACAGGGGATTTCGGGCAATGAGACCAAGGTCCCAGGGGACCGCTGCCCACCCCCCGGCCCGGCCGCGTCAGACCTCAGCGGCGAGCCACCGCGGGAGCCGGGGTCGCCCTGGGGGTGGCCACCAGCCCGTAGACGACCGCGCCCAGCGCCCCGCCGATGAGCGGCGCGATCCAGAACATCCACAGCTGTTCCAGCGCCCATCCGCCGACGACCAGCGCCGGCCCGGTGCTCCGCGCGGGGTTCACCGAGGTGTTGGTGACGGGAATCGAGACCAGGTGGAACAGCGTGCCAGCGGCCAGCGCCGCGCCCACCACCTGAGCGACGACGTAGGCGGGCAGCTCCGAAGCCTTGAAGCGCCGCCCCACCACCAGCCCGACGGAGACTGCGGGGTTCAGGTGGCAGCCGGACACGTGTCCGATCGCAAAGGCCATGGTCAGGACCGTCAGGCCGAAGGCCAGCGCCACGCCTTGGTGCCCGATACCCAGTCCGGGAAAGGCCGCGTCGAGGACCGCGGCTCCACACCCTCCGAGGACCAACCAGAACGTCCCGACGAGCTCTGTCGCAGCACGCTGCCAGAGAGGCATGTTCGTACCCCCGCGCTTGATGTCGCGGCCCATCTAGCACGCAGGCGAGCGGGCCGTCGCCTGAGGTGTGCCGAAGGTCCGAGCCAGCTTCGTGAAGTTGCCCGGAACGGCCGGTCAGGACGTGGCGCGTCAGCGCCTCGACGAGCGACGTCCGCGACCGCGCCGTACCGGACGTCGAATGCTCAGGACGGGCTGCCCCCTTGGCGCCGCTTCCGGATGGACAGCAGCTTCTCCACCTCGGCCACCACCTCCCCGTCGGCGTCCACGATCCGGGCGACGAAGACCGGCTCCACCTTTCCCTGCGCCTCCACGCCGGCCCGGATCTCCTCCACCCGATACTCGGGGACCTCGAAGCGCGCCGGCACCGTCCCCCGGGCCGGTTTTCGGAAGCGGATGGTCCCGCTCTTGTCCCAGACCACGTAGCCCGGCCCGAGGAGCTGGATGAGCGCCACCATGAACCAGGGGTCGGCCATCGAGAACAACGACCCCCCGAAGTGCGTCCCCACGTAGTTGCGATTCCACGGCCGGAGCGCCATGCGGACGTCGATGGCCCGGAAGTCCGGCGTCACGTTCGTCACCCGGATGCCCGAGAGGAGGTACGGCCCCCACAGATTCGCCAGGTGCTTGAGGAACCGCGCCTTCCACCGCATGTTCATCGCTGGAGCACCGCCTCCGCCGCACGGACGCCCCAGGCCTGCGCCTCCTCGAAGAGGGCCATGCCCGAAAGGTCGGTGTGGGCGAAGTGCAGGCGTCCCAGCGGCCTTCGGGCCACCTCGAGAGCCCCGCCCTTCAGCATGCCCGGCGTGGGCCTCACCATCGCGTGGCCCCAGCGCCACACGTCGAGCCGCTCCACCAGCGCCTCGAGGTCGGGATGCGCCCGCCGCAGGTCGGCCAGCACCACCTCCGCCCAGTGCTTCCAGTCCGCCGAGAGGAGAAGCTCTCGCGCGGCCCGGGGACTCGCATCGGTGAGGGGCAAGTACCAGGTCCACACCGTCTTGCCGTGGTCCCGCCCGGCCTGATGGGTGGCCACGACGTAGCCGAGGCTCTGCGAGTCGAAGAGGACGTTGTCCCAGGCCAAGGGAAAGCCGCGCTCGGCGGGACGAGCTCTCAGCGTGACGTTCGCCACGACCCACGGGCTGTCATCGAACGCGGAGAGGTGCGGAGGAGGTTGCAGCCGGTACGGAGCCACCAGGTGGCGGGCGAGCAGCTGCGGGAGAGCGAAGATGGCGTGCCCAGCTTCCACCGCGAAGGCTTCCTCGCGCGCAGTGTCCCAGGCGTGCACCGACACTCCGTCTGGCCGGGGCAGCACGTCGGTGACCATCACGCCCGTCCGGAGTCGCGGCGCCGCCGCCCGTGCGAGGTGGGCGACCAGCGCGCCGTTCCCCTCTGGCCAGGTGACGAGCTCCGCAGCCCGCTCCCCCGGCCGCTCCACTCGCGAGGCGAAGTAGAAGGCGCCCGCCCAGGCGGAGGTCGTCTCCAGGCGGCAGCCGTAGTCGTCGCGGCAGGCGTATTCCACGTACCAGCGCAGCCGGGGACTGGTGTAGCCGCGCCGGTCGAGCCACTCGGCCATCGAGATGCGGTCGAGCGCATCGAGCTCGGGCGCGCTGCCGCCCACCGCCGTGGGTAGCATGAAGACCCGCCGCCCGCGGCCGTCGCGGGCACCGACGTAGGCCTCCATCTCCGCCTCGAACGCCTGGAGCTGCCGGAGATCCTCTCGCGTCGCGCCGTATCGCGGATAGAGCCCCTCGGACCAGGCTCCGCCGAAGAAGAGCCTTTCCTGGGGGGCGCGGCAGAGGAACTGCTCGCCCACCACCGGACGGCCCGCCTCGTCGAGGCGCTCGATGACCTGCATCTCCTGGAGCAGCACCGAGAGATCGCTCGTAGCGTCGAGGGGCGCGGGCACGTAGTGGGCGCCCCAGGGAAAGGGGCTGACCGCGTTCTCGCCGCTCCGGCTGGTCCCGCCCGGGCGGTCCTCGAGCTCGAGGATGGTGAAGTCGGAGAACCCCTGGCGCTGGAGCCTCCATGCCGCCGACAGACCGGAGACGCCCGCGCCGAGGATGGCCACCCCTACCCGCTCGCGCCGCACTGGAGCCGGCCGGAACCCGTCGCGCACCCGATGGGCCCGCCCGGCGCTCTGACCGAGCAGCTCCCCCTCGAAGCGCACGGCCGGCGGGCGGCGGCAGGCTGCGGCGGCGACGCCGGCACCGAGACAGGCGCGGAAGAGCTCGCGGCGGGAGATCCGGTTCATCGCTCGCCGATCAGTTCCAGCGCTTCCACTCGGATTCGTAGTACTGCACCAGCACCTGGTTATCGAGGCGGTTCACCTCGGTGGGCACTCGCGCCATGTCCGCGGGGAACACGAACATCGCCGCCATGGCCGCGTCGTTGAGGAACCGCAGCTCGAGCTCCGGGAGCCGCGACGGCACCTCGAACGGCATGTCCCGGGCCAGCAGGAACCCCCACTCGCCGAAGCTCGGCACGGCGGCGTGGTATCCGCGCACCCAGAACCCGGCAGCCTCCAGCGTCCGGGCCACGCACCAGTAGGAATTCCGGGCCATCATCGGGCTGGTGCCCTGGATCGCCACCGGCGCTCCGCTCCGGAGCGCCCGCCGCAGCAGCCGGTAGAAGTGGGTGGTGTACAGCTTTCCCAGCGAGAAGCTGTTCGGGTCGGGGAAGTCGACGATCACCGCGTCGAACTGGCCGTGGTCGCGTCCGAGCCAGAGGTAGGCGTCCTCGTTGGTTACCCGGACCCGGGGCGAGTGGAGGCTGTCCCGGTTCAGATTCCGGAGGAGCGGGAAGCTGCGCGCCAGCGTGGTCATCGCCGGGTCCAGGTCCACCAGCTGGATCTCCTCGATGGCGGGGTACTTGAGGAGCTCGCGGACCGCGAGACCGTCGCCGCCGCCGAGCACCAGCACTCGCCGGGCGCCCGGGGCGAGGGTCATCGCCGGATGCACCAGCGCCTCGTGGTAGCGCGCCTCGTCCGCGCTCGCGAACTGGAGATTTCCGTTCAGGAAGAGCTGAAATCCCGCACGGCCACGGGTGATGACGATGCGCTGGTAGAGGGAGCTCTTCGCGTAGATGACCTCGTCGGCGTACATCCCCTCCTCGGCGAGATCGGTGAGCCGGTTGGCGAAGACGGCGCCGGTCACGAGGATCCCCAGCACCACCGCGGCCTTGATCCGAAGATCTCTCGGGCGGGGAATGAGGTTCGCCAGCAGATGCGTGCTCCACAGTCCCACCGCGGCGTTGAGGACCCCGAAGAGGAACCCTGTCCGGACCAGGCCCAGGCGCGGAACGAGCAGCAGCGGGAACAGGAGCGACGCGAGCAGCGCCCCGAGGTAGTCCACGGTCAGCACCCGGGCGATGAGGTCCTTGAACGGGAGCTGGTCCCGGAGGACACGCAGCAGCAGCGGGATCTCCAGCCCCACCAGGGTCCCCACCACGGCCACGAACCCGTAGAGCACCGCGCGAAACAAGGAGACGTGCGCGAAGGCCAGGAACAAGGCCGGTGCGGCGAGCCCGCCCACGAGCGCGACTCCCAGCTCCACCTCGACGAAGCGCCGCGCGACCTGCCGCTCGATCTTCCCGGAGAGCCAGCTGCCCAGCCCCATCGCCGAGAGGTACAGCCCGATCACGGTGGAGAACTGAAAGACCGAGTCGCCGAGGAGGTAGCTCGCCAGCGTCCCGGCGAGCAGCTCGTACACCAGCCCGCACACCGCGATGATCAGCGCGGTGACGAGCAGGAGCGTCGCGTCCAGCGCCTCCGGCCTTCGCTGGCCCGGGGCCAGGGCTCCGGCTTCCATGTCAGCCGTGGATCGCCGCGCTGATGATCAGCGACAGCCCGATGATCATCGAGCCGATCACCACGCTCAACGCGGTGTTCTGGTCCTCCTCGATCTCCTTGCGCAGCGAGAAGGGGGACACCCTGGCGATGACGAAGAACGCGATGGCGAAGACGACGATCCCCACCACCGAGAAGACGACGACCTCGAACAGCGCCCTCAGCGTGTGCTCCGGCATGTTCTGCCTCCTCCAGATCTCGTCACTTTCCCCCCGAGAAACCGCTGTGCCAGAAGTGGTACGAGCGGTAGCCGCCGGGGGAAGAACGGACGCTCGGGTCGATGCGCTGATGCGTCGGGACCAGCATCCGGCGCCCGCTCAGGCTTCCCCAGGTGAAGAGGCTGAGCGCCGCGACCACCCATAACCGGTAGAACCAGGTCATCTCAGTCCTCTCCCCCTCCGGAGACCAGATTCGAGTTCTCCCAGCGAGCCCGCTCGAAGGCCGCCCGGCGCAGCGGATAGACGAGGGGCCAGGACAGCAGGAGCAGACAGCCGAGGAACTGGAAGCCGCTGAACGTCTCTCCGCGGACCCGGAGCCGCATCGGTGGCGGTGGGCGACCTGCCTCCCACTGCAGATCCGCGCGGAGCACCGCCGCGCCTGCGCCCAGAGAGCCGATGCCCGCCGAGGCGAAGCGGTTGTCCTCGGTCCAGCGCTCCCCGTCATCCACCCCCGAGTAAAAGCTCGACTCGAGAGCGAACGGGGCGGCCTCTCCGCTCGCGGTGTTGATGACCGCGCCCTCGGCCGTGGCCCAGGTGTCGATCACGGGGCTGGAGAGCTCCACCCGGAGCGCTCCCCCTCCGACGTCGAACTCAGGCGAGAGGAATCCATGCACCTGCTCGCCCCCGGGATTGGTGTCCACCGACGTGGCCAGCAGCTCCTCCGGGGAGAACGTCTGGTCCACCAGGACCGTCGAAGGCCGGACCCAGAAGACGGCCAGGAGCACGAGGAGGCCGAGGATCCCGATCGCCATCCACGTTCGCAGCGTCCGCCAGGTCGCTGCGTGCGGCCAGGGCTGGAGCTCGCCCACGCTCGACGGCCTTTGCTGCATCAACCCTGGCCGGTCGAAGCCACGGGCCACTTCCGCACGGTCGAGGTGGTCGAGGTGCGTCCAGTTCACCTCGCCGTCGCCCACCTCCCGGGAGAGCCCCTCCGGCGGGCGGATGTACACGTCGCTCTTGACCTCGTCGCCGACCTGGACCGCCCAGTAGAACTCGCCCAGGACCTGGTCCACTCGGGCCTTCACCGACGAGAAGTGGCGGAAGCGCCGCTTTCGGTACTCGGCGTCGTCCGCAGCGAACACCTCACCGACGGAGATGGCAGTGCCGAGCTGCCAGTGTCCCTCGCTCTCCACCAGCCAGGCGAAGCTCTCTACCTGCTCGTCCCAGAGGAGGTACTCGGCCCACGGGTACCGCTTCCCTTCCACGAGACAGCTCCGGAGCATCCAGCCGACGACGAGGACCTTGCGCCCGCGCAACGTCCCCTTCACGCCGAGCGGGATGCGCGGCTCCTTCCGGCCCCGCTCGAGCGCGCCCAGGACCCGGAACGCGCCCTGGCTGGTGTCGAGCAGGTGGCTGCAGTTCTGGCAGACCACCCGGACGCTCTGCTCCGGGAGCCGCAGGGAGAGCGACGCGCCGCAGTTGGGGCACTTCAGCTTCTCGCCGCTCGGCCGGGGCTGCCGGACCTCCTCCCCTGCCGGCAGCTCGCCGAGGTGGAGCGCCTCGAAGGGTACCTGCCCCCCGGCGTAGAGCACCGGGGGCTCGCTCCCGTCGCCGTAGTCGAGGGTGGCGAATCCACCCTTCTCGCTCTCGCAATCGGCGGTGAGCGGCGCATCGCCAGGAGTCACTGCCTCGGGGAGCTCGCCGCGTCCGGCGACGATGCGCGCCCGCTTCACGTCGCTCACCGTGAACCGGCCCAGCCCCTCGAGGAAGAAGCTCTGTCCCGGCTCGACCCGCCGCGGAAGCGGTCGGGGAGTCATCCGGCGGGTGACGTAGTACCGGCCCTGCGCCTCCGCAAGCCAGCCCCAGCTCCCGTCGGCGAAGCCCACGTACCACTCGTCCCAGACGCCCTGCTGCCACTCGTACTGGAGCCGGCCGATGACGTCGAACCCCAGCCCTCCGATGGCCCCCTGGCTGCCCAGGGCGATCCGCGAGCCGGTGGGGATGAGATCCGCCACCTTGCCCACCGCCTCGAAGTCCTGGCCGGCGCGGACGACGATGGCACTGCAGTGGCTGCAGATGGTGGCGCGGGACGCGCCGAGCTTGAACTCGACCGGGGCGCCACAGCTCGGGCACCGGCCCTGGCGCGGCCCGGTCGCGGTCATGGGTGAGGCCCGGGGCGTGCGATGCGCCGCACCTCCACCCGCGTCGCGCCGAGGAGCTCGGCCAGGCGCTCCGCCCAGGCCCAGTCCGGCCGGGCCCGGCAGCAATAGAGGTTGAACGCCGCGTAGCCGGTCTCCGGGAAGGTGTGGGCCGTCAGGTGTGACTCCGAGAGAAGCTGCACCGCGGTGATGCCCCCCGGGCCCGGGAAGGCATGGGCGGCCAGCGGGGCCACCGGATGCAGCGACAGCTCGCGGACCGCGCGGTCGAAGAGCGCGCTCAGTCGCGCCTGGCTCTGGAGCGCAGCGGGATCACAGCCGAAGGCGTCAACCACCCACTCGACTCCGTCGCCGAGCACGAAGGGAGCGACCATCGGGCGGCGCTTATAGCCCGGGGGTCTGGCACGCCCTGCGGCATCCCGCCCGGGCTATAAGGCCCCGAAATGCAATTGCACCTGCCGGTCGTCATCGGCCTGATGGTGGCGGCCCTGGTCCTCGCGATCGGAGCCAAGCGCGCTCACGTCCCCTACAACGTGGCGCTGGTGGTGGGCGGGATGCTCATCACCCTGAGCCACGTCCTGGACGAGGCGCCGCACCTCGAGCCGGAGGTGGTGTTCCTGGTCTGTCTGCCGGCGCTGCTCTTCGAGGGAGGGTTCACCGCGAACCTCGACTCCATCCGCGCCAACCTGCTCCCCATCGCCATGCTGGCCACGGTAGGCGTGCTCGTGGCCATCGCCGCGACTGGTGGCTTCCTGCACCTGGCCCTGGGTCTGCCGTGGGGCCCGGCGGTCCTCCTGGGCTGCATCCTCGCCGTCACCGACACCGTCTCGATCCTCTTCGCCTTCCGCCGAGCCCCGGTGCCAGCTCGGCTCTCGTCCATCGTGCTCGGCGAGAGCCTGTTCAACGACGGCACCGCGCTCGTCGCCTACGCTGCCATCGCTGGAGTCGTTGCCGGAGGAGCGGTTGCCGTGCCGGTGCTCGCCACCCGGGTGGTCCTCGCCACCGCCGGCGGGCTCGCGGTGGGGCTGGCGCTCGGCCTCGTGGGCAGCTGGGTCCTCCGGCGGGCGGAGGATCCACTGGCGGAGATCATGGCCACCACCGCCCTCGCCTTCGCGGCCTTCGTCGGCGCCGAGGAGCTGCACGTCTCCGGCGCGATCGCCGCCGTGACCGCGGGCCTCACGGTGGGCGCCACCGCGCGAAGGACGCTCTCCCCCAGCAGCCAGGTCGCGATCAACTCCTTCTGGGAGTACATGGCCTTCGGGGTCAACACCTTCCTCTTCCTGCTGGTGGGGCTCTCCAGCAACCCGACGACCCTCCTCAGCTCCGCGCCACAGACGGCCATCGCCGTGGCCTGCGTGTTCGCCGGACGTGCGGTGGCCATCTACCTGCCGTTCCTGGTGCTGCGCTGGGTCCGTCCGTCGCAGGCGATCCCCCCACGCTGGCAACACGTGTTCGTCATCGGCAACATCAAGGGCGCACTCTCCATCGCCTTGGCGCTCGGGTTGCCGAGGGACATCCCGTTCCGGTCGCTGCTGGTCGAGGTGGCCTTCGGCGTCACGTTCATCTCCCTGGTCGTCCAGGGACTGCTTCTCGGCCGTGCGCTGGAGTGGCTGGGGCTCACCCGGCGCGATCCGCTGCTCTCCGCGGCCTCCGAGCATCAGGCCAAGCTGCTCACCGCCCGTGCCGCTCGGGCCGAGCTGGACACGCTCCTGGCGAACGGCATGGTGCCCCGGATGGCCTACGAGCGTCTCCGGAGCGAGTACCAGGTCACCATCGCCGAGGCCGAGCGGGAGATCCGCCGCCTCCAGGACCGGAACATCACCCAGGGGGCGCGTCTCCTCCTCGCGGCTCGGCGCCGACTGATCGACGCCGAGCGCGCGGCTCTCACCGCTGCCGAGAGGACCGGGCTCATCGACGTGGAGGTGGCCGAGCGCCACCTGCTCCGGCTCGATGAGCGAACGCTCGCCCTGGAGCGGCTGATCCACGCGGCCGGGGACATCGAGCTCGGCCCGGCGGGGGAGAAGGCCTCGTGAGGATCCTCATTGCCGGCGGTGGTCGGGTCGGAGGAGTGCTCGCCGCGAAGCTGATCTCCGAGCAACATCAAGTCACGGTCGTGGAGCGCGAGCGGGCGGTGTGCGATCGGCTCTTCGAGGAGATCGGAGCTCTGGTGGTGTGCGGGGACGCGATGAATCCGCAGGTCCTGGAGTCTGCAGGGGTCGTCGGAGCGGACGTGGCCTGCGCCGTCCTGCCCCGCGACTCGGACAACCTCGCCTTCGCGATGCTGGTCCGCACCATCGGCGGCGCGCGAACGATGGTCCGCATGCTCGACCCCAGCTACCGCCAGGCGTACTTGCTCGCAGGTGTGCGGGACCTCATCGCCGAGGCCGAGGTGGTGGTGGCGAAGATGGCGACCGCCATCGACTTCCCGCAGATCGCCGGCTCGCTTCCTCTCGCCGCCGGCGACGCGGTGCTCTTCGAGCTGGTCATCAAGCCCCGGGCCGTCGTCGCCGGCCGGACCGTGGCCCAGGTTCGCGCGGATCCCGAGTTTCCGAAGGAGTGCGTGTTCATCGGCTTCCTCGATGCCGAGGGGAAGATCGCGCTCCCCGACGGGGCCACCGCGCTCCGGCCGGGACATACCGCCATCCTCGTCACCCGGCGAAGCGCGCTGGGCCAGGCAGTCGAGGTCCTCACCCGTGAGCCGGTGGTCCAGGACCCAGCCAAGCAGCTGGTGGACGCGCTCCGCCGGGTGGACTTCCTGGCGCCGCTGGACGATGCCGAGATCGAGCGGATCGCCCAGGGCATCGTGGTGCGCACGGAGCGAACGGGCGAGGTGCTCTTCCGCCGCGGCGAGCCGGGCGAGATCTTCTACGTCGTGCTCTCGGGCGAGGTGACGCTGGAGACCGAGGACGGCAAGGTGTTGGAGCACGTCCGCCCCGGCGGCTTCTTCGGCGAGATCGCGATCCTCACCGGGCAGCCGCGCTCCACGCAGGCCATCGTCCGCCAGGACGCGCAGCTCGCCGAGATCGGCCGGGACGAGTTCCAGCAGGTGGTGATGGCCAATCCGACGGTGGCCGTGGCCATGAGCCGGATCCTCGGCCAGCGGCTGGCCAACACCTCCCGGCCTGCTGTTCCGAAGAAGCGCGGGTTCTTCGGACGCTGACCCCGATCGCGCTCCCGGAGCTCAGCCGCGCATCTGGTGGCGGCGCATGATGCGGTGGAGATGGGCCCGGTCGACCCGGGCCGTGGCCGCGGCCTGCGACACGTTCCCCTCGTGTCGCTCGAGGAGCGCACGGACGTAGTTCCTCTCGAAGGTCGCCAGCAGCCGCCGCCGGGCCTCGGAGAAGGGAATGCTCACGTCCAGCACGTCCAGGCGCTGCGGGGAGGGATCCTCCGTCGAGGGCTGCAGGGCCTCGTGCAGGGCCGCGCAGCGCTCGAGGTGGTTCCTGAGCTCGCGGACGTTCCCCGCCCACGGCGAGAGCTGCAGCCGCGCGAGAAAGGCGGGATCGGTGAGCGCGCGGCGGGTCTCCTCGTCGAGGGTGAGCCGGCCGAGGAGGTGGCGGGCGATGAGCGGGATGTCGCCGGGCCGTTCCCGGAGCGGCGGCAGGCGCACGGTGAGCACCGCCAGCCGGAAGTAGAGGTCGGGCCGGAACCGGCCGACGTTCACCTCCGCCCGGAGATCACGGTTGGTGGCGGCGATGACCCGGACGTCCACCGGGACGTGGCGATTGGATCCGACCCGGCGGACCTCCCGTGCCTCCAGGACGCGTAGCAGCTTCGGCTGCAGCTCGGAAGGGAGCTCGCCCACCTCGTCCAGGAAGACAGTGCCCCCGTCCGCCTCCTCGAAAACCCCGACCCTGCGCTGGGTCGCGCCGGTGAACGCACCCCGCTCGTGACCGAAGAGCTCGGACTCGAGGAGGTTCGCCGGCATGGCGGCACAGTCCACGACGCGGAACGGCTTGCTCGCGCGGCCGCTGCGCTCGTGCAGCAGCTCCGCTGCCTCGCTCTTCCCGGTGCCTGACTCCCCGGTGAGGAGGACGGTGACGGTGGACGCCGCGGCCTTCTCCAGGACCCCGAACGCGCCCCGCAGCGGGAGCGACGAGCCGACCAGGGTGCCGAAGCTTCCGACCGCGGCGACCGGCAGCTCGTTCCGCTCCGCCAGGGGGACGAAGGCTACCTCCAGCTGGCCGACGCGGAGGATCATTCCCTCCTGGAGCTCGGCCTCGCGGATCCGGACCCCGTTCACCCGCGTTCCGTTGCGGCTCCCCAGATCCTTGACCCAGGCCCGGCCTTCGCGATCGACGAACACGTCGCAGTGGAAACGAGAGACGGTCCGGTCGCGGACCTCGACCTCGTTCAGCGGGTGCGAGCCGATCTGCAACCGGTCCGACGAGGAGTCGAACGACCTTCCCTCCAGCTCGCCGTTGAGGCCCTGCAGACGGAAGCGCTGGACGGCTGGCCGGATCACGCTTCCAGCCACCACCGACACGGTCTCCGGCACGTCCTCCGGGTCGTCTCCGCCGTTCACGGTCGTCGGCCTCGTTCCTCGGGCCTGGATTACCACAGCCCCCGCAAGAGCGAAGGCCCGCCCCCGGGGGGACGGGCCCTGCTCGGTACGACTGCTTCGGCAGATCAGAACAGCCAGCCCACGGACACCAGGCCCACCAGGGGGATGCCGTTTTTCAGATAGCGGTCGGCGGTCTCCTTGACGCTGGTGGTGGTACCGGTCGGGTCAGGGCTGGCCTCGGAGCGGTACGCCAGCGGGAACGCCCAGGCGGCTTCGATGCCGAGGAAGAATCCGCTGGGCTGGATCCACCGGGCGCCGATCTGCGGCCCGAGGAAGTCGCTGCTGGCGCGGACCGAGCCCGTACCCTGGGCGACGGTCGCCGTGGCCTCCACCCCGTAGTGGCCGTACACCGCGCCGACGAAGAAGACGTCACCGAACGGATAGACACGAGCGGCCACGTTCCACATCGAGTAGCTCACGTCCACGCCGGAGATGGTGAGCTTCGGGAAGAGGCCGTAGTCGAACGACGCGCCGACGAAGCGCAGGATCTTCACCTCGACTCCCAAGGTGGGCGTGGGCACGGCCACGGTGAGGCGGGGACCGATGAGGACACCGGGGATGAAGCCGGACTGCTTCGGGCCCGACCCGCCGGTCTCCGCGTACGTCCGCACCTCGGACGCTCGATTTGCCTCCTCGGCGTGGGCGAGCGGCGCCGTGAGGACGAGGGCCGCGGCGCTCATTCCCACGAAACGGCGGGCGGCGGCGAGGGCGCGGCTGGGGGACGTGCGGTTCATCGGGAGAGTTCCTCCTTCGGGTTCGGGGAGGGACTTCTGCACCGCGAGGGCCGCGAAGAATCCGACTCAACCCACTGAAATCACGAAGCTTTCCAGGGGCGTACTGTGGCGCGATCGTCACGGTGGTTGCGAGCGCCGCACCGGGGTCCGGGTGGAGGGCTCACCCACACCTCGTGCGCCATGGGTCCGGGCAGCCGATCCGCGGATCGGTCCACTGCCCAGACGCTTCCACTCCTGTCAGGTTGCGCTCGTGGCCCGAGGCGATGGGAACGAGCCGGCCCGGCCGGGCGGCCCGCCGGCGAGCGCGGGGCTCGCCCTCTCCGGCGATCGCAATCTCCTCTTCGTCACCGCGCTCCTTCGCTCCACCGGCACGAGCCTGGTGGGGGTCCTCCTCGGGGTGTATCTCGCAAAGCTCCGCCTCGACGCCTCCGAGGTGGGGCTGGTGGTCGGCCTCGGCCTGGCCGGGGCCGCCGTCGCCGCGCTGGTGGTCACCCTCGCCGGAGATCGCCTCGGCCGCCGTCGGTCCCTCGTGGTCCTGGCCTGTACCGGTGCTGCCGGGACCCTCGTCGCCGCCTCCTCGGGGCGGGTCGACGTGCTCGCCGCGGCCGCGTTCGTCGGGATGCTCAACGGGATGGGGCGGGACCGCGGAGCGGCACTCGTGCTCGAACAGGCCATCCTGCCCACCACGACCGGGGAGGCACGGCGCACGGTGGGCTTCGCCTGGTACAGCGCCGCGCAGGACGTCGGCCACGCCATCGGGGCCCTCCTCGCCGGCACACCGCTGCTGCTGCAGCGCTGGGCAGGGCTCGAGCCGATCTCCTCCTTCCGCTGGGTCCTGGCGACGAACGCAGTGCTGCTACTCGTGACCGCCCTTCTCTACCGACGGCTCTCCCCGGCCGCGGAGCGCGCCACCCCGCGGCTGGCTGCTCCTCCCTCGAAGCAGACCCGCTCCGCCCTGTGGCGGCTGTCGGCGCTGTTCGGCCTGGACAGCGTGGCCGGCGGATTCCTCACCACGGCGCTCCTGTCCTTCTTCTTCTTCGAGCGCTTCGGCGTCTCCGAGGCCACCATCGGCCTCCTCTTCTTCGGGGCCCGGGTCGCGAACACCGCCTCGCACTTCGGAGCGGCGTGGATCGCCGGGCGCATCGGCCTGGTTCGCACGATGGTCTACACCCACCTGCCCAGTAGCCTCCTGCTCCTCACCGTTCCCTTCGCGCCCAGCTTCCCGGTCGCGGCGGCGCTCTTTCTCCTCCGTGAGGGGCTGGTGGAGATGGACGTGCCCACCCGCCAGTCCTACGTGATGGCCATCGTCCGGCCCGAGGACCGAACCTTCGCCTCGGGAGTGACCAATCTCGTGCGGCTCGGGGGCTGGGCGGTGGCTCCCGCGTTCGCGGGTGCGCTCATGCAGGGCGCGTCCCTCGGGGCTCCGATCCTCGTCGGAGCGGGAATGAAGATCCTCTACGACCTCGCTCTGTTCCTGGCCTTCAGGGAGCGACGCCCGCCGGAGGAGCTCAGGGGCTGATCGGATCGCCCGCCCGGAGCATCTGCTCCAGGAGGTGCGTCAGCTCTCCGTCGGCGTAGGGCTCGCGGTATGGCCGTCCATTGACGAGCAGGGAAGGCGTCCCCTGGAGGTGGAGGGCCTCGGCATTCCGCAGGTCTCGCTGGATCCGGCGAAGCACCTCCTCGCTCCCCACGTCCTGCTCGAGCCGGTCGAGGTCGAGGCCAATCTCATCGGCGAGGATGACGAAGGTCTCCGCCGAGAGCTCGCTCTGGTAGGTGTAGAGCGCGTCGTGCATGGGCCAGAACCGGCCTTGCAGGTCCGCGGCCTCGGCGACCTGTGCCGCGGGAAGCGCGGAAGGATGGATCTCGGTCAAGGGAAGGTTCCGGAACACGAAGCGCAGGTCCGGGCCCAGCGCGCGCTGCGCCTCGTGGATCGCCACGAACGCCCGGGCGCAGTAAGGGCACTCGTAGTCACCGTACTCGAGCAAGGTGAGCCTCGCCCGGGCACTCCCCTGGACGTGATCATCGGGCCTGATCTGGAGCTCGGGATCCATGTGGTGTTCTCCCCCGGCCAGTGCCGGATGCGGAATGAGCCGAAGATGCGCATCCGGCACGAGGAAGCCTGCCCGCCGGGCCGCCCGACGTTGCGCCGGGCCTGCGCCCTGAAGGCCAGCCGATCGCGCCCGGGCGCGGGCCCCGAGCCTCGCCGTCCCGGCGCGGGGGGTTCCGCCAGCGCCAGACCTCGACGGTCAGCTCGCCGAGCCTGGCCAGGCTGTCCAGCGCGCGCCTGTCGTGGTCGCGGTCCGTGGGCTCGTGCGTGATCAGCCGAGAACGGCGGCCCTCACTGTGCCCGCGCCGGGACCACGCTGATCTTCGCCATCATCCCCGAGTCTTCGTGACCCAGGATGTGACAGTGGTAGACGAAGTCACCGCGGATGGAGCACGGAATCCGGACGACCACTCGCGAGGGAACGCAGGCTCCGCTCCTCCACCTGGCCACCGTTCCGTCGCAGCCCGGACCACCCCGAGGCACCGGAACGTTGTCGTGGAGCACCCGTGCTCCGTCGAGTCGCTCGGGAGTCACCGCGCCTCCAGCCAGGGGCTCCGCCCGCAGGAGCTCGAACCGGGTCTGATGCACGTGGAAGTTGTGATCTTCTCCGGCGATGTTGACCAGCTCCCAGATCTCGCTCACCGGCCGATCCCCCGGAGCCAGCGAGACGCAGACCGTCGGATCCGCGGCATGGTCGAAGGTGGAGACCTTCAGCTCGTCGCCGGGCGGGGTCAGCGGCTGGTCCGTCTGGACCTCGCGGTATCCCAGGCCGTGCGTGTGCTCGCTCGGGGTTCCGAAGACGATCTGCCGCGCCCGGTCCGCAGGGAGCTGTTGACACCGCGCGGTCGACGGTCGTTCCGGCCCGCCTGGAGGAAGCGGCCTGCGGAGGAGCCCGCCGGGCTCGAGCAGAGATCTCGACTGACCCTTGAGCTGGATGGCCCTGGCGGCCGCGCCGGACGCCTGCTCCGGGAACCGGATGGACGCCAGCTCGGCCGGGGGCCAGCGATCCCCGGCGGGGCCGGTGTCGAAGCCGTGGGTCTTGAGCACTGCGCGACCCGCGCGGCCGCCCCACGGCGCCACGGCCATCTCCACCCGCGAGCTGGGCATCATGAGGATCCTGTCTGCACAGATGGGCTCCCGGGCGGAGGATGACTTTCCACTCCCGCTTCCGGTCGGGCAGCGGACGGCCCTGACTTTCGTTCCGAGCCTCGCCTGGAGCTCGGCGAGGGTGCTCCCCCGAGGAATGTCCACGCTCACGCCGTCCACCGAGAGAACCTGGACCGGAAGCTCGGCTCCGCTCTCCTCGTCCTCGACCGCCAGCCAGTACGTGGCGCTGGCGGAAGCGGTGAGGATGCGCCACACCTCCCCACGCGAGTCGCCGATGGAGATCTCCGGGTGAAGCTGCCCGTTGACAGTGAACGCCCACGTGCCGCCCTGAAAGAGCGGACCGGACCCGGGGCAGCCTCCCTTTCCGATCGGCGGCAAGTCCGCCGGCCCCGGTTTCCCGCAGAAGGTCCAGTCCTCCTGCAACCTGAGGCGGCCCCCGGGCATGATCTGCGTGTCCTTCAGGACGAGATGCCGGATCCGCGGCGAGCCGGCGCGACCGGCGCAGCCCGGAGAGCCGCACAGGTAGTCCGCCCGACCGATGGTCAGCGGTGTCGCCAGGCCCGCGGCGACCTGGTTCAGCGCGAGCCCGTGCGCATGAGGGTGGATCCAGTAGAGACCCGCGGGGTGATCCTTGGGGATCTGGTAGCGGTAGTTCACGACCCCGTCGGCGGTGACGTCCAGGCCCATCGAGTGATGGCCGTGACCGATCCGCGCCGCCCCGGCACCCGTCCGCTGACAGGCGCTTCGGCCCACCAGCTCCGGCGGCGGACGGTTCCGGGGATCGATCGCCAGCACGAACACCCAGTCGCCGTAGGTGTCGTCTCCCGGCGTCGGGCACCGCGGCTCTACCAGCACCCCGTGGGTGTGAAGGTTGGTGGGGTTGAGCT
This sequence comes from Myxococcota bacterium, assembly GCA_046732375.1. Taxonomy (GTDB): domain Bacteria; phylum Myxococcota; class Myxococcia; order Myxococcales; family Myxococcaceae; genus RPRB01. The sequence continues at coordinate 27,489 of JBKPMY010000414.1, forward strand.
GGAGCAGCGTCTCGCCGTCCTCCCCCACGTGCTTGAACTCGCCGGTGAAGGGCCGGTCGCGTGCCACGCCGGGGAGGCAGTTGACCAGCCGGACCCGGAAGGTGTCTCCCGGCTCGACCTGGAGCCGCACCCCGCCGTAGGGACTGACCACAGGGTCCGCCGCGTTCGGGCAGCGGGTGAGCTGCTCGGGCGTCAACCCGGGGGCGGGACAGCGGCGCCGCTGTCCGTCCGAGCTGCGGTAGCGACAGATCTCGTAGACCCAGCCCACCGGCTGGCCCGGCAGCCCGACGAGCCGTTGCTCGCGCGCGACGACCAGGACCGCGAGCGAGCCCTCGCTGCTGGCGATGACCGGTGGCTCGGCGAGCGGCTCGGCGGCGACTGTGTCCGGAAGGAGGACACAAACCAGCTGCAGGAGCGTCGATGCAGCGAGGACGAGACGCTCGACCATGCTCACGGGGATAGCACGCTGCGCGTCTGTCGGCTTTCACGCGGATCGGGCCTCATCGGTCCTCCACGAGGTCCATGAAGGTGGCGCCGACCCAACGTTTCCAGAACCCGCAGTGGCTCGGCTGACCCGAGCGGAGGTGTGACTCATGCAGGCTTCCATTCCGCAACAGATGAAGGCTGTCGCCATCGACCGTTACGGCGGTCCCGAGGTGCTCCACGTCGCCGACCTTCCGGTCCCCACGCCCGGCACCGACGAGGTGCTGATTCGTCTGCATGCTGCCGGGATCGGCGTCTGGGACCCCGAGGTTCGGTCGGGCGAGTTCGAGATCGGCGAGCGCCGGTTCCCCAAGATCATCGGAAATGACGGCGCCGGAGAGGTCGTCGCCGTGGGATCACGGGTCAAGCGCGTCCGTCCGGGAGACCAGGTCTACGCCTACTCGATGGAGGGCGGGTTCTACGCCGAATACGTGGCGGTGGAGCAGGAAAACGTGGCGCGGGTTCCGCAGGGAGTCGATCTCGAGCAAGCCGGCGCGCTGGGCGCCGACGGCATCACCGCGCTCCGAGGGCTCGAGGATGCGCTGCACCTCCGGAAAGGAGAGAAGCTGCTCGTCTTCGGTGCCAGCGGCGGCATCGGGCACCTGGCGGTCCAGCTCGCGAAGCGCCTCGGGGCCGAGGTCTTCGCGGTGGCCTCGGGCGAGGACGGGGTGGCCCTGGCGCGCCGACTCGGCGCGGACCAGGCGGTGGACGGGAAGCATGGCCCGGTGGTCGACTCGCTCCGCAGCTTCGCTCCCGAAGGGCTCGATGCCGCCCTGGTCCTGACCGGCGGCAAAGGGCTGGAGGCGGCCCTCGCGCAGGTCAAGAAGGGCGGCAGGGTCGCGTACCCGAATGGAGTGGAGCCCGAGCCGAAGCCGCCGAAAGGTGTCACGCGCCGCGCTTACGATGGCGACTCGGGCGCCGCGGCGCTGGACCATCTCGACGAGCTCATCTCCCAGGGCCCCTTCCACGTCGAGGTGCGCTTCTACCGACCCGAGGACGCGGCGCAGGCCCACCGCGATCTGGCGAAGCACCATCTGGGCAAGTTCGCGCTCCGGATGCGCTGACCGTCCCCGACGGCGGATGCCGAGCCAGCTCGACGAAGCCTCCTCACCAGGAACGACGCATGCCGGACGTCGGCGGCATGCCGCGGCGCCAGATGAGGACCGGGAGCGTCCAAAAAAGTCCGCTCCGAACGGACCCCTTCGGATGGGCGACGATCCGATCCCGCATCATTTTGCGCCTGTCAGACATCGACCGACAGGTACGGCTATCTCCGATGTGAAATCGATTCGGATCGGCTGGCCAGAGCGCGTGGAACATGCTCTGAACCCTCTTGATGAGAGCTCGCTTCTGGCTCGCGCTGTCGCTCTCACTGACAGCCTGCGATGGCTCGATCATCGGTGGATCCGGAGGTTCGGGTCCCTCTGGACCTCCGGGTGGTGGGACACCGGGTGGTGGGCCGCCGACCCAACCTCCGCCGCAGACCGACGACGGGCGTTACGTCTGTGACGACCGGATCCATCCGGCGGTGACCGAGGCTCGGCGACTCACCGCGCTCGAGTACCAGAACTCGATCGCGGTGCTGTTCGACGGTCGCCTCACTCCCAGCGCCCAGTACCCGGGCACGGTGGGCAAGTCCGTCACCGGCTTCTCCACGGAGCCGGCGTACAACGACATCGGTTCCGGCGGCGCCGAGCAGCTCATGTTCGCCGCAGAGGACGTGGCGCTGCAGCTCCCCGCGGCCCTGCCCCAGATGCTCCCCTGCGCCAGCACGACTCCGGGCGAGCCCTGCGTGAACACCTTCCTCGACGTCTACGGCACCCGCGCCTACCGCCGCCCGCTCTCCGCCGGCGAGCGCGCCGAGCTCCTCGACGAGTACCGGGCCGGCGTCGCTTCCGGGGCGAGCTTCTCCGAGTCGATGGCGATGGTGGTGGACCACCTGCTGCAGATGCCGCAGTTCCTCTATCTCGCCGAGCGGGCTGCCGGCTCCGAGCGCGCGCTCGACGGCTACGAGCTGGCCAGCCGGCTGTCGTTCATGCTGACCGGCGCCATCCCGGACGATGCGCTGCTCGCCGCGGCCCCCAACCTCACCGATCCGGCCACGCTCACCACCCAGGCGAACCGCCTGCTCGCCTCGCCTCGCGCCAACACCACCCTCGCCCGCTTCTTCCGCGAGTGGACCGGGACCCCACGGCTGACTCCGGCGGACAAGGATCAGGCGGTCTTCCCCTTCTTCAACGCCGCCTACGCGCAGTCGATGAACGACTCTTTCGACCGGTTCGTCCTCGACCAGGTCCGGAACCAGGGAACGTTGCGAACGCTGCTCCGGAGCACCGACGCCTTCGTGGACTCCAACATGGCATCCTTCTTCGGGGTGACGCCGCCGGCCGCCGGGCAGTGGGCCAAGATCGCGCTCGACGACAAGCGCTACTCCGGGGTGGTCACGCAGCCGGCGATGCTCGCCTCACTCGCTCACTCCAGCGAGCCGTCGTTCGTCTTCCGGGGCAAGTTCATCCGCAAGCAGCTGCTCTGCGAGAACCTGGGAATGCCGCCGGCGAACGCCCAGGCGACCTTCAACACCATCCCGCTTCCGCCCGACCCCACCGGCAAGGACATCTCTGCCGCGGTGGTTGCCCGCAGCGAGTGCTCGGGGTGTCATCGCCTCCTCAACCCTGCTGGACTGGCCCTCGAGCAGTTCGACGCCCTGGGCCGCTGGCGCACCACCTACGCGAGCGGGAAGACGATCGACCCGTCCGGCGTGCTGCCCGCGGTGGGCTCGAGGCCCGGCGTCGCGGGGCACGACCTGACCTTCACCGATCAGATCTCGATGATGGAGCAGCTAGCCAGCGAGCCCCAGGCCGCGACCTGTCTCGCGACCCAGATCTTTCGCTTCACCTTTTCGCGGGTGGACACGACCTCCGACGTCTGCGCGATCCAGGACATCGGCGACGCGCTCCGCGCATCGGGCAGCACGCTCGGGTCGGCCATCCTGGCGACGACCGGCACCGACGCGTTCACCCACCGGAGCGACCAGTGAGCCAGAGGATCGATCGCCGGCGTTTCCTGGTGGGCTCGGGTGGCGCGCTGCTCGCGCTCCCGATGCTGGAAGCGTTCGCTCCGCGCACCGCCTTCGCCCAGACCGCCGCGCCTCCGAAGCGCCTGGTGGTCGTGTTCCACCCCCACGGCCGGGTCGTCGGCCCGGGCAGCAACGAGAACTGGTCTCCGCGCACCACCACCGGACCACTGCCGGCGGTGGGAACCGCGCCCAGCCCCGCGCTCGCGGCGCTCGCACCGATCAACAACGAGATCGTCACCCTCTCCAACATCGACAACATCGTCCGCCACGCCTCGGGCGACATCGACGGGCATGCCAGCGCCAGCGCCAGCTGCATGACCTGCGTCGTGCCCGCGGGGCAGACTCCGAAGGGTCCGTCGATCGACTACGTGGCCGGCCTCCGCCTCCGGGCCAGCACGGCCCAGAAGATGGCCATCGTCATCCCTGGCCAGGCGGCCCCGTTCGCCAACTCCGTCACCGAGAACAACGTGTTTCTCGGACCCAACGGGAGCCCCGGGAACTACCAGAACATCGACCCGAAGCAGCTGATCCGCGACCTCTTCGCCTCGATCGTGGTCGGACCGCCACCGCCACCTCCGCCGACGCCCACCCTCCGGGACCGTCTCAGTGCCCGTCGCGGCAGCATCCTCGACGCGGTCGCGAAGGGCTTCACCAGCTTCCGCGCCGGTCTGAGCTCGGCCGACCAGGCCCGGCTCGACCAGCATGCGCAGTTCATCCGCGACACCGAGCTGCGCTACCAGACTCCGCCGCCACCCCCGCCGGCAGCCTCGAGCTGCGCGCCTCCATCCACCAGCTCGGTCCCCAACTACAACTGGCCGGACTTCCGCAAGGGTGAGCACGACGACGTCTTCGCCCAGACGCAGATCGAGAGCCTGGTGCAGGCGCTGGCCTGCGACGTCACGCGGACCGCTTCGCTCTTCTTCTGGGCCGGCGGTGACCCCGGCTTCGTCACCGAGTTCACGGGCACCAGCCCGTACATTGCCGGGAACTGGCATGCCAGCGTGCACGGCGACGGCAGCCCGAACGATCCCAGCCCCGCGAGCCTCACCAGGGCATTCGGCTTCTACGCCAAGTACTTCACCAAGCTGATCCAGCGTCTGGCCGCCGTTCCGGACATCGACGGCAGCCGGCTGCTGGACAACACGCTGGTGGTCTGGGTGAGCGACCTGGGTTACGGCTCGGGGCACTACTGCTGGAACTACCCGGTGGTCCTCGCCGGGCTGAAGAGCGCCTTCTCCAAGGGCCAGGGGCGCCACGTGGTAGGCCAGGTCAACTCACTCGGCGACCTCTATGCCCAGGTGCTGCGGATGCTGGGCGGGAACGACACCACCTTCGGCTCGACCGGCACGCTGTCGAGCGCGGTCGGCACCGCGAGCTTCAACTTCTACCCGCAGATGGGACGGCCGGGGCTGATCAGCAAGGACACCCCGCTCCACTTCGGCGCGCTCGACCTGTAGTGGCCCGGGGCTGCGCGGGGCTCCCGCGCGCGGCGACACCGGCGCTGAGCGGTCGGCTCCGGGCGGCGGAGCGCCGGCCTGTCCACCTTGCGGCCGGGTCAGGCCCTACTCCCGGTCTCCGTGCAGGACGACTCCGTCGCACGAGTAGCCGGCCTGCAACGTCCGGAACACTCCGGCGTCGGATCCATCGACACAGGCGGAACGGCGGCTCCGCCCGGACATCCATGGAGTGACAGGAGGTCCCCGGCGTCATGGCCGTCTCCCTCGCGCCATCCCAGCTCAAGGCGATCTGCCCGGAGGCCCCGGCGAGCGCGGTGCTGTCGCTGAACGCCATCCTTGCCCGGACCAAAAGCATCACTCACCTGCGCGCGGCGATGCTCATCGCGCAGCTCGCGGCCACCTCGGACCGCTTCCGGCTGCTCGAGGAGAGGGACGGGCCGCACCGGCCGTCGGCGCCCTTCTTCGGCAGAGGATGGATCCAGCTGACCGGGCGAAGGGGATACCGGGAAGCCGGAGCCGCTCTCGACCTCGATCTGCTCCGGACCCCGGACCTGGCCCGGAGACACAACACAGAGGTGACCGCGTGGTTCTGGAACGCGCATCGGCTGCACGCGTTCTCCGACGTCGGTGACATCGACGGGTGCACGCGGGCGATCGCCGGGGCCGGGGCGACACCGGAGAGGTTCGGCCTCGCGCGTGCGCTCCACGAACGTGCCTGCAGCGTGCTGTCGGGTCCCCACGGCCTGGCGGCCTGACGACCGAAACATTCGCTCCCCACGCGTACCGAACGTGGGGATGCAAACCTATTCGGCTTCCTCCGGAAGGTCCGCTCGCGCTACGAGCTGACCCAGGATGGTCGGGACACGCTCAGCGTCGCGCTCCAGGACCAGCGCGATGCGCTCGACCGGACGCCCCCGCTCCGGCGTGAGCTCGCGCCTCACCGCCGTGCGCCTGGGCATCGTGATCTGCTGCCTGGCCCAAGCGGCGTCCGCCTCCGCCCAGGAGTCGACCCCGGATCCAGCCGCGAGCCCTGCCACGCCCGCACCGGGTGCAAACGCCGGGCCGCCCCCCTCGTCTCCGGGGGCGCCGGCCGCGCCGCCGACCTCGAGCCAGGCGTCGGCCTCGGCCGATGTCGCTCGTCGAGCCCTGCCCGACTACGACGGCCGCGGGCCTGAGCCGACCACCGTTGGGGACGTGCTGGTCTGGGTGCCGCGAGTCATCCTCTTCCTGCCCTACGTGGTGATCGAATACGTCATCGCGGTGCCGCTGGGGTGGCTCGCCACGACCGCCGAGCGGAACGGATGGCCTCAGTGGCTGTACAACGTGTTCGCCTTCGGGCCGGACCATCAGGGAGGGATCTTCCCGACCTTCTTCGTGGATTTCGGCCTGCGACCCAGCATCGGGTTGCACTTCTTCTGGAACAACACCTTCGTTCAGGGGAACCGGATCTCGGCGGACGCGGCCTGGGGCGGACGCCAGTGGGGGACGATCAGCGTCGGCGACCGGTACGAGAGCCCCGGCCACCACGTGTGGAGCGTCCAGGCGGCATGGAATCGCCGGTCGGACACCCCGTTCTACGGCATCGGCTCCCAGGTGCTGGACACCTTCCGGTCGCGGGTAGGGAGCGACCTGGTGGCTGGTTCGCTGGGCTACGAGTCCCCTCCCGGGCTGCTCTCGCTGCAGACGGAGGCCCGGCTCCAGCGCATCGTCTTTCGAGACTACACCTGCTGCGGCGATCCCTCGCTTCAGGACAGGGTCGAGGCCGGTGAGATCCCCGCGCCTCCGGGGTTCAACGAGAACACCACCTCGGCGAGGCTCCGCGTCCGGGCAGTCCTCGACACCCGCCATCCTGGCCGGCTGAACCAGTCCGGGGTTCGCGTCGCGGCCGAGGCGCAGCCGGTGGTCGACGTGGTCCAGGGCTTCGACCGGTCCTGGCTCGCCTACGCCGCCGGCGTCGAGGGGGCCTGGGACGTCACCGGGAAGGCGCGCGTGCTCACGCTCGGCGTGGTGGCCTACTTCGTCGATCCGCTCGGGAGCGAGCCCGTGCCGTTCAACGAGCTGGTGACCCTCGGCGGTACCGAGCCCATGACCGGGTACCTCCCGGGACGCCTGCGAGACCGGAGCGCGCTGGTGGCGCGGCTCGCCTGGCACTGGCCGGTGTTCGCCTTCGTGGACGGGGTGGCCGCAGTGGCCTTCGGAAACGTGTTCGACGCCCACCTCCGCAACTTCTCCCCCGACCTGCTCCGGCTCTCCGC
>JBKPMY010000415.1:0-6612 GCA_046732375.1 Myxococcota bacterium
AGGCGGGAGTCAGAGGAAGTCCGAGCACGAGGCGTAGTACCCGCAGCGGCAGAACAGCTTGCACTTCCGCTCCTCGAGCGGTGCGCCGCAGTTCAGGCAGGTGCGGACCAGCACCTCTGGATCGCTCGCCGGGGGAGGGGAGGCCCGCGGCTGGAACTGCGGAGGAAAGGCCTTCTCCCTGGAGCCGGACGAGCTCATCGAGCGGGAAGCCTAACGCCTCCGAATGACGGGCCGAACCCAGGTCCCCTCACGGGCCCCCTGGAAGGTACACCGCCGGCGCCCGTCTTGGTCACAGCGCCAGCCGCATCGCCACGGCGGAAGCCGGGCATGCTCCGCGGAGCTCTTCCGACTCCCCGAGAGCGGGTGGCAGTCCCTCGCGCCCGATCGTCTCGAACCCGAACCGCGGGAAGTACCCGGCCGCGGTCGTGGTCAGCAGATAGATCTCCCGCAGCCCGAGAGCGCGCGCACGGTCCAGCGTCGCTCGCATCAGGTCCGCGCCGACGCCGAGCCCCCCGACGTTCTCGATGACCGCCACCGATCTGAGCAGCCCCACGTCCCCGTACCGTTCGATCCCCGCGCAGCCCACCAGGGCCCGGCCGCGGGTCGCCACCACGAATGCCGAGAGATGCTCCCGCGCACCCGCAGTTGGAAGGTGCCTGTCGGTGAGGAGCTGCGCGATGCCGTCCCAGTCCTCGGGCGTCGCTCCCCGGACCGACGAGGCCGGAGCGGGCGTCGTCATGCGACGGTGTCCTTCTGCGCTGGCTCGGGCGATCGGTCGCGCCCGATGTCACGGGTCACCTTCTCCAGCTTCAACCGGTCCAGCTGCTCCAGCGGGAGAGAGGTGAAGATCTGGAGCCGGTGGTAGAGGGTGAGCGCGATTCCGTGGAAGAACCGGTCCCGCGCCTCGGATCCGCCGACGAACGCCGCCGGGTCGTCCACTCCCCAGTGGGCGACGATCGGCTGACCGGGCCAGATCGGGCAGGTCTCCCGGGCGTTGTCGCAGACGGTGATCACGAAATCGAACTTCACGCCCCGGAACTCGTCCCAGGACTTGCTCCGGGCGTCGCTGGCGTCGATGTTGAAGCGCTCGCGCAGGACCTTGAGCGTCGTGGGATTCACCGTCCCCGACGGCGACGCGCCGGCGCTGTACGCCTCGAAGCGCTTTCCGCCCAGCCGCCTGAGGAAGTATTCGGCGAACACGCTCCGGGCCGAGTTGCCCGTACAGAGGAACAGGACCTTGAACGGAGGATGGTCGGTGGTCATGGCGAGGCCTCCGGGCGGGGATGCGGGGCGAGGATCTCGGGCGCGGCCTGCACCATCTCTCTCGGCGCGAGCCAGCGGAAGAGCGCGGTTGCGGCCAGGCCGCCGATCGCCTGGCCTGCGAGGAATCCCGGGACGTCCGCAGGTCGGATTCCGGTGAACGTGTCGGTCGCCGCCCGCGCGAGCGTGACAGCGGGGTTGGCAAACGATGTCGAGGAGGTGAACCAGTACGCGCCGGTGATGTACGCGCCCACCGCGAAGGCCACGATACCGGGTCGCGTCCGGGCGCTCCCCCAGATGACCGAGAGCAGGCCGAAGGTAGCCACCGCCTCGCTCAGGACCTGTGACACGCCGGCCCGCGCATGCGTCGAGGTGGAGAACGCCGGGAGCTCGAACATCCCGTGCGCGAGGGCGACGCCCAGGAAAGCTCCGAGGATCTGCGCGACCAGGTAGCCCGGGACCGCGCGCCAGCGCAGCCCGCCCTGGCTGGCATCGGCCACGGTCACCACGGGATTGAAGTGCGCGCCCGACACCGGACCGAAGGCGAGGATGAGGGCCACCAGCGCGCCGCCCGTCGCCACCGCGTTGGCCAGCAGTGCGAGCGCCACGTTCCCGCCTGCCAGGCGTTCGGCCATGATCCCCGAGCCGACCACGGCGACGAGCAGCATCGCCGTCCCGCAGGCCTCGGCCGCCATCCGGCGAGACAGTCCGTTCACCTGCGCCCTCGCGCCGCCGCGCGCGCCTTGGACGGGCGGGCCGGAGCTTCGCACTGCACCCCGAGAGTCGTGGCGCAGCTCGCGCCGCCGCAGCAGTTCTCGGTGAGGTAGGCCACCAGCGCGTTCATCCGCTCGTAGTCGGCCGCGTAGATGAGCTGCCGGCTCCGGCGCTCCTGCGTCACCAGCCCGGCATGCATCAGCTGGTGGAGGTGGAAGGACAGCGAGGACGCCGGCACTCCCAGTGTCTCGGCGATCGCCCCGGCAGCGAGCCCCTCGGGGCCCCGCTGCACCAGGAGACGGAACACCGCCAGCCGCGTCTCCTGGGCGAGCGAGCCGAGTCCGGCCAGAGCGTCCTTGGTGGTCATGTCGACCCTTCTAGAAAAGTCGAAACGAAAAGGCCAGCCGCTGTGCTGCTCCTGGGTGGAGCTCCCGTGCAACAAGCGGTTTCCATGGAACCGGTGACTCCCCTCACCCTGCAGGGCCAGCACGTGCGGCTCGAGCCGCTCGGCGCCGGGCACCTGGACGGGCTCCTGGCCATCGCCGAGGGACCGCGGAACACCTTCGGCCTCACCCCTGTCCCCCGGAATCGTGCCGAGCTCGAGGCGTACATCGCCGCCGCGCTCGAGGACCAGCGTCGCACCGTGGCGCTTCCGTTCGTCACCCTCGACGCCCGCACCGGCCGGGTGGTCGGCAGCACCCGCTTCGGCAACCTCGAGTTCTGGCCCATCCCTCCGGGTTCCACCATCCCCCAGCGCCCGCCGGGAGTTCCGTACGCCGTCGAGATCGGCTGGACCTGGCTCGCCCCCGACGCGCAGCGCACCGCCATCAACACCGAGGCCAAGCGCCTGCTATTCGCCCACGCCTTCGAGCGCTGGGAGGTGTACCGGGTCACCCTCAAGACCGACGCCCGCAACGTCCGGTCGCGCACCGCCATCGAGCGCATCGGCTGCAGGCTCGACGGCGTCCTGCGCGCGCACTCTCCCTCCGCGGATGGCGGCCCGCGCGACGCGGCCATGTACTCGATGCTCGCCGGCGAGTGGCCGCAGGCCCGGGCTCGGCTGGACGCCCGGCTCGCCCGCGGGGCCCTTCCGGCTACTTGAGCCGGCTCTCCGCCGCTTCCCAGTCGATGTTGGAGAAGTACGCCTCCACGTACTTCGCCCGCTCGAACGGCTTGTAGTCCGGCACGAAGGCGTGCTCCCAGGCGTCCATCACCACGATCGGCCTGAAGCCGGCGACGTTGTTGATCTCGTGCAGGGTGATCCAGTGGTTGGACAGCCAGCCGGTCGTCGGGTCCTGGAAGGTCACCGCCCAGCCGACCCCCGGCATCGTGCCCACCGCCTTGAGGTCCGCCAGGTAGACGTCCCAGCTGGAGAAGCTCCCCTCGGCGGCGCTCTTCAGCTTGCTCCCGGGATTCGCCGAGCCGCCCGGCTTCATCCCGCCGAAGTAGTACTCGTGGAGGACCATCCCGTTGTATTCGAAGCCCAGCCGGCGGGTCAGTTCCGCATAGACCGGATTGGTGCCCGCCGCTTGGCCCTCCTTCGCCAGCCCGAACAGCGTCTCGGTCAGCTTGTTGGTCCGGTTGACGTAGCCCTCGTAGAGCTTGAAGTGCGACTCGAGCAAGCCGTCGCTGATGCCCTTCAGTCCCTTGAGGTGCGTGAACGACTTCGGGGTGTACTTCTTGGCCAGGTCTGCCATGGGATGACTCCTCCTGTCGTCGAAGGTGGGGCTTAATGCCTTGCCGGGCCAGATGGCGAACTGAAAAATGCCCGAGCTTCCGGAGGTGGAGATTGCGCGACGGACCCTGGAGCAATGGCTCGGCGGCTCCGAGGTCACCGGCGCACAGGCCGAGCGCACGCGGGTCTTCCGGGCGGGCGGCCGCGCCGACTTCGGCCGCTTCCGGGGACGGCTGGCCCGGGCCGACCGCCACGGGAAGGTGCTCCTGATTTCCCTGAACTCGGGCCAGGGATTCCTGTCGCACCTGGGCATGACCGGGAAGTGGGTCCGCCGGCCTGCGGACGCTGCCGTCCCCTACAGCCGGGCGCGATTGGCGCTCTCCGACGGAAGCGTCGTCCACTACCAGGACACTCGCCTGTTCGGCCGGATCGAGCCCCATCCCGCGGACACCCTCCGGACCCTTCCGGAGGTCCGGGCCCTGGGACCGGATCCGCTCCTCACCCCGCTCTCGGGCCGGCAGCTCCGGGATGCGCTCGGCGCAACGCGGATGCCGATCAAGGTCGCGCTCATGGACCAGCGCCGCCTGGCCGGCCTGGGGAACATCCATGCCGCGGAGGCGCTCTGGCGGGCGAGGCTCCACCCCGGCCGGCCCACCCGCTCGCTCGAGCTTCCGGAGTGGAACCGCCTGGCGACTGCCATCCGCCGGGGCCTGGCTTTCGCCTTGGTCGCCGAGGACGCGGAGGAGATCGCCTATGTCGAGGAGCCCGGGACGAAGAACCCCTTCAGGGTCTACGCTCGGGAAGGAGAGCCCTGCCCTCGCTGCGGCACGCCGATCCGGCTCCTGCGGCAGGCAGGTCGAAGGACAGACCTCTGTCCCAGGTGCCAGCCGTCGAGGAGAGCGAGGAGATGACCGTTCGTGCGAAGGGACTCGACCACGTGGCCATCGTGGTCCGGGATCTCGAGGAGAGCATCCCCCTGTGGCGGGACGCGCTCGGGCTCGAGCTGACCCACGTGGAGGAGGTGCCCGAGCAGGCCGTGAAGACCGCCATCTTCGGCCACGGCATGGGTCGGGTGGAGCTCATCTGTCCCACCACGCAGGACTCCGGTGTCGCGAAGTTCCTGACCTCCCGAGGGGAGGGCCTGCATCACGTCTGTATCGAGGTGGAGGACATCGAGTCGGCGATGGATTCGCTCCGAAAGGCCGGCGCCCCCCTGATCGACAAGGAGCCCCGTCCCGGGGCAGGCGGCGCGCGGGTGGCCTTCGTTCACCCCAAGGGGATGCGGGGGGTGCTGACCGAGCTCCGCCAGGGGCCGCCCGATCCCGCCGCCCCGGTCAGCGCGGGAGGCCGGCGTCGGCCTTGAAGCAGAACAGGTCCTGCTGGTTGTTCGCCGGGTTCTGGCCGGGGAGGCAGAAGGTCCCGCTCGGGCAATCCCTGTCCTGCTCGCACCGATGGGTGCAGACGCAGTACGGCGCGTTCACCCGGCACTCGCAGACGTTCGGGTTCTCGCAGCTACCCTCCACCGAGTACACCGAGCACGCCTCGCCGAACTGCGAAAGGTCACTGCCGCAGGCCCCGATGACCGCGAGCACCAGCGCAGCACCGAGCGACAGCAGGGGAATCCGGACGCTCCGATTCATGTTGTCCCGGATGCTAGCGCAAGAGAGAGGGCCGGGGCGCGGAGCAGAGCACACCTCATTGACACGGATGCGCGTGGGTGTCTTCATGCCGCGCCCTTCGTCCTACCCCTCCGGAGAAACACAGTGAAGGTCACTGCCCTGGCGGCGCTGCTCGTCTCCGCCACCGCGCTCGCGCAGACGCCACCACCCGGCGCCCCCGCCGCCGAACCAAAGCTGCGGACCGACGCCGACATCCAGCGCGAGATCGACGCGCGGGTCGAGGCGGCGAAGAAGGAGCTCCGGGAGGAGATGCGGGCCCAGGCAGCGACGGTCGCCGCGACCTCGGCGGGAAGCACCTGGGAGACCGAGGCCGCCGCGCACCGCAAGCTCGACCTGGTCGAGCTCCACGGTTACTTCCGGGTCCGTCCCGAGCTGTTCCACAAGTTCGATCTCGACCAGCCGCCGGACAACTCGGGCTACTGGCTCTTCCCCCGGCCCGACGGTCAGTTCACGACCTCCGGGCTCACCGGCGGCCACAGCATCGCCGGGACCAACATGCGGTTCCGGCTGGACCCCACGCTCAACATCTCCGAGGAGGTCCGGATCAAGGCCCAGGTGGATGCCCTGGACAACGTCGTCTGGGGGAGCACGCCCCAGTACGCCTACGTCCGGCAGGACCGGGTGGACATCGGCATCCTCGGGGCAAGCGCGGTTCCGCCGATCCCGGGCGTCAACTCGACGCAGAGCAACCTCGCGGTGAAGCGCGTCTGGGGCGAGGTCGCCACGCCGATCGGTCTCCTCAAGTTCGGCCGGATGGGGGACCAGTACGGCCTGGGGATCGTCCACAACGACGGCAACTGCCTGGACTGCGATTACGGCTCCACGGTGGATCGGTTCCAGTTCGTCGCCGAGCCACTCCCGGGCTTCTTCCTCGTCCCCACCATCGACTTCGATCTCGAGGGGCTGGTCAGCGGGCGGACCAATAGCCAGGGACAGCCCTATGACGTCACCAACGCCGATGACGCGCACACCTTCGGGATCATCGTCGCGAGGAAGGACACCGACCAGAAGGCCCGGACCCGGCTCGACGCCGGCGGAACCATCTTCAACTACGGTCTGTTCTTCCAGTACCGGAGCCAGAACTACGAGTACAAATCGAACGGCTCCAGCTTCTCGGAGCAAGATCCGTACATCATCCCCTCGGGCTCCCTGAGCCGGATTCCCCGCAGCGCCTACCTCTTCATCCCCGACATCTGGCTGAAGCTCGAGCGCAAGGCATTCCGCCTCGAGCTGGAGGTGGCGGCCTACCTCGGGAAGGCCCGAGGCTGCCTCTCGAACCTCAAC
>JBKPMY010000416.1:0-21277 GCA_046732375.1 Myxococcota bacterium
CGCGGCAGGTCTTCTTCCAGGACCCCGGCGTCGAGTTCCAGTACAAGCTGCCGCTCGAGGCGGGACTGGGGGCGGCCCTCGAGTTCGGGCCATTCGGCATCGAGATCGACGTGCGGTGGCACGATGGCACCGACGTCTATCCCCTCTACGCCTCGACCACGTTGGGTCGCGTGGTGGACACCACTTCCGGCACCCCGGTGACCAGCGAGTTCGCCTTCCCGGGGGTATCCTACCGGGCGCGGCAGACCTGGAACGGGAGCGTCGGGGGGCACTGGGCGTTCTCGGAGAGCTTCGTCCTTAGCGCCGGGGCGTACCGCGACTACTCCCCGGTCGATCCGGCGGTCGGCCACGCGTTCCGGCGGGTGGACCTGATCGGCTTCCGCGCCGGCGTGTCTTTCCGGATCGACAAGCTCACCGCGGCAATCGGCGCCGGATGGGAGCACGGGACGGGGAGCGACAACCTCTTCCCCCCTGCCGGCCTGCCCGTCCCCGAGGAGACGGCTGACCTCACGCTCAACACCTTCACGATTCTCTTTTCGGTGTCCTTCAAGTTCTAGCCGCGGCGGCTCACAGCGAGAAGGACACGCGCGCGCCGAGCAGTGCGCCGTTGTGCAGGTATCCGGCCTCGATCCCGATGAGAACGGGGCCCAGACCCAGACCTCCACCGCCGGTCGCGTGGAATCTCACCACCGGATCTCGCGAGAAGAGGAACCAGGCTCCTGCCTGGCCCTCGATGTAGAAGGTGCCGAGCCCGAACCGGGCCACGAGGTCCGCCGGCACGCCCGCCGAGTTCGGTGAGGTCACGTAGGCGAAGCCAACCCGCGGCCCGAGCTGGAAGCCGGGCAGATCCCAGAGCTTGCCGAGGGTGACGGAGAACGCGGACGAGTTCTCGGTCCAGTAGGCCGCCGAGCCGGAGATCTCGAAGGCCCGGGCGGGCGCCGGATGAAGCGAGACGACGAGGGCCACCAGCGCGGCGGCCCAGGAGATGTGACGGAGCATGTTCGAGTGCGGGACCTCCCGCGGCCGAACCTACTTCTTTGCCTGCATCCTGGCCCGATACTCGGACTTGATCTTGTCCCACTCCTTCTGCTGGTCGGACGTCAGGACGTCGCGCATCTTGGCCCGGTACTCCTTGTCGAGCGCGTCCATCTTGGTCCACGACTCCTCGAGCAGGCCCCTGAGCTTCTCCTTCTGATCCGGGCTGAGCTTCAGGCGAGCGTCGATCTTCTTGAGCTCGGCCTTCACCCTGGCCGCGACCTCCGCGGCCTCGTCTGCGCGAGCGGCCGTGGTGGAAAGCGCGACGGCAAGGACCAGCCAGCGTGCAGCATTCCTCATGGTTCTCCCCTCCTGGGGTGGCGCTACGTGAAGAGACCGAAGAGGCTGCCGATCTGCGGGCCGGCGCTCCCGGAGATCAAGCGGGCCGTCCTGCGAACCAGCTGCGGACGACAATGCAGGTCCCCGGTGCTGACCCGCAGGCGTCACGGCCTTGTGGCATCGGCCCGCGCCAGGAGTCATGGTGGCAGTCCTGGTTCGCGCAGGAGGTGCCGGATGGCCTCGCTCTCGCCTTGCTCGGTGCACGCCGGAGAGTCGCTCGGTGTCCGACTGCCGGCCTCTTTGCGGCCGCTCGCCGCACTCGCCACCAACCTCTGGTGGTGCTGGCAGCCCGAGGCCTCTGCGTTGTTCGAGGCAATCGACCCCGAACGCTGGGAGCGGTCCGGACATAACCCGGTGAAGCTGCTCCGCGACGCGAGCCCCGTCCGTCTCGAGCAGCTGTCCCATGACACGGGGCTGGTGAGCCGGGCTGGTGAGCTCGCGCGCAGGCTGGATGAGGAGCTCGCCCGTCCCTTCGGAACCGCCGGACCTGCGACCTCCGCGCGCCCGGTGGCGTTCCTCTGCGCGGAGTACGGGCTGCACGCCTCGCTGCCCATCTACTCCGGCGGGCTGGGCGTCCTCGCCGGGGACGTGCTGAAGCAGGCGTCGGACAGCGGGCTGCCGATGGTGGGAGTGGGTCTCTTCTATCGCCGCGGCTTCTTCCACCAGCGACTCGATCGCACCGGATGGCAGCACGAGTGGTGGCGCAGGTCCGACCCGGAGGAGCTCCCGCTCCGGCTGGAGGTCGATCCGCGTGGCGAGCCGAGGCTCGTGAAGGTAACGCTCCGCGGACACCCGGTGCGGGCGCAGATCTGGCACTGCCAGGTTGGACGGGTGCCGCTGTTCCTCCTCGACACCGACGTGCCCGGGAACACGCCGGTGGACCGATGGATCACCTCGACGCTCTACGTCGGGGACCGGACCTTCCGGGTCATGCAGTACGCGATCCTGGCGATGGGGGGGCTGCGGGCGTTGCGCACGCTGGGCATCGACCCGGCCATCGTGCACCTGAACGAGGGGCACGCGGCGCTCGCGGCGCTGGAGCTCGCCCGTGAGAGCGTCCGCTCCGGCGTCGCGTTCGAGCGGGCGCTGGCCGAGGCGCGCCAGCGAGTCGTCTTCACCACCCACACCCCGGTTGCTGCCGGAAACGAGCACTACGGGCAGCAGGAGATTCTCGATCTGCTAGGGCACCTTCCCGAGGAACTGGGCATCGATCAGCGCACCTTCCTGCGCCTCACCCACCCTCCCGACGAGGATTCGTGCGGGGTCACCGAGCTCGCCCTGCGGACCAGCCGGTGCGCCAACGCCGTGAGCGCCCGCCATGGCGAGGTCGCCCGGAACATGTGGCGGAAGCTCGGGGTGCCGATCGGTCACGTGACCAACGGGGTCCATGCCCCGAGCTGGATCGCTCCCGAGCTGCAGACCCTGCTCGACCGGTGGCTGCCCCCGACCTGGCGGATCGGTGACGCAGGGGCCTGGGCCGCGGTGGAGCAGATCCCCGATGCCGAGCTCTGGGCGATGCGCAACGCCCAGCGGGCGCGTCTGGTGCAGTTCGTTCGGGGAAGGGCGGTGAACGACCGCCTGGCCCGCGGGGAGCCCATCCCCTACGCGGAGGCGGCGGAGCGCACCTTCGACCCCCGCGTGCTCACCCTCGGCTTCGCGCGGCGGGTCGCGGCCTACAAGCGGCTGGACTTGCTCATCCGGGACGCGGGCAGGGCGCTGGCGCTGCTCCAGGGAACGCGACGCCTCCAGCTCATCATCTCCGGCAAGGCCCATCCCTCGGACGAGGGCGCGAAGCGCCTAGTCCAGCGGATCTTCGAGCTGAAGGACGCGGCCGGTGCGCGCGGTTCCGTCGCCTTCCTGGAGGACTACGATCTGGAAATCGCTCACCAGCTGGTGGCCGGCTGCGACGTCTGGCTCAACCTGCCCCGTGCGCCACTCGAGGCAAGCGGGACCAGCGGGATGAAGGCCGCGCTGAACGGTGGGCTCAACTTGAGCGTGCTCGACGGCTGGTGGCCGGAAGCGTACGACGGCAGCAACGGCTGGGCGCTCCCGGTGGACGGTGCGCAGGACGAGCAGGGCCAGGATGCCCGCGACGCCAACCGGCTCTACGAGCTGCTGGAGCGAGAGGTGGTTCCCGCGTTCCACGAGCGCGATCCGGCCGGCATCCCCGTGGCCTGGGTCCGGCGCATCAAGGCCTCGCTCCGGACGGCGGGCGCGAAGTTCACCACCGCGCGGATGATGTCCGAGTACGTGCAGAGGGTCTACACGCCGCAGGACGTTCCCGCCCTGCCCCGGTGACCTCGCCGGGCTCGCTACGGGACGCGCGCCCTCAACCCACTCGATTTCCGCCATCAGCCTCGGGAAGCCATCTTCGGGACGGGGGCGAACACCTGAACCGCCTCGCCGATCCGGCCGATGGCCTCGACGCTGATCCGCGACATCGCTCCGAAGACCTGGAAGGCGTGCACCTGGTCGTCGAAGACGTCGAGCGTGGCCCGGACGCCGGCCGCGCGAGCCCGCTCCGCGAGGGCCACCACGTCGTCGCGGAACAGCTCGGCACCGCCGACCTGGAGGTAGAGCGGAGGCAACCCGGCGAGGTCCGCCCGGAGCGGCGAGAGCGAGGGCTGTGATGGGTCGCCGCCCGACGCGTACCCGGCTGCCTCGCGGAGCAGCACCTGCCGGTCCAGCACGTCCACCTCGGCGTTGGCCTGGAACGAGCCGGCCGTGCAGGCCAGGTCGACCCAGGGGCAGAGCAGCACCGCGCCGGCGGGGAGCGCCTCGCGCCGATCGCGGAGCTCGAGCAGGAGTGACAGGACCAGGTTGCCTCCCGCCGAGTCACCGGCGAGCACGATCTGCCTCGTCCCGTGCTCGGCCAGCGCCGCTCGCCACACGGCGCGCACGTCCTCCAGTCCCGCCGGCCAGGGATGCTCCGGCGCCAGGCGGTAGTCCACCGAGAGTACCCGCGCGTTGCTCGCCAGCGCCATCCGGGCGAGGAGATCTCGGAGGGTGCGCGACGAGCCGATGCTGAAGCCGCCGCCATGGACGTAGAGCACGAGCCGTGGCTCCGGCCCGCCACGAGGCGTCACCCAGGTCACCGGCACGCCGGAGAGAGAGCCCTGCCGGCGCCGTGTCCGGAGCAGCGCGCCCGGGACCAGCACCGGCACCGAGTCGAGCTCCCGGCGTCTGGCTTCCAGCGGCTTCGCGTTCAGCCGGCGCAGGAAGCGCCGGAGGAAGCTCGCCCTGGCCTCGTCGCCGATGCTCCACGAAGGCCTGCGGGGCGCACGGAACGGGCGGCGTGCCGCTGTGGCTAGCAGCGTCGCCAGGTAGTCGAGCGTCAGCCGGACTGCGGTGACCCAGCGGCTCATCAGGGTCGACCTCTGCTCAGGAAGTGTAGGCTGCCTCGCCGTGCTGGGTGGCGTCGAGGCCCTCGCGCTCCTCGTCCTCGTGGACCCGCAGGCCGAGAGTCCGGTCGAGCACGAAGAGGATCCCCAGGGTCATCACCAGGGTGTACGCGCCAGCGGCGAGCAGGCCCACCGCCTGCTTCCAGAGGAGTGACGGATCTCCCGCGAGAAGGCCGTCGGCACCCGCGGGATTGAGCGCCTTGCGGGAGAAGACGCCGACGAGGAGCGCGCCGAGCATGCCCCCCACCCCGTGCACGCCCCAGGCATCGAGAGAGTCGTCGTAGCGGAACTTCCGCTCCTTGAGCTGCACCGCGAACCAGCAGACCAGCCCCGCAAGCGCCCCGATGACCAGCGATGCCGCCGGGGACACGAAGCCCGCGCCGGGCGTGATGGCGACCAGCCCAGCCACCAGGCCGGAGACGAAGCCCAGCAGCGTGGGCTTCCGGCGGAACACCCACTCGGCCACCACCCAGGCCATCGCACCCGAGGCCGCCGCGATGTGTGTGGTGGAGAAGGCCAGCGCCGCCGTCTGACCCGCCGAGAGCGCGCTGCCGGCGTTGAAGCCGAACCAGCCGAACCAGAGCAGCCCTGCGCCGGTGATGGTCATCGGGAGGTCGTGGGGAATGAACTTCTCGCGCCCGTACCCGACTCGCTTGCCCACGAACAGCGCGAAGATCAGGGCCGACAGGCCCGCGGTCCAGTGAACGACGGTGCCGCCCGCGAAGTCGAGCACGCCGAGCGTCGCCATCCATCCGCCCTCGGCCCAGACCCAGTGGGCCACCGGGTCGTAGACCAGCGTGCTCCAGAGCAGCGTGAAGGCCACGTAGGCGCTGAACTTGATGCGCTCGACGAAGGCCCCGCTGATCAGCGCCGGGGTGATGATCGCGAACTTCATCTGGAAGGCCATGAAGACCAGCGCCGGAACGCTTCCCTTCACCGCTCCGACCACCCCGTTCAGCAGCAGGTAGTCGGTCCCGCCAATGAGCCCGCCGTGCGTCTTCCCGAAGGCGAGCGAGTAGCCGAAGACCACCCACTGGATGGTCACCAGCGCGAGCGCGAAGTGGCTGTACATCAGGGTGGCGAGCACGTTCTTCCGGCGCACCATCCCGCCGTAGAAGAGCGCCAGCCCGGGGGTCATGAGGAGCACCAGCGCGGCACTCACCAGCATCCAGGCCGTGTCGCCGGTGTCCGCGTGGGCCTCGGTGGCCTGGGCCCAGGCGCTGGCGGGCAGAAAGAGGACGGCGGCACAGAGGGCCAGGCCAGGTGCCCGGACGGTCGGTCGGTCCATGGGCCCAGACTGTCGCATTGACGCGTTGCGTGTGCCACAGCGCCGTGGAGCACAGGCGGTAACTCCGGGGGGCCGCCCGGTGTTCAGGTCCATCAGCATGCGTGACAGCCTCCTGGCGCTGGTCCTCCTCGTCGGCTGCGCCACCGCCTCGTCCGGCGGTGGCGGCCCGGCTCCCGCCGAGGCTCGCTCTCGCGCCGGCGAACCGCTCCGGCTCCCCGCGGTGTCCTGGTCTGCCGAGGAGCAGGCAGTGCACGTCCTGAACCGGCTCGCCTACGGCCCGTCCCCGGCGGACCTCCGCGAGCTGGAGTCGATGGGCGCCCCGGCTTGGATCGCCTGGCAGCTCCGCCCCGCAGACGTCGACGACGCGGCGGTGGAGAAGCGTCTCGCGGACTTCCCCTCTCTCTCGATGAGCACCGCGGAGTTCGTGGCGCGTTACCCGCGGGCGAAGAAGGTCGCCGAGGCGAAGGGCATCTCGATGGAAGGCAAGAGGCCCGAGGCGGTGCGGGCGGAGCTTCTGCGCGTGGTCGAGCCGTACCAGCTCCCGCGGCAGGTCGGCGCCGAGCTCGTTGCGGCGCGGCTCATCCGCGCCACCGAGAGCCGGCGGCAACTCCAGGAACAGCTGGTCGATTTCTGGTTCAACCACTTCAACGTCTCCGCCGACAAGGGAGCCGTCCGCTGGATGGTGTCGCCGTACGAGCGCGAGGCGATCCGTCCGCACCTCTTCGGGAGCTTCCGCGCGCTGCTGGGTGCCGTGGCCCATCACCCGGCGATGCTCTTCTACCTGGACAACTGGACCTCGACCCGTGAGGGCTTCTCGCTCCCGAAGCGAGGGCGGCTGGGGCTGAACGAGAACTACGCCCGCGAGCTGCTCGAGCTGCACACCCTCGGGGTGGACGGCGGCTACACCCAGGAGGACGTGCGCGAGGTGGCCCGCTGCTTCACCGGGTGGGGCATCCGGAAGCCAAACGAGGACGGAAGCTTCGAGTTCCACCCTCAGGCGCACGACCGGGGCGGCAAGCGGGTCCTCGGGGTGGAGATTCCCGCCGGCGGCGCGATGGAGGACGGCGAGAGGGTGCTGGACCTTCTCGCGAGCCATCCTTCCACCGCGCGCTTCATCGCCCGGAAGCTGGCGCAGAAGTTCGTGATGGACGTGCCTCCGCCGGCCCTGGTGGACCGGGTGGCGCAGGTGTTCCTCCGGACAGGCGGCGACCTGACCGCCACCTACCGCGCCATGTTCGAGAGCCCGGAGTTCTGGAGCGATGCGGCCCGGGCGGCCAAGGTGAAGACCCCCCTCGAGTTCACCGTGTCGGCGGTTCGGGTCCTGGGAGGGACCACCGCCGGCGACGTGCCGCTGGTCCAGGCGCTGACCCGGATGGGGCAGCCGCTCTACCGCGCCCAGCCGCCGACCGGATGGCCAGAAGCGTCGCAGCCCTGGGTCAATCCGGGCGCGCTCGTGGCTCGGATCGACTTCGGGCTGAAGCTCGCCTCGGGCCGCTTGACCGGGACCGAGGTCCCGCTGCCCGCCGTGGCTGGTGCCCCCGAGGAGGTGGTGAACCGGACGGCGGAGGCCATCCTCCACCGGCCGCTCGGGGACGGGACGCGGGCCACGGTGCTCGCGGCGCTCGGCGCCTCCGAGGTGATGCCCGACGGCGAGCGCCGGCCGGTCGACGGGGCGAAGCTGGTGGGGCTGCTCCTCGGAGCCCCGGAGTTCCAGAACCAATGAGCGCCTTCTCGCGACGGCAGTTTCTCCGCTCGACCGGTGCCCTCGCTGCCCTGGGCGCCGTGCCCGGATTTCTGGGACGCGCGCTCGCTGCCGCCGAAGGAGCCTCGAGCAAGACGCTGGTGCTGGTGTTCCTCCGTGGCGGAGCGGATGGGCTGTCGATCGTGCCTCCGGTGGGAGATCCGGCCTACCGGGCCGCGCGGCCGACGCTGGCGCTCGCGCCACCGGGAAAGGACGGGGGCGCGATCCGGCTGGACGACGTCTTCGCGCTGCATCCCGCGCTCTCTCCGCTGCTGCCGCTCTGGAGCGAGGGAACGCTGGGGATCGTCCACGCCGCGGGGTTGCCGGGCGCGACGCGTTCCCACTTCGACGCGCAGGACTTCTGCGAGAGCGGGACGCCGGGGCGCAAGTCCACCGCCGATGGGTGGCTGAACCGCGCCGTTCAGCGCGCCACCGGGCCGGACGGCGCCTTCCGGGTGGTCGCGGTCCAGCCCACGCTTCCCCGGATGCTGGTGGGAGATGCGCCCGCGGTCGCCATGTCGTCTCTCGGCCAGTTCCGGCTCCCGGGCGGACCCGGAGCAGGCAGTGCCTTCGATGCGCTCTATGCCCAGGCGGTGGACACCGCGCTGCGCACCACCGGGATGGAGACCTTCGAGGCGCTCCGCGAGGCGGGCTCGGCGAAGCTCGCGCAGCTGTCGCCCGCCAACGGCGCGGAGTACGGGAATGCGCCGATCGCCCGGCGTCTCCAGGATGTGGCCCGGCTCATCCGCTCGGGCGTGGGGCTGCAGGTCGCGGTCACCGACATGGGCGGCTGGGACACGCACGTGGGTGAGGGCACCGAGAAGGGGCAGCTCGCGAGCCGGCTGGCGGAGCTGGGAGGGGCGCTCGCCGCGTTTGCCCGGGACCTCGGGGCACGCTGGGCGGATACCCGGGTGGTGGTGATGACCGAGTTCGGACGCACGGCGCGGGAGAACGGCAATCGCGGGACGGACCACGGCACCGCGTCGGTGATGCTGGTGCTGGGCGGCGGAGTGCGCGGCGGCCGGGTCGTGGGCGGTTATCGCGGCCTCGGCAGGTCCGAGCTCTTCGAGGAGCGGGACCTGGCGATCGGCACCGACGTGCGATCGGTGCTCTGGGAGGCGGTGCGCGGGCAGCTGGCGCTGCGCGACGCATCGACGGTGTTCCCGGGGTTCAGCCCGGGATCACCGGTGCTCGGCTGACTCAGAGCGCGCGGCGTCGCCCGGCGAACCCTACCAGCAGCAGCACGACGACCGCGCCGATGATGGACCAGAGAAGTCCCGAGGGCCGCAGATCCATCAGGTTCCCGTCGCTGCTGAAGAGTGAGCCGAGCAGCCCGCCCACGAAGCTGCCCACGATTCCCAGCAGCATGGTGGCCAGGACGCCCATCGACTGCCGACCCGGCACGACGGCCCGCGCGATGAGCCCCGCGACCAGGCCGATCACGATCATGGTGATGATTCCCACGGTTCCTGCCCTCCTGTCGGGGCGCGTCACGCCCTCGAAGCCGAGGACTGGAGGTAGGGACGAGTGAGTGATGGAACCAGCCCCCGCGCGGCCTCCACGCCCGGAGTGCGAACGGGCGGACGGACAATTCTGTTCACGACGTAATCTCGACCCACTGAACTCAGGTTCGTGGGTCACCTGGCCGTACAGACCCCGACACCCCATGTGGGCAGAATCCCCACCACGCACGCCACCGGAGGGAGGCGCGACAGGCGACGAAGGTGTCAAACACCTTCGACGCAAACACCTTCGACGTCCCCTCGAATTTGCTGGTCCGGTTGTGCAGCGCAGGAACTGACAAGACGTGGCCGGCAGGTCCGCGGCAGGCTCGCACGTCGATGCGTGAGACGCTCGCCGTCACCCGGCCCTACGACGCGCGATGGGTGCTCGCCTTTCTCGGAGCGCGTGCCCTTCCGGCAGTGGAGCGCGTGGATGGGTCCACCTGGCGCCGTGCGACCTTGCTTGCCGGACGACCCGCGCTCCTCGCGGTGGACGTTCGCTCGCATGCGCTCGAGGTCGAGACCCCGGTGCCGCTGGACGCCGAGACCCGGACGCGTCTCGAGCGGCTGTTCGACACCCGCGCCAATCCCGGGAACATCCGGCGGGCGCTCCACCGCGATCTCCGCCTTCGGCGAGTCATGGCCCGCCGCCCCGGACTGCGCGTGCCCGGCGCCTGGGAGCCGTTCGAGGTCGCGGTCCGGGCGGTCATCGGCCAGCAGATCTCCGTCGCGGCCGCAGTGACCGTCGCCCACCGGCTCGTCGAGGCCTTCGGAACTCCCATGCCCGAGCTCCCCGGCGGACCGTGGCGCGGCTTTCCCGGACCGGACGTGCTCGCTTCCGCGCCGCTCGAGGACGTGCCCGGCCTCCGCCTGCGTGCCCCGGTGGTGCGCGCGGTCGCCCGGGCGGTGCTTTCGGGTGCAGTGCGGCTGGACGGGAGCTCCCCGCTGGAGGACGTCGTGAGTGCCCTGTGCTCGATCCGCGGCATCGGCCCCTGGACTGCGTCGATCGTGGCGCTCCGCGCGCTCGGCGACCCCGATGCGCTCCCCGCCGCGGACCTGGGCCTGCGCAGGGCGCTCGGACGCCGGGGGCTGCTGGCGAGCGCGCGCGAGGTGGAGCGGCGCGCGGAGCGATGGCGACCCTGGCGCGGCTACGCCACCCTCTGGCTCTGGTCGGAGGACGCGCAGTGAGGACACTCGAGGTGACGACGCTCGACTCGCCGATCGGCCGGCTCGGGGTGGCCGCGGACGACGGCGTGCTGGTGGCGGTCACCTTCGACGGCCTGGAGCCGCTCCGCGGCTGGAGCACCCGGGTGCTCGGCCCGCGCGCGTGGTCCGAGGCCTCGGACCCGGCCGGTGTCTGCACCCTGCTCCAACGCTTCTTCGCCGGTGAGCTGGACGCCCTCAGCGGCGTGCCCGTACGACTCCACGGGACCCCGTTCCAGCGACGCGCCTGGGAGGCGCTGCGCCGGATTCCGTCAGGGAAGACCTGGAGCTACCGGCGTCTGGCGGAGGAGCTGGGCGACCGGCGAGCCACCCGGGCCGTGGGCGCTGCCAACGGACAGAACCCCATCCCGGTCGTCATCCCCTGCCACCGCGTCATCGGCTCCGACGGGAGCCTGACCGGCTTCGGCGGGGGGCTGGAGCGGAAGCGCTGGCTGCTGCAGCACGAGGGCGCGCTTCAACCTGTGCTCCCGCTCTAGGCCACTTCTCGTCCAGACTGCGCGGCCCGATGGCCCGAACGACGACCGACCCACTCCAGACCCACGCCGCACGCACCCAGCATGCCGAGACCGGACCAGCCTCGGAAGTCGACTCGCTCGCACGCGCCTTCGTCCGGCGCTTTCCGCGGCGTGTCCGCGCCGAACGTTTTGGCACGAGCGCCGAGGGTCGCCCGCTGTGGGTGCTGGCGGCGAGCGACGACGGGACGCTGACCCCCGAGAAGGCACGGCGCCGCGGCCGTCCGGTGGTCTTCGCTCTCGCGGGCATCCATCCCGGGGAGATCGACGGGAAGGACGCTGGGTTCCAGCTCCTCCGCGAGCTGCTGGAGGGAACCGCACTGCCCGGCGTCCTCCGGCACGTCACCTTCGTCTTCGTGCCCATCTTCAACGTCGACGGGCACGAGCATTCGTCGCCACACCACCGCCCCAACCAGAACGGACCCCGCTCGCAGGGATGGCGGAGCAACGCCCGGAACCTGAACCTCAACCGCGACTGGATGAAGGCGGACTCGCCCGAGATGCGAGCGCTGCTTCCGGTGCTCGGCGCCTGGGACCCGCTGGTGTTCCTCGACTTGCACGTCACCGACGGCGCGCACTTCCTCCCCGACGTGTCTCTGCTCGTGGCGCCGCTCATCGAGGGCCCGCCGACGATGCAGGCCATGGCCCGTGTCCTCCAGCAGGAGATTCACGCCGAGCTCCGCGCCGGCGGACATCTTCCCCTGGACTTCTATCCCTCTCTGGTCCGCGAAGACGACCCGGCGTCGGGCTTCACCCGCACCGTCTATCCGCCGCGCTTCTCACATGCCTACTGGGGGCTGCGGAACCGGTTGGCGGTGCTGGTGGAGACCCACAGCTGGAAGGACTACCGCACGCGTGTGATCACGACGCGCGACGTGCTCGCCGCGGCGCTCGCGTCGGTGCGCCGACACGGACCGGCCTGGCGAGTGCGGATGCGCGGCCTGGACGAGGACACCACAGCGAAGCCGCCCACCCGCCTGAACCTGGCCTTCGCCGCGACCGAGGAGACCGAGACCATCGAGTTCCCGGCGTACGCCTACGATCGAGCCCCCTCTCCGGCGACCGGGGGAACGTACCTGCGCTTCCACCTGGATCGTCCCGAGGTGTGGCGGGTCCCGCTGCGCAGCCGGATTGTGGCCACCACCAGCGTCGAGCTCCCTCGGGGCGGCTGGGCGCTCCCACCGGGCTGGGCCGACGTGGTCACCGAGACGCTCGACCTCCATGGCATCGAGCATCGGACGCTGTCGCGCCCGACGCGCGCCCGCACCTCCGTGTTCGAGCTGAGCGAGACGCGCCCGGCCGGGGCGCCCTACGAGGGCCGACAGCGCCTGGACCCCGTCGGCGCCTGGTCCGCTCCCAGCCCCGAGGAGCTCCCGCGAGGCACCCGAGTGATCCCGCTCGGCCAGCCGCGCGCCGTGCTCGCCGCACACCTGCTCGAGCCGACCGGTCCGGACTCCCTGACCGCCTGGGGCGCGTTCAACGCCGCGTTCCAGCAGCAGGAGTACGTGGAGCAGTACCTGCTCGAGCCGTGGGCCGAGGCCCAGCTGGCCCGCGACCCCGGGCTCCGCGCGGCGTTCGAGGAACGGCGGGGCGATCCGGGGTTCGCGGCCGACGCCGACGCCCGCAGGCGCTTCTTCCTGCTCCGGCATCCCTCGTACGACCACCGCATCCGTCGGGTGCCGGTGCTCAGGCTCGCCGCTCCGCTGACCAGGAGCCGCTGAAGCTTCGCGGCCGGTGACCGGGTCCTAATCGAGCTCGTGGGATGGGAGTTCCAGGCCGCTTCCTGACAGCCTCGGTGCTCCGGCCTCTGGCGCCTCCCGCGGCGGAGACCCGGTCCCCTCGAGCAGGGCGCTCGATGGAGTCTTCGTGCCCGCCGCCGAGGCAGCGGCGGCGAGCTCCGGCGCCGGCGGGAGGGGCGTGCGAGAAGCGGCGCCCTCCCGCCGACGGCGCAGCGCAGCCCGCGCACAGCGGAGGACCTCCTCCAAGGAAAAGCCGAGCCCCACCGCGAGCGTCCCCAGCAGGCCACCCACGTAAGCCGGGCTCAGCGGGTGCCGCTTGGCCCGGAGGCGCCACTTCCGCCGCCTGGCGCGGAAGAGCTCCCGCGTCTGGGTCGGATGGAGCACGGTGAGGAAGGCGGCGCCCGCAATCGGGAGCACCTCCAGGAAGGCGTGGGCGTGCTGCTCGGTCGGGGAGACTTCCCGCCGAGGCGCGGCGTAGGCCACGTCCAGGTACGCGGTCGCGGTGTGCGTGGCGGCCGCCGCGTAGGTGAGGGCGAGCAGCGGGGCGTCGGCTTCCACGAAGAGCGCGAGTGTCGCCGGGACGCTGGCCTGCGCGAGCTGGGCCACGTGCGAGAGCGACTCGGGCAGGCCCGAATTCTCCTCGATGCGCGTCCGCCGGTGGCACCACCAGTCCACCACACCTGCCGCGACCCAGGTGGGGATGATGCCGAAGAGGAGCACGTCACGGGTCAGTCGCTCGGTCCGGTTCATCGCCGATGCGTGCGCACCCGGACCCGGCCCGGGGAGTGCACCCGCCCGGCTGCGTCAGCTGCGCGACCCCTCGGCTGGCCCGAAGAAGACCACTGCCTCGAGCCGCTCGCGAATCTCCAGGAACCGGTGCTCGATCCGGGCGGGCACGAAGACCACCGATCCGGGTCCGATCTCCTGCTCCTCCCCCCCGGCGCGGAAGCGACAGCGGCCGCGCATCACCACGTAGACCTCGTCCTCGGTGTGCGGCTTCTGTGGATCGGCCGTCCCGGCCTCGAGCACGTAGAGGCCCGCGCTGAGATCGGGCATGCGCAGGAACTCGAGATAGCGGAGACCCGCCGCTGCGCGGGATACATCGAGCGCCTGCACGGTCGTGAACAGCGCCTCGCTCATCCTCACCCTCCCGGCGGCTACCCGAGCTTCACCTTCCGGAGCCGCAGCGCGTTGCCGATGACCGAGACCGAGCTCAGCGACATGGCAGCGCTGGCGAGCATCGGGCTCAGGAGCCAGCCGAGGAAGGGATAGAGCACACCGGCCGCGACCGGTACACCGAGCAGGTTGTAACCGAAGGCGAAGGCGAGATTCTGTCGGATGTTCCGCACCGTCGCCCGGCTGAGCCGGCGCGCCCGGACGACGCCCCGCAGGTCGCCTGACACCAGCGTCACGCCTGCGCTCTGCATCGCCACGTCCGTTCCGGTCCCCATGGCGATGCCCACGTCGGCGCGGGCTAGGGCCGGCGCATCGTTCACCCCGTCTCCGGCCATTGCCACCACCCGCCCGGCCTTCTGGAGCTCGGCGACGAGCGCCGCCTTCCCCGCCGGAAGCACGCCGGCGTGCACCTCGGAGATGCTGAGGCTCCCGGCGACCGACTGCGCCGTGGCCGCGTGGTCGCCGGTGGCGATGACCACCCGCATCCCCTCCCTCGCGAGGTCCGCCAGCGCTCCGCGGGCCGACTCCTTGATCGGGTCCTCGATGCCCAGAGCTCCGGCGGCGCGAGCGTCGACGATGACGAACGCCACCGTCCGCCCGCGCTCGCGCCAGGCCAGCGCGACCTGGAGGAGTTCTCCTGCACCCGGGAGCCTCAAATCGATCTCCCGGCCCACTGCCACCCCATGCGCCCCGACGCGTCCGCTCACTCCGGTGCCGGGGTCGGCGCGGAACTCGCTCACCGGCGTCGGAGTCAGCCCACGCGCCCGAGCGCCGGCGACGATGGCTCCGGCCAGCGGATGCTCGCTCCCGGCCTCGACCGAGGCCGCAAGCTCGAGCAGCTCGGTGTCGCCGGTCCCCGGGACACTCCGGACCTCGGCGAGGACCGGGCGCCCCTCGGTCAGGGTGCCGGTCTTGTCCACCACCAGGGTGTCCACCTCGGCGAGTCGCTCCAGCGCCGAGGCGTTCCGGAACAGCACGCCAGCCTGCGCTCCTCGCCCGGTCCCGACCATGACCGCCATCGGGGTGGCGAGCCCCAGGGCGCACGGGCAAGCGATGATCAGCACCGCCACCGCGTTCACCACCGCGTGCGCCAGCCGCGGCTCGGGCCCGACCAGCGCCCAGACCACGCCGGTCACCACCGCCGTGGCGACCACCGCCGGGACGAACACGGCCGAGACCCGGTCCGCCAGCTGCTGGGCCGGGGCGCGACTCCGCTGGGCCTCGCCCACCAGCCGGACGATGCCCGCGAGCAGCGTGTCGGCGCCGACGCGCTCGGCCCGCATGAGGACGCTGCCGTTCTGGTTCAGGGTTCCCCCGGTCACCGAGTCGCCCGGGCCCTTCTCCACCGGGATCGGCTCGCCGGTGACCATCGATTCGTCCACGCTGGTGCGACCCTCGAGCACGGTCCCGTCGACCGGGACCTTCTCTCCGGGCCGGACGCGCAGCACGTCCCCCATGCGGACCTCGGCGAGGGGGACGTCCCGCTCGAGGGTGCCCTCCACTCTCCGCGCCACGGCCGGCTGCAGCTTCAGCAGCGCACGGATCGCACCGCCGGTGGCCGCGCGCGCCCGGAGCTCGAGCACCTGGCCCACCAGCACCAGCGCCACGATGACCGCCGCCGGCTCGAAGTAGACGTTCACCCGTCCGTGGCTTCGGAAGGCGTCCGGGAACCAGCCCGGGGAGAGCGTGGCGACGACGCTGAACCCGTAGGCCACGCCGACGCCGAGCCCGATCAAGGTGAACATGTTCGGGCTGCGGTTGCGCACGGAGGCGACGGCGCGGGCGAAGAACGGGGCACCGGCCCAGAGGACGACCGGCGTCGCCAGCACCAGCTCGAGCCAGCCGATCCATGGCGGGACATGCCAGCCGAACATCTCCCCCATCGCGACCACCAGGAGCGCCACCGTGAAGGGGACCGAGACCAGCAGGCGTCGCTGCATGTCCTTCAGCTCGGGGTTCTCCGGCTCGTCGAGAGAGATCGTCCGCGGCTCGAGCGCCATCCCGCAGATGGGGCAGGTTCCCGGCCCGTCCCGGACGATCTGCGGGTGCATCGGGCAGACCCACTCCACCTTCCTCGCCGCCGAAGCTCTCGGCTCGAGCGCCATGCCGGCGTGCGGACCGTGGGCAGGCTGCGCCTGCACGGCTCCGCTCGCTCGCTCCGGCGCGAGGAAGCGCTCGGGATCGGCAGCGAATCGCTCCCGGCAGCGCGGGCTGCAGAAGCCGTAGGTCTTGCCGGCGTGGGTGTGGGTACCGCCTCGGGGGTTGGCCGGATCGACCTCCATCCCGCAGACCGGGTCGCGATCCGTCGCCAGCACCGTGTCACTCGTGGCGTCCACGTTCACGCTCACGCAGCACCCCAGGACTCCTTACAGCCCGGCTTGAGAGAAATCCTTACAGATCCCGCAGCACCGTCCGTGCGCAGGCGAGCCCCGACGCACCGAACACCCCTCCGCCCGGGTGCGTGCTCGCTCCGGTGAGGTACAGCCCGCTCACCGGCGTCCGGTACCGCGAGAGCGACGGCGTGGGCCGGAAACCGAACATCTGATCCACCGACATCTCCAGGTGCATCACGTTGCCGCGGAGCAGCCCGAACCGTCGCTCGAGATCCAGCGGCGACTGGATGTGCCGGTGAAGGATGCGCCCCCGCATGTTCGGGGCGAACCGGTAGAGCTGCTCGAGGATCCGGTCCGCCTCCCTCTCACGGATTCCGTCCCAGGTCTCGCCGCTTGAGAGCGCATAGGGATGGTACTGGCTCCACAGGTAGCAGACGTGCTTGCCCGCCGGTGCGAGATCCGGGTCGAAGGCGGAGAAGGTCATCGCGATGACCTGGGGCTCGAAGGCGTTCTTGCCCAGGAGGAGCTCGGCGTGGGCCCGGCGCACGGTCGCCTCCGAGCGCGCGAGCAGCTGCAGCCCCATGTGCCGGTCGATCGGCGCTCCGGTCGGCTCGCCCAGGTAGTCGGGCAGCGCATCGGTCGCGCAGCGGACCGCCATCCCGAGTCCGTTCCCGACCCGCGTCGCCGCCACCTCCTCCCGCGTCTCGGCCGGCAGGTCCTCGGGGCGGAGCAGCTGGAGGAGCGTGGTCCGCACGTGGGCGCCGGACACCACCAGATCGGCCGGCACTTGCTCCCCACCGGCGAGCGTCACCCCCCGGATCCTGCCCTCCTGCACGTCGATGCGCTCCACTGGCGCCTCGGCACGCACCGAGCCACCGTCGGACTCGAGCCGCCGTGCGAGCGCACGGGTCAGCATGCCCGAGCCCCCGCGGGGATGCCGTGCGCCGATCCGGTGCACCACCGCATGCCACCCCACGAAGGGCGCGGAGGCCCGTTCGTCCGGCCCGGGGCCCGACTGCGCGGCCAGCCACAGCAACGCGGCACGCACCGGACCCGAGCGGAAGCGCCGCCCGATGACGTCGCCGTAGCTCTGCAGGATCTCCTGGAATCCGGCGCCCACCGGACGGCGTGGACCGGGCACGGACACGAACCGGCGGCCCAGCGCCATCGGCGTGGGCGGCTCCTGGAACACCTTGAACGTGGCCTCGACGAGCGGCGTCCAGTCACGCACGAAGCGCCGATACGACTCGGCGTCCTCGGAGCTCACCCGGGCGATGGAGGCGCAGGTCCGGTCGACATCCCGGTAGAAGGCGAGGTGCGGGCCGTCGGGCGTCGGGTAGTACGCCCACGGATCCATTTCCAGATATTCCAGCCCGAACCGCGCGAGCTGCAGCTCGTCGAGGATGGGCGTGGCGTGAATCATGATGTGGGCCGAGCTGCCCACGTCGTAGAGGAAGCCGGGGAACAGCTCCTCGGTGCAGACCGCCCCGCCCACCTGCCGGCTCCGCTCGAACACCGAGACCCGGTGGCCGGCCCTGGCCAGGTAGCAGGCGCAGACCAGGGCGTTGTGCCCCGACCCCACCACCGCGACGTGTCTCGCCCGCGCCATAGAGCGCGGGAGGCTAGGACAGCTTCCTCCGTGAGGCATCCGAGCCCCGGCCCATCCGCGTGGCTGGCTCGAGCTCGAGCCAGGCGGTGCGACAGGCGAGACAGGCGACCTTGCGGCCCTCGGGGAAGGTCCGCTCGGTGACCACTTCCTTCGTCGGACCATCGCCCGGCGGGCAATGCGGGCACCCCGATCCGGGCGGCTGCACCGGGTAAGCGCGCTCGTAGGGCGGAAGCCGGAGGAGCTTGAACCACTCCACCACCATCTCCTCCGAGAGCTGCACGTGGAGCCCGTGCCGGTCGGCCTGCACCAGATCGTGACGGATGGCGAGCCAGTAGAGCCGCAGCGGTGCGAGGTGGCCGTGCATGCCGCGCTTCCGGAACTCGGCCCCGAGGCGCTTCACCATGGCCAGCAGCTCGTCGCGCTCCATCTCGTGTCTGAACATACGTTCAGCAACCCACCGCAGGCAACGTCGCTCAGGGAGCACCCGGGCGGCCGAGCGCCGGGGGACAGGGCGCCGGCGGGGCCGGTGACTACCCTCGCCCGCATGGAACGGCGCGCACTGGACTGGAAGACGCTCGGGGCGATCGCGGTGGCGGGCGCGTGGCTCGGACGACGGCTCACCCTTCCCCGCTACGACCTGGCCGGCAAGGTGGTGCTCCTCACCGGCGGCTCACGCGGCCTCGGGCTCGAGCTTGCGCGTGTCCTCGCCCGGAAGCGCTCCCGGCTGGCGCTGCTCGCACGTGACGAGGAGGAGCTCGCCCGGGGGCGCGACGAGCTACGAGCGGCCGGCGCGGAGGTGGAGATCTTCGGGTGCGACGTGCGGTTCCAGGACCAGGTCCAGAACGCCGTGCGCGAGGTGGTCGAGCGATTCGGCCGGGTGGACGTGCTGGTCAACAACGCCGGCATCATCCAGGTCGGGCCCGCCGAGACCATGCGCGTCTCGGACTACCAGGAGGCGATGGACACCCACTTCTTCGGGCCGCTGTTCCTGGTGCAGGCGGTGTTGCCCGACATGCGCCGGCGAGGCGAGGGGCGCATCGTCAACATCAGCAGCGTGGGCGGCAAGGTGCCGACGCCCCACCTCCTGCCGTACGTGGCCAGCAAGTTCGCCCTGGTCGGCTGGAGCGAGGGGCTGCACGCCGAGGTGCGCCGCGACGGCGTCGTCGTCACCACCGTCTGTCCGGGGCTGATGCGCACCGGGAGCCCGCGGCACGTCGCTGTGAAGGGCCGTCACCAGGTCGAGTACGCGTGGTTCAAGGTCCTCGACTCGCTTCCCATCCTCTCGATGAGCTCCGGCGCGGCCGCACGGGCCATCGTTCGCGGGCTCGAGCGCGGAACGCCGGAGCTCATCCTCACCGGCCGCGCCCGGACTGCGGCTCGCCTGCAGGGCCTCGCCCCCGGCCTGATGTCGGAGCTGCTGGCGCTGGGAGCGCGCCTGCTGCCGAGGCCGACCTCCCCCGAGGACTTCCAGCGGCGGACGGGGGCCGAGTCGGAGTCCCCGCTCACCCGTTCCTTCGTGACCGGACTCACCCAGCGTGCCGAGCGCGAGAACAACGAGCGTCCGGCTCCGTCACCCTGACTGCTTCCAGGCCTCGCGAAACCCGCCCGTCACCACGTAGCGCGGGAAGGTGATCCACTGCTCGACGAAGAGTCGGGCGACGAAGTCTGCAGGGCTGCGGAAGGGAGAGGGCGAGGCCCGCTCGAGCTGGTGGGTGCGCGCCTGGAGCGCCATCACCCCCGCCATCGCCCCGAGACCGAGAGGCGCGAGCCACGGGTTCACGAACGGGGCCATGACCAGAGCCACGGTGCCCACCTGGAACACCGGCGCGGTGAGTGCGTGGGCCAGGA
This sequence comes from Myxococcota bacterium, assembly GCA_046732375.1. GTDB lineage: Bacteria > Myxococcota > Myxococcia > Myxococcales > Myxococcaceae > RPRB01. Next base: position 19,748 of record JBKPMY010000416.1, read on the forward strand.
GATTTCGGCGGTCCCGGTGTCCCGCGGGGTAGCGGGACCACTGCCAGGCGAGTAGCGGGCCGCGGTCGTCGGTCATGGGGTGTGCTCCCGGAGCCGGACCCTGACACAAGCCCGGCACCGGTGGGGAGCCCCTCACCCGGCCGGCTCCGCTGACCGTGCCGCCACCGGCTGGCGGGAACGTTTGCGCCGTCGGGTCCGGACCGCGTCCACGACGCGGATCAGGAACAGCGCACCGAGGATCGCTGCCCAGGTCAGCGGCACGCGCAGATCAGACTTCACCCGCCAGGTGAAGTGCACCACCGCGAGGACGCCGGCGACGTAGACCAGGCGGTGCAGTGTCTTCCAGCGCTGGAACCCGAGACGGCGGACCGCGGCGTCGGTGCTGGTCCAGGCCAGCGGGACGAGGCAGAGGAACGCCAGGAAACCCACGATCATGAACTTCCGCTGCGTCACGTCGCCCCAGAGGACCTTCCAGTCCAGCTGCTGGTCGATGCCCACGTAGGTGAGGAGGTGGAGCGAAGCGTAGAAGAAGGCGAAGAGCCCGAGCATCCGCCGGATCCGGATCGGCCAGGTCCACCCGGTGAGCGTCTTGAGCGGGGTGCAGGCCAGCGAGGCCATGAGGAACACCAGCGCCAGGTACCCGAGCTGGTTGAGCCCGATGGCGATCGCGTCGGCGCCGAGCGTCCGGTTCGCGGCGCGCCAGACGAGCACGGCGAGCGGGATCAATCCTCCGACGAGCAGGCCCGGCTTCAACCAGGGGAGTGGCGGACGCCGGGGAGCCATCAGAAGAGGGTCTTCGGATCCAGGCCGGCGTAGAGCTTCGCCACCTCGTCGCCGTAGCCGTTGAAGGGCAGCGTCTTGCGACGTGCGAACTCACCGACGCGCCGCTCGGTGGCCTGGCTCCAGCGCGGGTGCGAGACGTCGGGATTCACGTTGGCGTAGAAGCCGTACTCGCGGGGTCCCTCGATGGACCAGGTGGTGGGCGGCTGCTTCTCCACGAAGCTGATCTTCACGATGCTCTTGATGCCCTTGAAACCGTACTTCCAGGGCACCACCAGCCGCAGCGGCGCACCGTTCTGGTTCGGAAGCGCCTTTCCGTAGAGGCCGGCAACGAGGAGGGTCAGCGGATGCGTGGCCTCGTCCATCCGCAGGCCCTCCACGTACGGCCACTCCAGGATGTGCGAGCGCTGCAGCGGCATCTGCTGCGGGTCGAGCAGGGTGTGGAAGGCCACGTACTTCGCCGAGCCGAGCGGCTCCACGCGCCGGATGAAGTCGCCGAGCGGAAACCCCAGCCAGGGAATGACCATGCTCCAGGCTTCCACGCAGCGCATCCGGTAGATGCGTTCCTCGAGCGGGAACCACTTCAGCAGCTGGTCGATGTCGACGGTGAGCGGCTTCTTCACCAGCCCGTCGATCGCCACCGTCCAGGGCCGCGTCTGCAGCTTGCCCGCGTTCGCCGCCGGGTCGAGCTTGTCCGTCCCGAACTCGTAGAAGTTGTTGTAGTGGGTGATGTCCTCGTAGCTCGTGGGC
>JBKPMY010000417.1:0-15280 GCA_046732375.1 Myxococcota bacterium
GCCCTGGCCGTGGACCGGGACCGCTTCTCGGCGGGCGTCGACCGCGCTCTGGCCGCGGCGCCGGGACTGGTGCGGGTGGTGGGCGAGGTGGAGGCCCTGCCGCCCGGTGACGTCGTGGTCGCCACCGGGCCCCTCACCTCCGAGGGGCTGACGCGGGCCCTGTCCCGCTGGACGGGGGACAAGCTCTACTTCTACGACTCCATCGCGCCCATCGTCGCCGCCGACTCGGTGGACCAGACCATCGCTTTCCGGGCGAGCCGCTGGGGCCGGGGGGACGGCGCGGACTACCTGAACCTGCCGCTGGACGAGGCCGGGTACCGCGCCTTCGTCGGGGAGGTGCTGGCGGCGGAGAAGGTGGTGCCCCACGCCTTCGAGGAGCCGCGCTACTTCGAGGGGTGTCTGCCCATCGAGGTGATGGCCGAGCGAGGGGAGGAGACGCTGGCGCACGGGCCGATGAAGCCGGTGGGCCTCGTCGACCCGCGCACCGGGCGGCGTCCGTATGCGGTGGTGCAGCTCCGCCAGGAGGACGTGGGCGGCACCGCTTACAACCTGGTGGGGTTCCAGACGCGGCTCACCTGGCCGGAGCAGCGGCGCGTCTTCCGGATGCTGCCGGGCCTGAAGGACGCCGAGTTCCTCCGGATGGGGCAGATCCACCGCAACACCTTCATCGACGCTCCGCGGCTGCTCGGGCCGGACCTGTCGCTCCAGGCCGAGCCGAGGGTGTGGTTCGCGGGGCAGATCTCCGGGGTGGAGGGCTACGTGGAATCCGCGGCGTCCGGGTACCTGGTGGCGCTGGCGGTGGCGGCACGCCGGCAGGGGCTGCGTTTCGTCCCCCCGCCGGGCGAGACGGCGCTGGGGGCCCTGTATCGCCACGTGACGGGGGCGGCGCACCCTCCCGGGACCGAATACCAGCCCTCCAACGTGACCTTCGGTCTCTTCCCTCCCTTGCCCGGGCGAGTCCCGAAGTCCGGACGCCGCGAGGCCCACGCCGCCCGTGCCCGCGCCTCTCTTTCTCAGTGGATCGAGTTCTCTGAGACGTCGTTGGCCCCCGCGTCTCGGCCGGTGGCGTGGACGGGGACGTCCGACATCGTGGACCCGGCGGCGGTGACCCGGTGAGGGCCGCCCCGGGGGTGGTGCTCGCCGCGCTGGTCTGTGCCGCCGCTGCCTGCAGCAAGGGCGGCGGTGAAAAGCCCGCCCAGGCCGAGAAGCCGCTGGTGGGCGGCCTGGGCAAGCGACTCGCCGCGGGCCCGGTCGCCGACCTCAAGCTCACCAAGGACGGCGCTCACGCGACCTTCCTTCGCAACCCGAAGCGCCCTCCCATCCAGGGCGTGTCGCCGTTGATGGTCCTCGGCGAGCTCGGACTCGTCTCGGTGAAGGACGAGAGCGTCCGCTTCATCGGGCAAGGCATCTCCAACCGGCCGGGGAGCGTTCTCTTCAGCCCCGATTCGCGCTGGCTGTTCTTCGTCGAGGCCTACAACTCGGCAGACGAGTCCGGCGTCCTTCGCACACTCCCCCTGGGGAAGGCTGGCGAGCCCGAGCAGCGGGGCCGTGCGGTCTCGTTCGTCACCGTCAGCCCGAACGGGAAGGCGTTCGCCTTCGTCGACGGGGGCGTTCTCCGGGTCGCCCCGCTCGAGCCCGGAAGCACCGCCCGGACCGTGGCGACCGACGTCTCCACGGCGCAGTTCACGCCCGACGGGGCGTTCCTCGTCGTCCACCATCGCCGGGCGACGGGAGCAGGGCTCGAGGTCGCCCGGGTCGAGGAGGCGAAGCCGCCCGTCCGCCTCGGCGATCCCGTCGGGGACTGGGTCATCTCGCCCGACGGTCGCCGCGTCGCCTTCGCCGTCGACAGCCGGACCACCCGGGACACCCGCGACCTGTGGGTGGCGAGCATCCCCGAGGGGCGTCCTTCGCGCGTCGGCTCGGGGGTCACCGCGTTCGCCTTCTCCCCGGACTCGGCGCTGCTCGCGCGGCTCGAGGGCGGCAGGGCCGACAGCCCGGGCAAGCTCGTGGTCGGTCCGGCCGCCGGCGGCGCGAGCAAGATGCTCGGCGAGCGCACCGGAAAGTTCTGGTTCTCGCCCGACGGCAAGGCCATCGCCGCGCTCACCAACTACGACGAGAAGAAGAGCTGGGGACGGCTGACGTACGCAGACCTGCCGGAGGGCAAGCCCGTCGATCTCGCCACCCGCGTGTCCACGACCGTGTGGAGCCCCGACAACAAGCACCTGGCCTTCAACTCCACCGTGTTCCAGCCGCTCCCCTCGGTGGACCTCTGGCTCTATGCGCGGGGGAAGCCGTCGGCGACGAAGCTGATGCCGAACGTCTACGGCTATGACTTCGGTCCGGGTGGCGTGCTGTACCTGCGTGGCGAGTGCATCCGCGAGGCCCGCGCCTGCATCCTCGAGCGCCTGGACCCGAGCATTCCGGACGGGAAGCCGGCGCCCATCCTCGAAGGAGTCTTCGGCTTTCGCCCCAGCGAAGCCGGCAACCGGATGCTGGTCACCTACGCCCGCACCGACGCCGAGACGTACGACGTCGCCGTCCTCAATCTGAAGACCAACGTGCGGGTCACACTCGAGGAGCGCATCCTGCTCCCCGCGCTCTTCGCCGACCCCCAGGGGAGCAAGGTGGTCTACCTCGTGTCGCAGGGCGAGCGGTCGGGGTTCTACGTCTGCGACCAGGTGCCGTGAGGGGGCCGCGCTCCTCACGCTGCTGGGTATGGCGGCGACCTCAGTGCATCAACCCGACGTCGAAGCTCCCGCTGGTGACAGACAGCACGGTGCTGGCTGGCTTGCCGGGCACCGGCTGCAGCGTGGCGGTGAAGGTTCCTTTCACCCGGTCGGCGGTGAGGCTGGTGACGGTGACCGAGCCCACGTCCGCCCCGGTGTGCCCGCCGCCCCAGCAGCAATGGTTGGCGTCGCCGCCGTTCCGTCCGGCGTTCATCAGCCGCGCCGCGCCACCCATGTTGTCGAGCGCGTAGGTCCCGGGCGCGCTGACCTCGCCCAGAGTGATGGAGAGCCCGTGGTCCTTGTTGCTCGAGCTGAGCTGCAGCCCAGGCCCTCCCAGCGGTGAGGTCGCCACGGCGTTGACGGCCGACGCGGTATAGGACTGTCCCCCGAGTTGCGCTGTCACCGTGCTGCCCACGTTCGCCGGGACCGGCGCCAGGGTACCCGAGAGGGGAAGGTCGACCGCCCCGTCGGTCACGGTGCGGGTGCCGCCGACGGTGTTGGTGTGTCCCGGGGCCGCGACGAAGGCGAACGTCCCGACGATCCGTCCGCCTGAGAGCGAGGTGAGGGTGATGGTTCCCGCCGCCCCGGTGTTGTCGGTGATCCAGGCCTGCGAGTTTCCGCCGCCCGTCCCTTCTCCCACCTGGCCGATGCCACCGAACACGTCGCTACTCACCCCGAGCGGGTAGGTGCCGGGTCCGGAGATGTTGTACAGGCTGAGCGTCAGGCTGCGCGACACTCCCCCGGAGGTCTGCGAGCCAACCACCACCAGCGCCCCGGGGACCGAGGACACGGCGGCGGCAGTCACGCCGATGGGTTCGGCCTGCCAGCTCTGGCCGTCGATCTTCGCGCTGAAGCCGGAGCCGCCACCTCCGCCCGAGTTGTTGTTGTTCCCGCCCCCGCCCCCGCAGGCGGAGACCAGCCCGGCACACAGGGAAAGCCGGAGGAGAGCCCGCATCGCGACCTCGAACGTGTGGGGCGCACCGGAGCGCCCTGTCCGCCTGTGCGCGAGAGCGCCCGAGGAACCGTCACCGGGTGGCGTGAACACCGAGGACGGAAATCTCGCCGGGCCCAGGCACGGGTCGTACGCTCGACGGAGCCCCATGCAGCACGCCTGGATCGACGATTTCGAGGAGTCGATGGCCCGCGTCCGCGGCAGTTCGCCGCACACGGTGAAGGCGTACCTCTCCGACGTGCGGGCCTTCGCTCTCTACCTCGAAGCGGCAGGGCGGACCTTGTCCACCGCCGACCACGGCAGCATCCGCGGATGGCTCGGCACGCTCGCGGTCGACCACGCCCCGCGCAGTCGCGCCCGCGCCCTGGCCTCCGTCCGGGCGCTCTACCGATACCTGGTGACCACCGGCCGCGTGTCCTCGAATCCGGCGCGCACCGTGCGCGGTCCGAAGCTCCCCACCCGGCTCCCCCGCGTCCTTCCGGTGGACGAGGTCTTCGCGGTCCTCGCCGTCCCCGGCAAGGACGGCCCGCTCGGTCTGCGCGACCGGGCGCTGTTCGAGCTGCTCTACGGCTCTGGCCTCCGCGTGAGCGAGGCCTGCGGGCTGGACGTCGACGACCTGGACCTCCGCGCCCGCACCGTCCGGGTCTTCGGCAAGGGACGGAAGGAGCGCCTCTGTCCGATGAATGCCGGGTGCGTCACCGCGCTCCGACGCTGGCTCGAGCGGCGCGGCGAGCTCCTGGCGAAGCCTGCCGCCGGACAGGATCCGGCGGCCCTGTTCCTCAACCACCGCGGCGGCCGACTCACCTCACGGAGCGTTGCCAGGCACCTGGACCGCACCGTACTTCAGCTCGCGCTCCAGCGGAGGGTGAGCCCGCACGCGCTCCGCCACTCGTTCGCGACGCATCTCCTCGCCGGCGGCGCGGACGTCCGCGTCATCCAGGAGTTGCTCGGACACGCGAGCCTCTCCACGACGCAGAAGTACACGCAGGTGAGCATCGAGCAGCTCCAGGCCGTGTATGACCGGACGCATCCGCACGCCTGAAGGCGCTCACCCGGCGTCCGGTGGACAGGTGCAGACGAGCTCCCCACCACAGACGTCGAATCGCTGCCCGCCGCTCATCGACCGGTGACCATGGCGAAGGCTCGCGTCGGGCTCATGCGAATCCGCAGTCGCGCTTGTCGTAGGTCCGGGGGCTACCGCGTGAGTGGTGCTCGATGCACCCGGCCATGGAGATGCCGACGCCGGGAAGAGACCCTGGACGAGGGCTCAGGCAAGCGTCGGAACCCCCTCGGCAACTCGACGGTTTTCCCCACTCGGGGATGGAACGCCCGCCATCCGGCTGTTACATGGCCGGGCAATCTCCCGATGTTCCACGGAACGACCATTCTCTGCGTCCGCCGCGACGGCCGGGTGGTGATCGGCGGCGACGGCCAGGTCACGCTCGAAAAGACGGTGATGAAGGCCAGCGCTCGCAAGGTGCGCCGGCTCGGGGAGGGGCGCGTGCTGGCCGGCTTCGCCGGAAGTACCTCCGACGCCTTCACCCTCTTCGAGCGGTTCGAGTCGAAGCTCCAGGAGTACAAGCACAACCTGGCCCGGGCCTGCGTCGAGCTGGGCAAGGACTGGCGGACGGACCGCTTCCTACGCCGGCTCGAGGCGCTCCTCATCGTCGCCGACGTGGAGCGCACCTTCGTCCTCAGCGGCGCCGGAGACGTCATCGAGCCCGACTTCGGTGCCGCGGCGGTGGGGTCGGGCGGCCCGTACGCGCTCGCCGCGGCCCGCGCGCTGCTCGACCACTCGACCCTGAGCGCCCGGCAGATCGCCGAGGTCTCGCTCGGAATCGCGGCCGACACCTGCATCTACACCAACCGCAATCTCACCTTCGAGGAGCTCTGAAGACCGATGCCCGCGGGCGGCGCCAACCTCACACCCCGGGAGATCGTCTCCGAGCTGGACCGCTACATCGTCGGCCAGTCCGCGGCGAAGCGCGCGGTCGCCATCGCGCTCCGGAATCGCTGGCGCCGCCAGCGCGTCACCGGGGATCTCCGCGACGAGATCACCCCCAAGAACATCATCCTCATCGGCCCCACCGGAGTCGGGAAGACCGAGATCGCCCGCCGTCTGGCCAGGCTCGCCCAGGCCCCCTTCGTCAAGGTCGAGGCCAGCAAGTTCACCGAGGTGGGGTACGTCGGTCGCGACGTCGAGTCGATGGTCCGCGACCTCGTCGAGGCCTCCATCTCCCTCGTCCGCGAGGAGGAGACGGCCAAGGTCCGGACCCGCGCCCGCGAGGCCGCCGAGGACCGGCTGGTCGAGCTCCTCGCCCACGGCGCGCCAACCACGCCTCGCCCCGGGACCATGGGCTTCTCCCCCCCGCCCCCACCCCCGGGGCGCATCGGTGATGCCGAGCGCGAGAAGCTCCGGGCCCAGCTCCGCGCCGGCACGCTCGACGACCGCATGGTGGAGGTCGACGTCGCCGACGCCGGGCCCACCTTCCTCAGAAATTTTTCCGGTCAGGGCATGGAGGAAATCGGCGTCAACCTCTCCGACCTCTTCCGCTCCATGCCCGGCATGGCCCGCACCCGCCGGCGCAGCGTCACCGTGCCCGAGGCCCTCGACCTCCTCGCCCAGGAGGAGGCCGGAAGGCTGGTGGATCAGGACCGGGTCAACCGCGAGGCGCTGCTCCGCGCCGAATCGGCCGGGATCATCTTCATCGACGAGATCGACAAGATTGCCAGCCGCGAGGGCGCGGCCCGGGGCGGCGGTCCGGATGTCAGCCGCGAGGGCGTGCAGCGAGACATCCTTCCCATCGTCGAGGGAAGCACGGTCACCACCAAGTACGGCCCGGTGAAGACCGACCACGTCCTGTTCATCGCCGCCGGCGCCTTCCACGTCAGCAAGCCGGCGGATCTCATCCCCGAGCTGCAGGGCCGCTTCCCCATCCGGGTCGAGCTGGAGCCGCTCCGGCAGGAGGACCTGGTCCGCATCCTCCGGGAACCGCGCAACTCGCTCATCCGCCAGTACACCGCGCTGCTGGAGACCGAGGGCGTGTCGCTGCACTTCACCGACGACGCCGTGGCGGAGGTCGCCCGTATCGCCGCCCTGGTGAACTCGCGCACCCAGGACATCGGCGCCCGCCGGTTGCACACCGTTCTCGAGCGGCTGCTCGACCCGGTGTCATTCGAGGCCAGCGATCCGCACCGTTCGCGCGACGAGGTCATCGACGCGGGGGTCGTACGCACCCGGCTGAAGGAGGTCGTCGAGGACGAGGACCTCTCCCGCTATATTCTCTGAGCAGACCCGCCATGCCCATCCCGCAGACCGCCACCCCCGGTGTCGAGCGCCCGCTGCCGTCCAAGAACCGCGCGGTGATGGACCGCGCGCGCGCCCACCTGCTCCAGAACTACAAGCAGCAGCCCATCGTGCTCGAGCGTGGACAGGGCACGAGGGTCTGGGACGCTGACGGCAACGTCTACCTCGATCTGCTGGGCGGCATCGCAACGCTTCCCTTCGGCCACTGTCACCCGGAGATCACCGCCGCGGCGAAGACGCAGCTCGAGCGGCTGTGGCACACCTCGAACGTCTTCTACACCGAGCCCCAGGTCACCCTCGCCGAGCTGCTCACCTCGCTCTCCGGGCTCGACCGGGCCTTCTTTTGCAACTCTGGCGCTGAGGCCAACGAGGCGCTGCTCAAACTCGCGCGGAAGTCGCAGCACGCGCGCGGTCAGCCGGGGCGCTTCGAGTTCGTCTGCTTCGAGACCAGCTTTCACGGCCGCACCCTGGCCACCGTCACCGCCACCGGTCAGACCAAGTACCAGAAGGGCTTCGAGCCGCTCCTGCCGGGCGTGGTCCACGTGCCGTACGGTGACCTCGAGGCAGTGCGGAAGGCGGTGGGTCCCCGGACCGCCGCCATCCTGGTCGAGCCGGTGCAGGGCGAGGGTGGGGTGCGCACCGCCCCCGAGGGATTCCTTCGCGCGCTGCGCACTCTGGCCGACGAGACGGGCGTGCTGCTCCTCGTGGACGAGGTGCAGACCGGCATGGGGCGCACCGGAAAGATGTTCGCCTTCCAGCACGAGGGCATCCGGCCCGACGGCTTCAGCCTGGCGAAGGGCCTGGCCAACGGGCTTCCCATCGGAGCGATGGTGTGCACCGAGGAGGCGGGGAAGGCGCTCTCGCCCGGCACCCACGGCTCCACCTTCGGCGGCAACCCCGTGGCGGCCGCGGCGGCCATCGCCACCGTGCGCCTCGCCAGCGACCCGCGCGTGCTCTCCGCAAACCTGGAAAAAGGCGAACACATTGTCACGCGAGTCCGCGAGATGCAGGCGCGGCACCCCTCGCTGGTGAAGGACGTGCGCGGGCGGGGGCTGCTGGTCGGCGTCGAGCTGTCGTTCGACGCGGGCCCGGTGGTCACGCGCTGCCGGGAGCGGGGCATGCTCTGCAACCTCGCCGGCGAGCGCACCGTCCGGCTCGCCCCGCCCTACGTGGTGACCCGCGAGGAGCTGGACGAGGGGCTGCGGATCCTCGAGGATTCCGTGGTCGCGCTCGCCCCAGCCCGGTCGCAGGTTTGACCACCCGCGATACCGACGCTAGCGTCGAGGGGGCTCTCGTCCAGTGGGGGAGCAAAGCTCTTGCCCAGCGGCACGCACGACCCCCTCAGCGAAGCGGTCGATCTCGACCTGGACCGCAAGCGGGAGATCCTCGCCCGCGAGGCGCAGCTCGGGCGTGACGACTGGACGGTGCTCGGACTCAAGCCGGGCGCGACTGCCGAGGCGGTGAAGCTCGCGTACTTCGAGGCCAGCCGCGTCTTCCATCCCGACCGCTACTACGGGAAGAACCTGGGCAGCTACCGCGCCCGCCTGGAACGCATCTTCCAGCGCTTGAGCGAGGCCCATGAGGCGCTCACCGAGGCGCTGCGCCGCGCCCCCCCGCCGCGCCCCACCAGCTCCAGCAGCCGCCTGGCCACCCCCCGGCCCGGCCCGGCCGGGAGCACTCCCGCGACGGACCCACGCGCCGAGGAGCGCCGGGCGCGCCTGGCCCGTCACCCTTACCTCTCCTCGAAGGCCCGCGCCGGCGCGCTGGTGGAGGAGGCCCAGAAGCAGGCCCGCACCGCTCCGGAGAAGGCCCTCCACCTGCTCGACCAGGCCAGGGTGCTGGGCGGGGGGCAACAGAAGGGCCGTGCGCCGGCGGTGGAGGCCGAGGCGAAGCAGCAACTGGCGAGCAAGCGGGCCGAGGACGAGATGCAGTCGGGGGATGCCGCCGCCCGTGACGGTGACGCCGCTACGGCTGCCCATGCCTACTCCCGGGCCTCGGAGCTCGACCCCCACCGGCCCGATGCCGCCTACGAGGCGGCCCGCTGGGTCTTCAAGGCCGGCGACCGGCCCCTCGCCGAGGCCCGGGTCCTGGCCCAGAGGGCGGTGTCACTTCGGCCCGACCACCTCCCGTCCCAGCTGGTCCTGGCGGAGATTTGCATCCGCATGGGGATGGGCTCGGTGGCGCGCCGACATCTCGAGGCAGCTCTGAAGCTGGACCCCCGGAACGCGGAGGCGAAGGCCCTGCTCCGTCAGGTACGCTGAAGACGTCAGGATGGCAGATCAGGAGCCCGTCATCGGCATCGACCTCGGCACCACCAACAGCGTGGTGGCCATCGTCCAGGGCGGGCAGCCGCATGTCATCCCCAATCGCACCGGACAGAACCTGACCCCGTCGATCGTGGCGGTCACCAGCGCCGGGAAGCGGCTGGTCGGCCAGCTCGCCAAGCGGCAAGCCATCACCAATCCGGAGAACACGGTCTACGCCGCCAAGCGGCTCATCGGCCGGAAGTTCAGCTCGGACCAGGTGCGCCGGGCGCGCGAGTCGCTCCCCTACCGCATCGTCTCCGGGGAGCACGACGACGTTCGGGTCCAGATGGGGGAGAAGGCGGTCTCGCTCCCCGAGGTCTCCGCGGCGGTGCTGCGTGAGCTCAAGCTGGACGCCGAGGCCGCCCTCGGACGATCGGTGAGCAAGGCGGTGGTGACCGTCCCGGCCTACTTCAACGACGGGCAGCGCCAGGCCACCAAGGACGCCGGGCGCATCGCCGGGCTCGACGTGCTGCGCATCCTCAACGAGCCGACCGCTGCGGCGCTGGCCTACGGCTTCGGCAAGCAGGTCACCGGGAAGATCGCCGTCTTCGACCTCGGTGGCGGGACGCTTGACGTCAGCGTGCTCGAGGTGGCCCGGGGCGTGTTCGACGTGGTGGCCACCGGCGGCGACACCTACCTGGGAGGGGAGGACTTCGACAACCGCATCATCGAGATGCTGGTGATGAACTTCGCCAAGGAGCACGGCGTCGACCTGCGCAAGGAGCGCATGGCGCTGCAGCGGCTCAAGGACGCCGCGGAACGGGCGAAGATCGAGCTCTCCGAGCTGAGCGAGACCAACATCAACCTTCCGTTCCTCTACACGCCGCCCGGCGGCACCTCGGCGATTCACCTCCAGGCCACCCTCACCCGGGCCCGGTTCGAGGAGCTGACCCAGGACCTGGTGGAGCGCACGGTGGAGATCGCCGACAAGGTGCTCCGGGAAGCCGACGTGCACCCCGACGAGCTGCGGGAGATCGTCCTGGTCGGCGGCATGACCCGCGTGCCGGCGGTGCAGAAGGCGGTGCGTCGTCACTTCCAGCGGGACCCCTCCAAGGGCGTGCATCCGGAGGAAGTGGTGGCCCTCGGCGCCGCCCTCCAGGCGGACGCGCTGATGCAGCCGTCCAACCAGGTCCTCCTCCTGGACGTCACGCCCCAGAGCCTCGGCGTGGCCATCGCCGGCGGCTACAACCGGGTGCTCATCCCCAAGAACACCACCGTCCCCACCTCGGTGACCGAGCTGTTCCACACCAGCCGCGACGGGCAGACCACGGTGAAGATCATGGTCCTGCAGGGGGAGAGCGAGCTGGCCCACCAGAACGAGCTCCTCGGAGAATTCATCCTCTCCGGCCTCCGGCTCGCGCCGCGGGGTGACGTGGAGATCGAGGTCACCTTCGAGATCAACTCCGAGGGCATCGTCTCGGTGTCGGCCCGGGACAAGGAGACCGGCCTCGAGCAGTCGATCACCGTCACTGCGTCGGGTGGCCTCACCCCGGAGGAGCTCAAGAACATCCTCGAGCAGCAGGCGGACAGCATGCTCGAGGCGCGCATCTCCTCCGAGGTCGAGCAGAAGCGGAGCGCGCTCACCAGTGCGGCGGCGGAGGTCGCGGCGCTCATTCCCCGGGTGCGGCAGCTCACCGGGAACAGCGAGTTCGGTCGCGAGGCGCTTCGCCGGGCGGAGGAGGTCATCGCCTCGGCGCGTGCCGCGGCGGGGGGTGAGGACCTCAGCGCGCTCACCGACTGGGTGGACCAGCTGGAGCGCACCCGGGTGCTCTTCGTGGGGGTGCTCGAGCGGCTGGGGGCGAGGCAGTGAGCGCGCGGGCAAACCAGCTGCTCGAGGCCGGTCTGTGGCTCAAGATGAGCGGCGACCTCGAGGGAGCGCGCCGCCTCTTCGAGCAGGCGCTGAAGCTGGATCCGGAAAGCATCCGTGCCCGCGAGCTCCTGGGCCATTCGGTCCCCGAATCGGAGGCCGTGCCGGAGGAGCTCCGGGACGTCCCCATCACCCGGAGCGATCTCTTCTCGGTGCCGCTCCCGCGCCTCTTCCAGGACGAGGCTCCGGCCTCGATTTCCGACGAGTGGTGGAATGCACCGCCGTCCGATGGGATGGGGGGCAACACCTCCCGCTTCTTCGTCCGGCCCTCGGCGTCCGGCTCGGCGGAGGCGCGCGGGCCAATCCACACCAGGCCCTGGGGACCCTCTCCGCTCTCGAAGAACGCGGAGGAATTCCAGGGGGACGACCTGGGACAGAGTGGGGACGACTTCGGGCTCGAGCTGTCCGAGGGCACGCCGGCGCCGCTCTCCCGGTCGGGTCCGAAGCCGGTGCCCGTGCTCTCCCCGGCGGAGCTGCTCTCGCCCGAGGCCGCTGCCTCGTCGCTGACCACCGGCGCCATCCCGCTTCCTCCGGATCCCGGCATTCTCAGCCCGCTCCCCGCCGCGCCGCCAGGAGCGAATCCGTTCTCGGTGGCGGCGGACTGGGGCGCCGGCAGCCCCCTTCCCGGCTCGCTCCGCCCCGCGACAACCGGCGCGATCCCGCTGCCCCCCTTCGCCACGCCCGCTCCCGCGCCCCGACCGACGACCTTCAAGGTGGCGCCTCCGGATCCCGAGTCGCCCCGGAGCACCGGGCCGGTCCCGCTCCCACCGACCGTGGCGCCGGTCCGGGCGACCCCCGCGCCGGCACCCCCCTGGCATCCCCCGGCCCCCGCGCCCCGGGGTGCGACCACGCTGGAGACGCACGTCGTCGTGCCGCTCCCGTCGAAGGGAGGCCCGGGTCAGCCGTCGCCGGATCCGTCCTCCTCGCTCGAGCCGCTTCCCTGGGCCATGCCTGCAACCCCGCCGCCATTGCCGGGGAGCGCTCCGTCGAAGGCGTCGGGCCCCGTTCCACTGCCGAGCGGGAAGGGGAGCAGGCTTTCTCCGCCCCGGGGATCGCCTGCCGCCGCGTCGCCGCCTCCCGCCTTCCCGCCCCCGCCGGAGAGCATCGAGATCGCCAGCGACGCCTGGGGCGGAGAGGGCGATGGACCGACGGTCCTTGCCCCCGAGGAGCCGGCGGCGGCCCTCGAGCTGCTGGCCGAGCCGCGCACCGTGTCCGGGCTCACCCCGCTCCCGGCTCCTCGCGACCCGCGCGCGGAGGCGGTGCGGCTGTTCGAGCGCGCGCGAGAGCTGCAGAACCTGGACGACCACAGCGGTGCGCGGGAGCTGCTGCTCCAGGCCCAGGGGTTCTACCCGGAGCTGACCGGACTGACCGAGGCGCTGGCCAGCAGCGAGACCAAGCTCCAGACCATCTACGAGTCGAAGATCGGCAAGCTCAGCGCCGTCCCGCGGGTGCGGCTCAAGGAGGACGAGGTCATCTGGCTCAACCTCGATCACCGCGCCGGCTTCATGCTCGCGCAGATCGACGGAACGCTGAGCTTCGAGGATCTCTTCTCCGTCTCCGGCATGTCGCGGCTGGACACCGCCCGCATCCTGGCCCAGCTGCTCGATCAGCGGGTCATCGTGAGCTGAGCGCCGTTCCCTCGTCGATCGACTTCCAGCCTCCGAGGCGCCGAGCACGAGACCACGGCCACGACGATTCCGCGAACGGTCCGCGCCGGCGGGGACGGAGGTGCGGCGTGACCCGGGCGTCCGCGAGGAGCACACTCTGCAGCCGTGCGCCTCCGTCCGGGACTCAGGGTCGGACCCTACGAGGTGCTGGCGCTCCTGGGGGCCGGCGGGATGGCCGAGGTCTACCGGGCACGCGACAGCCGACTCGGCCGGGAGATCGCGCTCAAGGTCGTCAACGAGGTGCTCGCCGGGGACTCCGAGCTGGTGCGCCGCTTCGAGCAGGAGGCGCGCCTCGCGGGCTCGCTGAACCATCCCAACCTGGTCTCGGTCTACGACTTCGGCGAGCACGAGGGCACGCCCTACTTCGTCACCGAGCTGCTCGACGGAGAGTCGCTGCGCCACCGCCTCGCCCGTGGCCGGCCTCCCCTCGCCACCGCGCTCGACTGGGCATCCCAGATGGCCGCCGGCCTCGCTGCCGCCCACGCCCGGGGAGTCATCCACCGGGACGTGAAGCCGGACAACGTCTTTCTCACCGCGGACGGCAAGGTGAAGCTGCTGGATTTCGGCATCGCCAAGCTCACGGCGGCGGTCGGTTCCCCGGAAGGGCGCCACGACCTCATGGAGGACACGGCCACCCCGACCGGCGGCGCCACCGCGACCGGGGCGGTTCTCGGGACCCCGGGCTACATGTCACCCGAGCAGGTCCAGGGCGAGCCGCTCGATGCGCGCACCGACATCTTCAGCCTCGGCGCCGTTCTGCACGAGATGCTCTGCGGCCACCGTGCCTTTCCCGGGGCCACGCCGGTGGAGAGCGGGTATGGCATTCTCCACGCTGACCCCGAGCCCCTCCCACCCGACGTGCCGCCCGCCGTCGCGCAGGTGGTCCAGCACTGTCTGCAGAAGGAGCCAGCGAGGCGCTTCCAGTCCGCGAGCGACCTGGCCTTCGCGCTGGACGTGCTCCGGAGTCCGATGGGATCGACGAGCCAGCCCGCGATCCAGCCACGCAGCCGCCGGCACCGGACATGGTGGACTCTCGGCATGCTGGTGGCCGGGGCGCTGGTCGTGGCGGTCGCGTTCGCCGCCGGCATGAAGGCTCGACTCGCGGCAGGGACTCCGTCCCCCCTTCCCGGGATCGAGCCGGTGACCTTCCGCCTGGGAACCATCCATGGCGCCCGCTTCCTTCCGGACGGGAGGGTGGCCTTCAGTGCCGCCTTCGAGGGGCTTCCGGAGGAAATCTTCATCCGGCCCTCGGGAAGCCCGATCGCTCAGCCGCTCGGACTCCCGAGCGTCCGGCTCCTCGCAGCGTCGTCGAGGGGCGAGCTGGCCGTGCTCACCCGGCAGAGCGAGCCGTTCGGTCAGTTCCCCAGGGGGACCCTGGCGCGGGTCCCGTCCGTCGGCGGGGTACCCCGGGAGCTCGCCGAGGACAGCAAGTTCGCCGACTGGTCACCGAGGGGGGAGCTCGTCGTGTCCCGGGCGGTGGGTGGACGGGAGGTGCTCGAGTCACCGCCAGGCCGGACCCTGTTCGGGACCGAGGGCGGGATCTCCGATCCCCGTTTCTCTCCCTCGGGGGATCGGATCGCCTTTCTTCACCATCCTCAGGTCGAGGACACCATGGCGGAGGTTCTCGTCGTGGATCTCGAGGGACGGACACGGATCCTCTCCAAGCGGTGGCCGGTGCTCACCGGGCTGGCCTGGACCCCCGACGGTCGCGAGCTGTGGTTCACCGGTGGGACCAATCGCCCGGACACGCTCTCTGCCGTGAGCCTGGCCGACGGACGAAGCCGGGAATTCCACCGGAGCCTCTCCGAGGTGAAGCTCCACGACATTGCACCGGACGGTCGAGTCCTGATCAGCACCAAGCTGACGCGGGTGGAGATCCTCTCCTCGAGCGGTAGCGGCGAACGCGAGACGGCGCTCTCCTGGACGGACTGGAACGATCCCCTGGCGGAGATCTCCGCGGACGGCAAGGTTCTCTTCTCGACCTCGCAGACCACGGCCGGGGCCGAGGGTTCGCAACCGGTCTGGGTCGTTCTGCGGGCCCTCGACGGTTCTCCAGCTCAGGTCCTCGGCGATGGATTCGCGCTCGATCTCTCGCCCGACGGACGCTGGGCCCTGGCGCTCCGCTGCCCTGACCGATGCACCGAGCTGATCGCACTCCCCACCGGAGCAGGGCAACCCCGGGTGATCCCGCTCCACGGCATGGAGATGGTGCTTCGCGCCGCACGCTGGACCCAAGATGGAAAAGCCTTGCTGGGGATCGCCCGACGTCCGGGGAAGGGACCGGCGCACCTCTATCGACTCGCCGAGGATGGCTCCCCGCCGGCGAGGGTCAGCGACGTCCCGTTGAGCCCGTTCGGGTACCTGCAGCTCTCACCGGATGGCCGCTGGGCTGCCGCGCTCGATGACCAGCACCGGGTGGTCCTCATTTCACTGGAACGCGGGACGAGCGAGGTGC
>JBKPMY010000418.1:0-4019 GCA_046732375.1 Myxococcota bacterium
GCTCGCAGCGGCGGAGCGTGCGCGCAAGGAGATCGAGGCCCGGGCTCTGGGCGAGCGCGAGGAGCTGGTGGCGAAGCAGCGGGCGGAGCTGGAGCGGCGGGACGCGGCGAAGGCGCAAGAGGTGGCGCGGCTGCAGCAGTCGGTGCAGGAGCGAGCGCGGGCGCTGAAGGTGGCCGAGCTCGAGCTGGCCCGGCTCAAGGCCCGCGCGGCGCCGGGGCCGGCGACGCCTTCGGGGGCGAACGTGGTGGTCCCGCGCCCTGCCGCGGTGGCTCCGCCGCCGAAGCCTGCCCCGCCGACCGACGGCGACGAGGCCTGGCAGAAGCTGGTCGACGAGCTCGACAAGCCCTGACCCCGGGTCACAGCTGGGAGGCGTGCCGATGCGGACGAGCCTTGCGCTTCTTGCGTGCGCGCTGGTGTTTCCGGGAAGAGTCTGCCGCGCAGAGGATCGGTGTCCCGCGGCCTCCGAGACCCAGGTGAACATCGTTCGCCTCGAGCAGGAGCTCGCGCGCGCGGTACAGCGACGCGAAGGTCAGCACGCGCGAGGATTTCCTCGCGGCGTACGCGAGCGGGAAGAGCCAGGTGACCCGCCTGAGCTTCCGGGACTTCGTCGTTGACGTATACGAGAGCACGGCCGTGGTGCGCGGAGTGCTGGAGGTCGAGCGGAGGGACGGCGGCGTGAAGACGAGCCGGCGAGCCCGGTCCACGCGTGTGCATGTCCGCTTCCCGGAAGGATGGCGCGCCGTGGCGGGGCACTCCTCGGCGCTCGCCACGGTCCGGACCTCTCGCTGAACCCGGGCGAGGTCCGGGCGAAGTCTCAGAGAACTCGTTTTCTGAGACCAGACCCAGTTCCGTCCGTTCCGGTCAAATTTCTCCGTTGACGTTTGACTGACGAGTTCTCTGAGACGTCGGCGCCGAGGCACGACGAGTTCTCTGAGACGTCGACTGGGAGACGTCGACTGGACGTCGACCGCGCCATCGCCGGAAGGAATCGGGGCCGAGTCGGGAATGCCCCGGAGGTCACCGGCGGCCCCCTCGGGAATCGACCCGCGGCGGGGCTCCGCCGGTGACCGGGCAGGGTTAGAAGGCGGCCCTCGCCTCGCGCAGCACGTCGCGGAAGCTCAAGCCCGAGACCGCCTGCCACACACCACTCGGCTCACCGGGAGAGGCTGCCTCCTGGCGGATCCGGGTCCTCGCCCTCGCCAGCGCTCGCACGAGGACCCAGCCGACCAGGAAGAGGAGACCACCTGGCAGCAGAAGCGCCACCAGTCCCAGCCCCGTCTTCACCCCGCGCGACATCACGTTGGCACCTCTCGGAGCCCTCGGCCCGGGCTCTCCCCACCCTGCATTGCACGCGCCGGACCAACGCTCGTGCCCGACTGCCGCACCTCTGATATCCACGAGATGCGCATCGGCGTTGCGGCCGACAACAAACAGGGACGGCACCCCACCGTGGAAAATTCGGTCACACCTTCGCCCTCTTCTTCAGGGGTCGCCGGAGGGTTCACTTCCGTGACAGACGCCCTGGGACGCTTCGAGGCGACGGGGTACCTGGCGTCGACCGAGATCGCGACCGCGGCCTTCCTGGCTGATCGCCTCCAGAAGCCGGTGCTGGTCGAAGGTCCGGCAGGTGTCGGGAAGACGGAGTTCGGCCGGGCGATGGCCCAGGCCCTCGGAAGGCCCCTGTTCCGGCTCCAGTGCTACGAGGGCCTCGACGAGGCGAAGGCGCTGTACGAATGGGAGTACGCCAAGCAGCTGCTCTACACGCAGATCCTCAAGGACAAGCTCGGTGAGTCGCTCGCCGGAGCAGCCACGCTGAGCGAGGCGGCGGACCGCATCGCGGCGTCGGACGCGGTGTTCTTCTCCGAGCGGTTCCTGCTGCCGCGCCCCGTGCTCCGGGCGCTGCTCTCGCCGCAGCCCGCGCTCCTGCTCGTCGACGAGGTGGACAAGGCCGACCCGGAGTTCGAGGCCTTCCTCCTGGAGATGCTCGCGGACTCCGCGGTGACCATCCCCGAGCTGGGAACGCTCCGGGCGAAGTTCCCGCCGCGCGCCGTTCTCACCTCGAACGCCGCTCGCGAGCTGTCGGACGCGCTGAAGCGCCGCTGTCTCCATCTCCACATCGAGTTTCCGGACCGCGAGCGGGAGCTGCGCATCGTCCGCACCCGCGCGCCCGAGGTCCCGGCCGCTCTCGCCGCGCAGGTGGTCTCGGCGGTGGAGCGCATTCGCCGCGTGGAGCTGAAGAAGCCACCTTCCATCAGCGAGACCCTGGACTGGGCCCGCAGCCTGGTGCTGCTGAACGCCGAGGCCCTCTCGCCCGAGCTGGTCGCCGCGACGCTCAACGTGCTCCTCAAGCACGCCTCCGACGTGGAGAAGGTGCGGACCCAGCTGGGGCAGATCGCCACGCCGTGACCACCGCCGGGCCGGGCACGCTCGGGCTCCCGGAGCGCACCGGGCGGGAGCTCGAGGCGCTCTCGACCCGGCTCGGGGAGCGGCGCGCGGCGGCGCTGGTGGACGCCATCCGCCGCACCGGCGAGATCGATCTCGTCACCCGAGGGCTGCTCCGCATCCAGGAGGCGCTGCTCCGGGCGCCCGGCGCGGAGGCGCTGGCGACCCGGCTGGTCCTGGCCAGCGAGTCCATGCAGCGGCTGCTGCAGCGCCGCCCGGGACTCCTCCGCTGGGTGCACCGGAGCACCACCACCTCGGCACAGCTGGATGCCGACGCGCTGGGGGACACGCTGGCCCCACTCCTCCGCCGGGGCGACGCCGAGGACACCGAGGACCTGCTCCGGCGACTCCGCCGGTTCAAGGCGCGTCAGGCGCTGCGGCTGGCAGCGCGCGACGTGTGGCTCGGGGCGGGGATGGAGACGCTGGGGCGCGAGCAGACGGCGCTGGCCGAGGCCCTCCTCCGGGCGGTGCTGCCCGCGCTGGAGGCTCCGCTGCGGCGGCGCTACGGCGCGCCTGTCCCGGAAGGCTTCGTGGTGCTCGGGCTGGGCAAGCTCGGTGGCGAGGACCTCAACTGGAGCTCGGACATCGACCTGGTGCTGGTCCACCGCGGAGACGGGATGACCGCGGGAGGCACTACGGGCTCGGTACCCACCGTGACCTACTACACCCGGCTCGCCGAGGCGCTGGCCCGCGCCATGTCCACCGTCACCGAGGACGGCTTCTGCTTCCGCGTGGACCTGGATCTTCGTCCGCAGGGACGCGCGGGAGCGGCGGTGAGCTCGCTGCCGGCGATGCTGCAGTACTACGAGCAGCAGGGCCGTACCTGGGAGCGGGCGGCTTGGATCAAGGCCCGCCCCGTGGCAGGCGACATCGCGCTGGGACAGGAGCTGCTCGAGGGGCTCGGCCCGTTCGTCTGGCGGAGGACGCTCGACCTGGCTGCGGTCGAGGCGCTGCGGGATCTCAAGATGCAGATCGACCTGCGCAGCACCGCGCGGGAGAGCGACGTCAAGCTGGGGGCAGGCGGAATACGCGAGGTGGAGTTCGTCGCGGCGGCGCTGCAACTGCTCCATGGCGGGCGAAATCCAGCGCTCCGCGTCCGTTCCACCCAGCGCGCGCTGCGCCGCCTGGTGGAGGCGGGACTGCTCAGTCAGGCCGATGCCGATCGGCTGTTCGAGGCCTACGCGTTTCTCCGGAGGGTGGAGAACCGGCTGCAGATGGTGGACGAGCGGCAGACCCAGGCCTTGCCTCCGCCCGGGTCGGAGCGAGACCGGCTGGCGCACTCGCTGGGCTTTGCCGACGCGCCCGGGTTCGAGGCGGAGCTCGACCGGCATCGGAGCTACGTGGTGCAGGCGTTCCACGTCCTGCTGGGGCAGGAGGCTCGTGGCGAGCTCCCGCACGAGCCGGACCTGGTCGTCGCCCTGGACGAGGACCTGGACGACGCCGCGCGCATCGAGGCGCTCGGCCGTCGCGGCTTTGACGACCCCGGCGCGGCCCTGGCCTCGCTGCGGCGGCTCCGGCGGGTGCTGGGCGCGGCGCGGCTCGAGGAAGGGCCCGGGCCCTCGGCCATCGCGCTGCAC
>JBKPMY010000419.1:0-17388 GCA_046732375.1 Myxococcota bacterium
CGTGACGGAGGAGCGACGACGGGATCGGCCGCGAGGGCAAGCGAGGGGCGGATCGATCCAGGCGGTTTCGGCGTTGGCGCCGAGACCACCTGGATCGACCGGATGATGTCCAGCCAGGGACGCGTCGATCCAGGTGCTTTCGGCGCTGGGATCGCGGGGAGGGGAGAAGGGCGCACGTGGCGTCGGCGCGGAGGCTAGCAGCCTTTCACGCCTGGTCAGGTTCGTCGCCCGCGTCCTGCGCGTCCTCGGGTCGGTGGGGTGGGCTGAAGGAGGGACGGGCCGTGCTCGTGCTCCGTCCCTGCACCAGTGTGCGCTCGGCGGACTTGAACGCCACGTCCATCTTGTCCTGGCGCACCGTTCGGACGATGCCCAGCCCGAAGGTAGGGTGACGGACCACCTGGTCGACGACGAACGCCTGGTCCGGGCGGTAGTCCAGCGCCTTCCCGACGTCCAGCGCCGCCAGCTGCTCGTCGAAGCCGACGATCGTCTTCGCGGCCCGCTCCGCGGGGGCAGCGCGTGTCCGGCCGGCCGCGGACCGGGAGGAGCTCTGTGTTCCCCGATACACGTGGTCGCTCCCGCATGTGTTGCAGCGCACGCGGGCGATCTTCGACCCGACCATCGCGAGGATGGTGTGGGCGAGATCCATCTTGCACCGCGTGCACGTGGCATCTACCTCGCCGCCCACCCGATGCGTTGCCATGTCCCTCGTGTCCTCGCCTGTTCGGTGTGGGGGCAGCCCCGGAAGGGCGGCCGGGCCGGCCTGCGACGTGCAGAACGCGCCGGCGCCACCGATGCAGAGTAGCCTCGGTGTCGACCGGCAGCCATCCCCGCGAGGAGATTCACACCCGTGCCCATCCGTCCGACCCGAGCCGAGATCGACCTCGGGGCCCTGACCCGGAACCTCCAGACCCTGCAGACCGCGGCTCCGGGCGTGGACGTGCTCGCGGTGGTGAAGGCGGACGCCTATGGGCACGGCGCCGTGCCGGTGTCGCGCGCGCTCGAGGCGGCGGGGGTCTGCTTCCTCGGGGTGGCACTGGTCGAGGAGGGGCTCGCGCTCCGCCAGGCCGGACTGAAGAGCGACATTCTGGTGCTGGGCGGCGCCTACGAGGGCGGCTGGGAGCTGATGCTCGAACAGGGGATGATCCCCGTGGTGTTCCGGCCCGAGCACCTGAGCGCGCTCGACGCCGCGGCGGCCGCCCGGGGAACGACGGCCCGGGCGCATCTCAAGGTGGATACCGGGATGGGGCGCCTGGGCGTGCTGCCCTCCGACGTTCCGGCCTTCCTCGAGGCCGCGCGCAGCTGCCGGCGGCTGTCGCTCGAGGGGCTCTGCTCTCACTTCGCCAACGCCGACCTGGCCGACGCCGCGCTCACCGAACAGCAGATCGTCCGCTTCCGGACCGCGCTGGGACAGATGCGCGCCGCCGGCTTCGAGCCGCGCTGGCGCCACCTGTCGAACAGTGCGGGCCTGCTCGCTCTGCCGGAGGCCCGGGATGGGATGGAGATGAACGTCGCCCGGCCGGGGCTGGCGCTGTACGGGCTGCAGCCGGCACCCTGGCTGCGGCCACCCCGGGTGCTCGAACCGGTGCTGAGCTGGAAGACCTCGGTGGTGCACCTCAAGACGGTGCCCGCGGGAACGCCGATCTCCTACGGGAGCACCTGGACCGCGCCCCGGCCCTCGCGGATCGCCACCCTGCCGGTCGGGTACGCCGACGGCTGGTCGCGTCTGCTCTCCAACCGGGGGGCCGTGCTGGTCCGGGGCCGGCGGGCTCCCATCGTCGGCCGGGTGTGCATGGACCTGTGCATGGTGGACGTCACCGACCTCCCCGGGGTCGAGGTGGGCGACGAGGTGGTGCTCATCGGCCGGCAGGGGGCGGAGGTTCAGGACGCGCACCAGCTCGCGACGCTGGAGAGCACCATCGCCTACGACGTGCTCTGTGCCATCGGGGCGCGGGTGCCGCGCGTCGTCGTGGGCCAGTAAACGACGCGGGATGTGCCCCGGGTGGGCGGCGTGCCCTAGGATGCCGGCCGCCGCGCGATGACCACCTCCGACCTCGAGTCCAGCCCGAAGAGGAACCCCCTGGTCGGCCTGGTGGAGGGCGTCGGCAACGGCGTCCTCGGGGTCTTCCAGACGCTGGGCGGGCTGGTCTCGCTCGCGGCATCGGTGGTGGTGTGGGCCCTGAGGCCCCCCTACCGGCTGCAGAACCTCTTCGCCCAGTTCGACTTCGTGGGCGTGGGCTCCATCGTTCTGGTCTCGCTGACCGGGACCTTCTCCGGGATGGTGTTCGCCACGCAGTCCTGGAGCGCCTTCGAGCTGTTCGGGGCGGAGAGCCTCGTCGGCCCGACGGTGGCCCTCACCGTGACTCGCGAGCTGGCCCCGGTGTTCAGCGCGTTGATGGTGACCATGCGGGCCTGCTCCGCCATGTGCACCGAGCTCGGCACGATGCGCGTCACCGAGCAGGTGGACGCGCTGGAGACCATGGCGGTGAACCCGGTGCAGTACCTCCTGGTTCCGCGGGTCCTGGCGGGGCTGTGCATGGTGCCCCTGCTGACGATGATCTTCGACACCGCCGGGCTCTTTGGCGGCTTCTTCGTCGCGGTGCCGCTCAAGGGCCTGTCGGTGGGCACCTTCGTCCTCAGGACCCAGAACCTCCTGGCGCCGGCCGACATCTGGGAGGGACTGGCCAAGGGGGCCGTGTTCGGCTTCACCGTCACCCTGATCGCGTGCTACCGGGGATACAACGCTCGCGGAGGCGCCAAGGGCGTGGGCCAGGCGACCACCCGGGCGATGGTGGACGCCGCGCTGGCGGTCTTCATCGAGGACTACTTCATGGGGCTCCTGTTCCACGCATGAGCGGCGACGGGAAGAAGCCTCCGATGATCTCGGTCCAGGACCTCTGGAAGGCCTTCGGGGCCAACCAGGTGCTGGCCGGCATCAACCTCGACATCGAGGAGGGGAGCACCTGCGTCGTCCTCGGCGGGTCGGGCTCGGGGAAGACGGTGCTGATGAAGCACATGATCGGCCTCCTCAAGCCGGATCGGGGCAAGGTGATCGTGGACGGCGAGGACATCGTCCCCATGGACGACCGACAGCTGGAAGTCGTTCGTCGGAAGTTCGGGATGGTGTTCCAGGGCGCGGCGCTGTTCGACTCGATGACCGTCTACGAGAACGTCAGCTTCGCGCTCCGCGAGCACTCCACCCTCTCCGAGGAGGAGATCCGGACCAGGGTGCGAGAGAAGCTCGCCATCGTCGGCCTCCAGAACATCGAGGAGCGCTTCCCCGCCGAGCTGTCCGGCGGAATGCGGAAGCGAGTGGGCCTGGCCCGGGCGATCGTGCTCGACCCGAAGATCGTGCTCTACGACGAGCCCACCACCGGGCTGGACCCCATCACCACCGACTACGTGGACGACATGATCGTCACCGCCAAGGCGGAGCTCCACGTGACCCAGGTGGTCATCAGCCACGACATCGCCTCGTCGTTCAAGGTGGCGGACAAGGTGGCATTCCTGTTCAAGGGGAAGATTGTCGCCGAGGGCCCTCCCCAGGAGCTGAGGCACAATCCGCATCCCGACCTGCAGCACTTCCTCCAGATGTGGTTCGGGAAGGGCGAGTAAGGTGACGTCTCTGGCCGGTCTCGGAGCGGAAGGAACTTGAAGACCTTCGTCACCCCCTTCCGGGTGGGGATGCTGGTGCTCGCTGCGGTGGGCTTCCTGCTCGCCTTCATGATCTTCGTCCGCCGGGGGACGCTGGGGGTCGAGACCATCACCGTCTACGCGATGTTCCGTGACGCCTCCGGTCTGGGAACCCGGAGCCGGGTGCAGGTCGCTGGCATCCCGGTGGGCGAGATCCGGGAGATCACCCTGGTTGGAACCCGGGCCAAGGTGACCCTGCGCCTGCGGAAGGACATCGGGCTCCGGACCGACGCCACGCTGATCAAGCGGACCGAGTCGTTCCTGGGGGACTACCTCCTCGACCTCCAGGTGGGGTCACCCGAGGCCCCCTTCATGCCCGATGGCGGGGAGATCACCCGGGTGATCGACCAGCAGGGGCTGCAGGCGCTGTTCGACACGCTGGGGAAGATCACCACCGCCATCCAGTCGGTGACCACCTCGCTGCGAGAGGCCCTGGGCGGTGACGCCGGGACCGAGTCGCTGAAGACCATCGTCCGGAACTTGACCGAGCTGTCGCAATCGGTGAACGACACCGCGCAGCGGTCGAGCCAGAACATCGAGGCGATCCTGGAGAACGTCCGCGACGTCACCGCCTCGATGCGCAGCGCCACCGAGGGCGAGGCCTCGAGCGTCCGAGAGATCATCGAGAACGTCCGGGTCCTCACCGGGGACGTGCGGAGGATCGTCGCCGACGTCCGGAGCACCATGGGCGCCGACGGTGGGACCGAGCAGCTGGCCTCCATCGGAAGCTCGATCCAGAAGCTTGATGCCACGCTGGCCAACCTCCAGGCGGTCACCGAGAACCTGAAGGAGGGCCGCGGCGCGGTGGGGCAGATCGTCTCCGACGAGAAGCTGGGCCGCCAGGTGGGGGAGACCATCGAGGACGTTTCCAACTACGCCCAGCGGCTGGTCGGGCTGAAGCTCGAGGCCAGCATCCGGAGCGATTATCTGTTCAACGCCGGGGCGGCGAAGATCGACGCCACGATGCGGATCATCGCCCGGCCGGACAAGTACTACATCCTCTCGCTGATCAGCGACCCGCGGGGCGTGGAGAGCACCGAGTACATCCAGACCAATCCGCCCTCGCGCGACGATCCGGCGCTACAGAAGCGGACGGTCACCAGCATCAACGCGCTCAAGTTCTCGGCCCAGTTCGCGAAGCGGTACTACTGGGCCACGTTCCGCTTCGGGATCATCGAGAGCACGGGCGGGGTCGGAGTCGATCTCCATTTCTTGAAGGACCAGCTGGCGCTGAAGACCGACTTCTTCGACTTCGCGAACCAGCGGCTGAAGTGGCCTCGGGTGCGCACCAGCCTGCAGTTCACCTTCCTCCAGCACCTGTTCCTGAACGCCGGCGTGGACGACATCTTCAACCGGCCGGTCTACAGCCAGCTCGACAACCGGGTGCTGGCGGGCCGGGACTTCTTCCTCGGCGCGGGCATCGTCTTCACCGACGACGACCTGAAGGCGCTGATCCCGCTGGTCCCGGCGCAGTGACCGTGACGCCTCGAGGACGCGTGGGGGGACCGATGAAGCTGAGGCTCAGGATTCACGCGGAGCACACACCGCTCACGGTCATCGTGGAGCCGCTTGGCTGGGACTACACCCTCGCGCCCGAGCAGAGCGCATGGTTCGTCGTCGACGCCTACGATGACTCCGGATACCTCGCTGTTTCGTCCGGCGGTGAGCGCTACCTGCACCTCTGGCTCGAGGGGACCAGCGCCGATGACGCCGAGGTCATCGTTGACGACGTCGGGAAGGTTCAGTCTGGATACAACCGTCAACTCTCCAACTTGCTCGGCCGATCCTGGCCCGTTCCGGACGCTGGATCATCGGCGGACTAGTTGAGCGCTGCAGCGACCTCGTCCGCGTTCCCGAACGCCGAGCGGTACCGCGTGACGAACTCGGCGTGGGTGAACCGGTGCTCCTGGCAGCCCCGGACCTCGATGGCGTACGCCGCCGCGACCGCGCCGATCCGTCCCGCCACCGGCCAGGGGAGCTTCCGGGCCATCCCGAACACCAGGCCTCCCAGGTAGGCATCGCCGGCGCCCGTCGGATCGACCAGGGCCTTGATCGGTGCCACCGGCACGTCCACCGGCGACTTCCCCCGCTCGAGCACCGTGGAGCCCTGCTCGCCACGCGTGACCACCGTCACCGGGGCGATGGACTGGAGCACCGACTCGCTCTTGCCCGTCTTCTGGGACATGAGCGCGAACTCGTAGTCGTTCCCGATGACCGCCGCCGCCGACTGCATCCCGTCCAGGATCTGCTGCGCCTCGAGCCGGGGGGTCTGCTTTCCTGGGTCGAACAGGTAGGGCACCCGGGACGTCCGGCAGGCCTCCACCGCCTTGAGCATGGACTCCGGGTCGGTGGGGCTGATGACCACCAGGTCCTCCGGGCCCAGCCCCCGGCCGCCCAGCTCCAGCCGATGCCCGTGCGACAGTGCCCCGGCGTAGAAGGCCACGATCTGGTTGGCGTCCAGGTCGGTGTTGATGAAGCAGGAGGCGGTGAACTCACCCGGGATCACCGTCACCCCCGAGGTATCCACTCCGGCCTGGCCGAGCGCGGTCCGGTACTCGGCGAAGTCCTCCCCGGCGGTGGCGATGAGGAGGGGCTCCCCGCCCAGAAGCGCGAGAGTCCACGCGATGTTGCCCGCCACGCCGCCCCGGAGCCTCCGCATGTCGTCCACCAGGAAGCTCACCGTCAGCCGGTGCATCCGGTCGGAGAGGAAGTGCTCCCGGAACTTGCCCGGGAAGGTCATGAGGTAGTCGTAGGCCAGGGAGCCGGTGACGACGATGCGCATGGCTGCCCCCAAAGCACGGAGGCGCGGGGATCGGCAAGGTCGTGTAATGTCGACGGTCCAGGAGGCCGATGCGCTTCGCCGTCATCTCGGACATCCACTCCAACCTCGAGGCCCTGACCGAGGTGCTCCGCACCGTCGAGGCCCAGAAAGTGGACCGGATCGTGTCGCTCGGCGACATCGTGGGATACGGCGCCTCGCCCAACGAGTGCTGTGACCTGGTTCGCAGCGTGGCCGAGGTCACCCTGCTCGGGAACCACGACGCCGCGGTTGCCGGTCGGATGGACTACTCCTTCTATTACGAGGGCGCCCGCCACGCCCTGGACTGGTCCGCGCAGGTCCTCAGCGAGAAGAACCATGCCTGGCTCCGGAGCCTCCCCTACACCTACCGGGTGGGAGAGATCGGCTTCAGCCACGGATCGCCGGTGGACCCGCGCGCCTACGAGTACGTCTTCGCCCTGGAACAGGCGCGCGAGCTGGTGCCCGAGATGCAGGATCTCGCCGAGGTGACCTTCATCGGCCACAGTCACCTCTGCAAGGCGTTCGCCCTGGGGAACAGCGAGGTGAACGACGTCGTGGCGCAGAAGTTCGCCTTCCGGCGGGGCTACCAGTACCTCATCTCGGTGGGGAGCGTGGGCCAGCCGCGCGACTACGACAACCGGGCCTGCTTCGTGGTCTGCGACACGACTGCCCGGACGGTGGAGTACATCCGCGTCGAGTACGACATCGAGGGCGCCGCCCGGCGCATCTTCGAGGCCGAGCTCGCTGCCAACTTCGGCCGACGCCTCTTCCTGGGGGTCTGACCCGTGACGACCCGATTCCTCGCTCTCGTGCTGCTGCTGGTCCTCACCGGGTGCGCGCGCAAGGAGGCGTCGCCCGAGTACACCCGCGCCTCGGAGCGCTTCAACAAGCTCTACGCCAAGTTGCTCGACGACGCGTACCTCGACCCGGGGATGCACGAGGTCGAGGCCCTTCTGGAGAAGGTCCCCCCGGACTCGCTCGATGCACAGGCGGCAGCTCAGCTGCTGACCCGCATCCGCGAGAACCGCACCCGCCTCGAGCAGGGGGCGAAGGACCGGGAGAAGGCGCTGGCGGCGGCGAGGACGGCCCCCACCTTCTCGGGGCCCTCGGTGGCCCCGCCGCCACCGGCTCCAACCCCGGCGCGCGCGACCCCGCCTCCCGCGCCGGATGCCGGGCCTCCGGTTGCGCCCACCGCGGGGATGGCAATGCGCGACTTCAACCGACTGTTCGGGGACTGCTTCGAGCCCGCGGGCCCGGTGGAGGTGAACGGGCGCGGCACGCGCGACTCCTACAGCATGGTGGACTCGGACCGTTGCCGCCGCTCGATGCCCGCCCTGGCGAATTCCCTCGTCCTGGCCGACGCCCAGAGCGTGATGGGCATCGTGCCGAAGTCGGCGCTGCAGCGGTTCCCGGTGGACGGCGGAACACCCCCTGCGCGGCCGGACGCCGGGGGTTAGTGTCGGCAGCCCCGGCATGCAAGACGGTACCTTCCTCGCGCTGATGCGCCTCGTCCCCAAGTCCGCGCTGTCCCGGGCGGTGGGAACCCTCACTCGCCTCCCCGCGCCGGCCGGGATCCACCAGGCGGCAATGCGGGCCTTCGCCCGGACATACCGGGTGGACATGGCCGAGGCCGAGGCCGACTTCGGCGGATACGGGCGGTTCAGCGACTTCTTCAGCCGGCGGCTGCGCCCCGGAGCTCGGCCGGTGGATCCCGACCCGCGGGTGGTGGTCTCCCCCGTGGACGGCGTGGTGAGCCAGGCGGGCATCCTGGAGCGGGGCAGCTGCCTGCAGGCCAAGGGCATCCAGTTCCCGGTGGACCGGCTCCTGGACGACGCGGAGCTCGCCGCCCGCTACGCGCTCGGAGGCGCCTACGCCACGCTGTACCTCTCGCCGCGCGACTACCACCGGGTGCACGCTCCGGTCGCGGGCGCGGTGGTGGCGTCGCGCTACCTCGCGGGCGAGTTCTGGCCGGTGAACCCTGTGACGGTGCGCAACCGCGACGCGCTCTTCTGTCTCAACGAGCGGCTGGTGACGGTGGTCGACAGCTCCGCCTTCGGCCGGGCGGCGGTGGTGAAGGTGGGGGCGACCTGCGTGGGGCGGATCCGCGCCGCGTACGACGACCGGGTCACCCACGCCGGGCAGGCGGTGGGGTTGCGGACCTACGTCCCGCCCCGTCCAGTGGAGAAGGGCGACGAGCTGGGCCGCTTCGAGATGGGCTCGACCGTCATCCTCCTCTTCGAGCCTGGCCGGGTGGTCTGGGACGACTGGCTGGTGCCGGAGGCGGTGGTCCGGATGGGGCGGCGCATCGGAGGCGCCTCGTGAGCCAGCGAATCTCCGGGGTGAAGGGGATGAACGATCTCCTGCCGCCCGACATCGCCGTCTGGCAGGCGCTGGAGGCCGCCGCCCGGGAGACGTTCCGCCGCTTCGGGTACGAGGAGGCCCGGACCCCGATGCTGGAGGACACCGCGCTCTTCGTCCGGAGCGTCGGCGAGGCGACCGACATCGTGGGGAAGGAGATGTACACCTTCCAGGACAAGGCGGGCCGTAGCCTCTCGCTCCGCCCGGAGGGGACCGCGCCCTGCGTCCGCGCCTACGTCGAGCACGCGGTGGCCCAGCGCGAGCCGGTGACCCGCTGGTGGTACCTGGGCCCGATGTTCCGGTACGAGCGGATGAAGACCGGGCGCTACCGGCAGTTCTGGCAGATCGGCGCCGAGGCCTACGGGGTCTCCGCGCCGGCGCAGGAGACGGAGCTCATCGACCTGGCGCTGCAGCTCTTCCGTGCTCTGGGGCTGGAGGGCATCCGCGTCGAGCTGAACTCGCTCGGCGACCCGGAGACCCGCGGCGTCTATCTCGAGTCGCTGCGAGCCTTCCTCCACACCCACCGGAGCGAGCTGTGCGCCGAGTGCCAGGAGCGCACGGAGAAGAACCCGCTCCGGGTCTTCGACTGCAAGAACCCCGGCTGTCAGGCGGTCCTCGCCGGTGCGCCGGCCATCACCGACGCCCTCTCCGGCGAGGCGCGCGCCCACTTCGAGGCGGTCCAGCGGCAGCTCACGGCCCTGAGCATCCCCTTCCGCGTGAACCCGCGGATGGTGCGGGGCATCGACTACTACACGCGGACGGCGTTCGAGTTCCTCTCCGACGACCCGGTGCTGGGCACCGCCTCGGCGGTCGGCGGCGGCGGCCGGTACGACCGGCTGGTGAAGGAGCTGGGCGGGCCGGACACCCCGGCGGTGGGCTGGGCGCTGGGAATGGACCGGCTGTCCCTGCTGCTCCAGGCGAAGGGCGTGGTGCAGCCTGCCCGGCCCGAGCTCTTCGTGGCGGTGGCCGAGGAGGCCGCGGCGGACGTGGCGCTGGCCCTGGTGAGCCGGCTCCGGCGCGCAGGACACCGGGTGGACTTCGACGCCCGCGGAGGCAGCCTCAAGAGCCAGATGAAGCGGGCCGACAAGTCGGGCGCGGGATTCGCGCTGGTCCTCGGCTCCCGGGAGCTCACCTCGGGGGAGGCACAGCTCAAGCCACTGGCTGGCGGGGAGCCGGTGCCGGTGCGGCTCGATGCGCTCGAGGCGGCGCTCGCCGCCCGACGCTGAACGGGTCCACCGGCGTCGACCTGGCGCGCCAGCGGATTGCTGCCTGAACCAGACTCGCCGGCGCCGTGCGCCTGGCACCCGGTCACAAGCTCGGGCCCTACGAGGTGCTCTCCGTGGTGGGGGCCGGAGGCATGGCCGAGGTGTACCGGGCGCGCGATCCCCGGCTCGGACGCGACATCGCCCTCAAGGGGGTGAACGAGTCCCTGGGGGCCAGTCCGGACCTGCTGCGTCGGTTCGAGCAGGAGGCCCGGATCGCGGGGTCGCTCAACCACCCGAACATCGTCGCCGTGTACGACGCCGGCTGCGCTCAGCCCGGGAATGGAGCGAAGTCCTCGGTCCGGGCGAGCCCGAGCCACAGCTGGCCCAGGTCGGCAGGGGGCACGACCGAGCGCCGTGCCTCCAGATCGAACCAGAGGATGAAGCTCTCCACCGTCGCGCAGTGCGTCCCGTCGGAGCTACGGAAGAGGCGATTCCGCACCTTCATCTTCCGCGCATCGTCCGTGATGGAGGCCATGGCCATGTCCACCCGGAACGGCTCGAGCAGCCGGAGCTCCTTCTTGTAGGTGAGCACGTCCTGCACCACCACCGGGCCCAGGTGGCGGCGGTAGAGCTCGGCCATCGTGAAGCCGCCGTCCTCGAGGAACCGCAGCCGGGTTTCCTCGGCCACTCCGAGGTACGCTGCATTCCGCATGTGCTGGTTGAAGTCCATGTCTGCCCAGCGCGCTCGGTACTCCTGGACGTAGGGTTCGGCCATGTCGCGCGTCCTACCCCAGCCGGCGCTCACCGTCATCGCCGGACCGACCGGGGCGGGGAAGTCCGAGCTGTCGGTGGAGCTGGCCGAGCGCCTCGGTGCGGAGATCGTCAGCGCCGATTCGCAGGCGGTTTACCGGCACTTCGACCTCGGGACGGCGAAGCCGGACGCCCGCCAGCTCGCGCGGGTGCCGCACCATCTGGTCTCGGTGGTGGAGCCGACCGAGCCCTTCTCCGCCGCCCGGTGGGCCTCGCTCGCCGACGCGGCCATCGCCGACATCGCGGCCCGGAGTCGGCCGGTCCTCGTGGTCGGCGGAACCGGGCTGTACCTCCGGGCGCTGCTCCACGGGCTCACCGACACCCCTCCGGATCCCCAGGTCCGTCGCATCCTGGAGGACGAGGCGCGCCGTCTCGGGCCGGAGGCGATGCACCGTCGGCTCGAGGAGGTCGACCCCCGGACCGCGGCCCGCCTCGCGCCCGCCGACGTGGTGCGGGTGGTGCGCGCGCTGGAGATCCACGCCACGACCGGCACGCCTCCTTCCGAGCTTCGGGCCGCTCACGGCTTCGGCACGGCACGCTATCCGACGCGCATCCATTTCCTCGACCCGCCTGGCGAGGAGCTGGAGCAGCGGCTGGCCGCGCGCACCCGATGGATGTTCGAGCAGGGCCTCGTCGGTGAGACCCGGCGACTCGTCGACCGGGGCTTCAGGGACACCGCGCCCATGCGCAGCGTGGGTTACCGTCAGGCGCTGGCAGTGCTGGACGGCGAGCTGACCGAGGACCAGGCCGAGCGAGAGACGTTCCTCGAGACGCGCCGCTACGCGAAGCGGCAGCGCACCTGGTTCCGGCGCGAACCGGGGACGCGCTTCGTGCCGCCACCCTACACGGAGGTGTGGGAGGAGGCCGGGCTGTCCGTCCCGAGCCGCGGGCGCTCGCGTTGAGCGAGCCCGTGCCGCGCGAGAATCCGTTCCAGCATCGCCCGGTCGAGGGGCTTCGCCAGAAACTCGGCGGCGCCGGCCTCCAGCGCCTGACGGCGGAGCCGTGAGCCACCCAGCCCACTCATCACGTACACCGGTGTGCCTCGCGTCGCCGGGTGGGCGGCAAGCCGGCGGCAGAGGCGAATGCCATCGACGCGCTCCAGCACCACGTCCAGGAGCACCGCGGCCGGAGGGCGATGCGCCACCGCGGCGAGGAGCTCCAGCTCGCCGGGGAAGGTCACCACCTCCGCACCCCCCAGGCTGAGCTGCTCACGCAGCCCCTCCCGGGCGTCGGGATCGTCGTCCACCACGTAGAGGAGCCGGGGGTCGCGCGGCGGCTGGAGCACCGGCAGGGCCTGCTCCGGCGGGCGGAAGGGAGCCGCCGCCAGGGTCCGCACCGCGTCCCAGCGCATGCGCCACAGCACCGAGGTGGCGCGGGGCCGCTCGAGCCCGGCGAGGGTCAACTCGGCGGGCTCGGGCCTCGGCTGGCCGCCCCGGAAGGCCCGCGCCGCCTCCGGTCCCGCATGGCGAGCGACCCTCCACAGCGCGGCCGCCGCGTCGATCTCCCTCCGGAGGCGTCCGACGCCGGCGCGGAGCATCGCGTGGGCGAAGGCGGAGGGCGACTCGCTCGCCTCCACCAGCGCGTGCGCCACCTGCCCGGCGAGGGCGAGCGTCGGTCCCACGGCGAGGTCCAGCGGATGCCCCAGCGCGTCCGGTCCGGTGGCCACCCAGCTGGGCCCGGCGAGCACCGGCGCGCTGCCCGCGGGAGTCGGTCGCCGCCCGAGCGAGAGCAGGTCGAAGTCCGGCTCGAGGAGCCCGTCCCGCGCGGCCTCGACCAGGAGCAGCGAGAGGTCCACCGGCTCGACGTCCGGCCCGAAGGCCAGGGCCCAGGCCCCCACCGGAACGGGCAACAACAAGAATCCGTCCACTCCCGGCGCCGGCGCGATCAGCAGCTGCGCGAAGGGAAGCGGCCGGCGGGTGGCGATCCAGGCCTCGGCGCCGGGGAGGAGCGGCGCGCGTCCGTCGGGCTCCGCCGCGGTCGCGCTCGCGTCCTGCGGCTCGAGGGCGAAGGCCACCACGTCCGCGCGGGCGACAAGGCCGTGGGAGCGCACCACCCGTCCAGGCGCCCGGCTCTGTGACAGCGGCTCGGTGCGCTCCACCGCCCAGGCGCGCACCCGGGCCCCGGCCATGCCAGCGCGCGCGGTGACCAGCTCGCCCAGCGGGTCCTTCCCCGGGAAGCCCAGGCTGACCACGCCCGGAGGGTAGGGGAGCCAGGCCCTCGCCCCGCGGGAGAGGACCCTCAGCCCCACCAGCGGCGTGGTGGGCTCGGTGCCCGGGAGCGTGCAGCCGAGGAGCGCGAGGCGCGAGCGGCACTGGGGCGTGAGGATCCGCGCCATTCCGTGCGGCGGCCCGTTGCCGGCATAGAGGAGCGTCTCCACCTGCCGGCCGCGGCCGATATGACAGAGGGCCAGCGCGAGCGCGGCGCCAGCGAGGCCCTCGCCCACCACCGCTAGCTGCGACGAACCACCCATCGCGCTCCTGCTTCGCTCCTCAGTGAGTGTCCGCGGTGAGTCCGTCTGCCGGACCCGCCACCTCCACCCGGTTTCGTCCGTTGTGCTTGCTGCGGTAGAGCGCGGCGTCCGCGGCCGCGAGGAGGCTCGCGGGCTCCTGCACGTGAATCGCGCCCTCCATCGCGGCGATGCCGATGCTGAGGGTCAGGGGCTGGGGCCACGGCCAGGGTCGCCCGGCCAGCCGCAGGCGGAGTCGCTCGGCCACGACCATCGCCTCTGCCGCGGTCTGGTGAGGCAGCAGGGCGACGAACTCGTCCCCACCGAACCGCGCGGCGAAATCCACCTCACGCAGCTCCTGGCGAAACACCTCGCCCATCTCCCGCAGCGCGGCGTTGCCCGCTTCGTGCCCGTAGCGGTCGTTGAGCGCCTTGAGATTGTCCAGGTCGACGAGCACGACCGCGAGCGGCTCGGCGTAGCGGGCGGCGCGGGCGAACTCCTCGTCGAGCTTGGTCTGCAGCGCGCGGAAGTTGTGGAGGCCGGTGAGGGCGTCGGTCCGGGCCTGGGTCTCGAGGCTGGCCACGCGGTGGGCCTGCTTCCACGCGTGGAGCAGTCGCACCCGCAGCTCCTCCGGCCGCCCCGGCTTGGCGATGAAATCGGCCGCGCCGCGGCTGAAGCAGTCCACGACGGTGCGGGGGTCGGTCTGGCCGGAGAGGAAGACCACCGGGACCCCCCGGGTCCGCGCGTCGGACTGGAGCACCTCGAGCAGCCCGATCCCGCCCAGGCGGGGCATTGCCAGATCCGCGAGCACGAGGTCCGGCACGTGGGCCTGGATGAGGGCCACAGCCTCCGTCCCATCCTCGGCGGTGAGCACATCCCAGTCGCGGCCGAGGAGCTCGGCGAGTCCGCTGCGGGTCGACGGCTCGTCCTCGACGACGAGGAGCACGGGGCGGGCGAGACGTCGGTCCATCACGGGTCGCCCGGTGTCCGACCAGGGAGACTGGAGTCCGCTGCCGGCCAGGGTGGCACTCCTCTTCGCGGCACAAGCCCCCGCGACGCGCGGGAGCCGTGTGCCGAACAGCAAGCGACGTGCCCCGGCAAGGGCAGTCAGTTCAGCGAGTTGAGGAGTGTGCTGGAAAACGACAGGAAGAAACTCCAGCCCTCCTGCTCACCGACGCTGGAACTGAACGCGCCTTCCGCCGCCGAAGTCCTGGGGAGGAGCCTCCAGATTGAACTGCCACCACATCGGCTCCCAGGGCTTCATCTTCATCCGCTTGTCGTTCTGCAGGGCGGTAAGCGCGGCCTTGAGCTTCTCGTCACTGGGGTTGGCGGCGACCGCCCGACCCAGGACCCCGATGGCTCTGTCGCGCTCCTTCGACTGCTGTAAACACCACGCATAGACGGCCCAGACAAGGCCTTCCTTCTTGCCGGCCTTCACCGCCTTCTCGAAGGCCTCGGTCATCGGGCCGTACTGCTTCCGCTGGTAGCGCAGCGCCCCGAGCATGGCCTGGGACATGGGGTCGCGGCTGCTCGCCTGGATGAGATGGGGCTCGGCCGCGGCGTAGTCCTTCATCATGTAGTGGAGGATGCCGATCTGGCCGTGGACCTGAGGCGCGACCATGATCTGCCAGCGGTCGTAGTGGAGGCCCTGCTCGAGCGTCTTCACCGCCTTGGCCACCTTGGCGTCCTTGTCGCGCGGAGAGGAGATGCTCTGGAGCTCCTTCTGCGCGCTCGCCACCAGTCCCTTGAGCTTGTCGGCGATCCGCTTGGCGAGGAACACGTAGGCGCCGATGAACACCAGGACACCGGGCACGATGCCGGCGAGCCAGGAGAGCCCGGCCATCCGCACGGCGACGGTGACCACGACGCCGGCGGCGAAGGCGATGAGAAGATTGTACATGTCGGGGACGTGCTAGACCCGCCCCCGCGGCGTCGCAAGGCCCTCTGTCGAAATTGGTAGACGAGGCGGACTCAAAATCCGCTGCGGCTGACCCCGCGTCCCGGTTCGAGTCCGGGGAGGGCCACAACGTCACGCGGGAGATTTGGTCAGTCCTTGGTCACTCCCCCAGAGAACGAACGGAGGATGAACCCCGAGTATGTTGGACGATGGCAGGGCGGCGATACGCAGCCTGGGAGAGGGTCAGCGCCATGGGGCTCTTGACGTTCGCGCTCAACGTGACGCTGGACGGGTGTTGCGACCACCGCGAAGCGGTCGCCGATGACGAGATGCACCGCTACTGGACGCGCGTGATGGACGCGGCGGGAGCGATGCTCTTCGGGCGCCGGACCTACGAGCTGATGGAGGACGCGTGGCCCCAAGTGGCGCGAGACCCGAAGGCGACACCGTCGGACCGCGACTGGGCGAAGAAGCTCGAAGCCAAGCCCAAGTACGTGGTCTCGACGACGCGCCGCGACTTCCCGTGGAACAACACGCATCACGTCGAAGGGGACCTCACCCGGGCGGTCAAGGCGTTGAAGAAGGCCACGCCGCGCGGACTGCTGGTGGGTAGCCCCACACTTTCGGCCGCGCTTCAGCGCCTGAATCTCGTGGACGAATATCGCTTCGTGGTCCACCCCGTGGTGGCCGGGCACGGTCCGTTCTTGTTCTCCGGCCTGCAGCCATCATTGCGCCTGAAGTTCGTGGCCGCGACAAGGCTCAAATCGGGCATCGTGGCGTTGCACTATCGCCGGCGCTAGCGGCGAAGGGCGTCCGCTGCGGCTGACCCCGCGTCCCGGTTTCGAGTCCGGGGAGGCCGGGTCAGGGAGCCTGGGGCTGCGGACGAGGTTGGCCTCGTCCCCGGAGGGCGCGGAAGACGACCTCCACGACCAGCGCCAGCAGGATCACCGCCACCACGGCGTAGGCGGAAGCGCGAGTCGCCGGGTCCTGGGCGAACTGAAAGACCATGATGCCGAGGGCCACGATGCACAGCACCGCGGCTAGCAGCGAGATCCATCGGTGGCTCTCCGTCTCCCTCGCCAGCTTGGCATTGGCCAGATTGACCACCGCGTAAACCACCAGGAAGCCGCCGCTGGTTGC
Organism: Myxococcota bacterium; assembly: GCA_046732375.1. Taxonomy (GTDB): domain Bacteria; phylum Myxococcota; class Myxococcia; order Myxococcales; family Myxococcaceae; genus RPRB01. Next base: position 16,347 of record JBKPMY010000419.1, read on the forward strand.
CGCAGACAGTGCGTGCAGGTCGACGAGGTTCACGGCCAGCAGGGCCAGCACGGCGATCACCACCAGGCTGGGGACGGCCCGACCCCACATCGTCCGGGTGAAGACCCGTGGCAGCTCGCCTTCGGCCCCGAGCATGACAGGTAGTTGCTCCGCCCCGAAGTAGTCGGCGTTGATCGCCGAGGCGGAGGCGAATACCGCACCGAAAGTCATCAGCCCGAAGCCGAATGCCCCCAGGAACCGCTCGGCGGCGGCGGAGAGAGCGAAGTCCCGGGCTGCCGCCATGCTGGCGAAAGGCATGTGGCCGACGGCGACCACCACCACCAGCACGTAGATCGCCATGGCCGCCAGGACGCTGCCGTAGAACGCAATCGGCAGCGTTCGCCTGGGATTGCTGATCCGGTTCGAGGCGTTGGAGATCAGCTCGAAGCCCTCGTAGGTCAGGAAGACGACCATCCCACTGGAGATGATGGTCGTGAGCGGCACCCAGTCGGCCCGTCCCAGCCGCCCCCAGTCCGGATGGCCGAGAGCGAGACCGGCAACGATGAAGATCGCCAGGACGCCGAGCTTGCCAATGTTGAAGACATCCTCGAAGCGAGCCATCAGCGCCGCTCCTGCCAGATTGACCAGCGCGAGCAAGATCAGTGCGCCCGAAGCGATGAGGTGGCTGGCGAATCCGCTCTGATCCGGCGGCAGATAGGACACCGAATACGCTGCCAGCGCCCGGGCGTAGATGGCCATGATCGCCACGTAGCTGAGGATCAGCAGCACGTTGACCGACGCGGGGATCCGACCGTCGCCGAAGCCGGCCCGGACGAAGGAGACCGTTCCGCCAGTTCCGGGGTACCTGAGCGTCAGCCGGACATAGGAATACGCGGTGATCAGCGCCAGGACAGCGCCGACCAGGAAGGACAGGTAGGTCGAGCCGCGCGCCCCCACCACCGCGATGCCGAAGGTGGCGAAGAAGCCGCCGCCCACGATGCCGCCGAGCCCGATGGACAGGGCGCCCATGGCGCCGATGTTCGGGTCTTCTCTGGCCATTCCC
>JBKPMY010000420.1:0-3808 GCA_046732375.1 Myxococcota bacterium
ACCCGGGTCTCGGCCCGTGGGCTCGGGAATGACCGTCAGAATGCGGGCTGGCCGTCCGGGAGGGCCCGGACCCTGGACGGCGAGATTTTTCCGGGATGGGGTGGATGAGAGGGCGTCCGTGCCCGCTCGCCGCCCGACTCGAAATCGCGGACTACGCACGTAGTGTCTCGGGGTGGAAGGCTTCCGGACGCGGGTTCGATTCCCGCCGCCTCCACTGACTCACGCCGCTGGAGTCCGTGAGGACGCCGGCCCCGGACGGTCGGGGGCCGTGTCCCGGTGCCCGTTTCGCCTGCGTGCAGCCTCGGCCAGGAGCGCCTCGAGCTCCTCGAGCGACGCCGGCTTGGCCAGGTGGGCATCGAACCCGGCGGTCAGGGCGTCCTCGCGATCCTGGGGCTGGGCCAGCCCAGTGAGGGCGATGCCGAACAGGCCGCGCGCGGAGGGCAATTCACGGATCGCCCGGATGACCTCCCGGCCGTCCATGTCCGGAAGACCCAGATCGCAGATGAGAACGTCCGGCATCCGCGCAGACGCGGCGTCGACGCCGGCGCGCCCGGTCGAGACCAGCTCGACCCGGTGCTCCAGCAACTCGAGCACGTCGACCAGGCTGGCCCCGGCATCCTCGTGATCCTCGATGATCAGCACCGAGAGTTCGGTGGAGCTCCTTCCGGCGGAAGCCCTCGCCACCGGTTCGGTGGCCGGCTGTCCGAGCGGCAGGGTGAGCACGAATTCTGCTCCGCGGCCGGCGCCTGCGCTCCGCGCTCGCACCTCACCGCGATGCTTGAGGGCCAGCTCCCTCACCAGTGCCAGACCGATCCCCAGCCCCTGGCTCCGGGTGCGGCCAGACTGGACGAAGGGCTCGAAGATGCGGCCAACGTCGCCGGCCTCGATGCCGATCCCGGTGTCCCGGACGGCGATCTCACACGCCCCACCCTGGACGGCGACCTCCACCTGAACCCGTCCACCCCGGGGGGTGAACTTCAGCGCGTTGCCAAGGAGATTCTCCACCATCTGCGCCAGGCGGCTTTCGTCGGCATCGACCCACACGGGTGACTCGGACAGCGAGAGCTGCATCTCCAGGCCCCGTTCCTCGAAGGCGGCGCACATGTCGTCGCAGCTTCGCCGCACGACCTCGCACGCATCGAGCGAGGCCAGCTGGAGATCGATCTTGCCGTGGGCGATCCGATTGATGTCCAGGAGGTCGTCCACCAACCGGGTGAGGTGCTCGGTCTGTCGATGGAGGACCTCCCTGGCTCGCCGGGCCGCATCGCTCCCCGGCGGCGCGTGGTCGAGCAGGAACACGCTGTTCCGGATCGGCGCGAGCGGATTTCGGAGCTCATGGGAGAGGATGGCGAGGAAGTCGGTCTTTCGCTGGTCGCCTTCGCGCAGTGCCTCCTCGACTTTCCTTCGCTCGGTGATGTCGATGAACGCCGCCACCGCGCCACTCGGCCGACCCTGGTCGTCTCGCAAGGGTGTGGCATTCCCCAGGACATGGCGCACGCTCCCGTCCTCGAACTCCAGCGCAAGCTCGAAGTTCCGGATCTCCACCCCCTCGCGGGCAGCGACCTGGATCGGAAGGGCCTCGGGCCGTAGGGGAAGCCCGTCCTTGAGCACCCGGAAGGGCCCGAGCGGAGGCGGGGTGAAGGAGATCTCGCTTCCCCGCGGTGCGCGGAGCAGCTCGTAGCAGAGGTCGTTTCCCTGGACGTCTTCCCCCGAGGGATCGCGGGTGATGAAGACCGCGGCGGGGACCGCGTCGAAGAGCGCCTGAAGCTCGGTCGCACGGCGCCGGGCGAGCGCCTCGCTCCGCCGCAGCTCCTGCGCCCGGAAATGCTCGGTCAGATCGGTGGCGATGATGCAGAGAACCGGCTCCTCATCGACCAGGGCGCTGATCGACAGGTAGAGGGGAACCTGGCTGCCATCGGCCCGCTGGATGGCGACCTCCCCCTTGCTCTCGCCCTTCCACCCCCGGAGGCAGAGGTCGTCGAAGTTGGCGAGGTGCTGCGTCGCCACGTGGTCGCGCAGGGTGCCCCCCATCATCCTCTCCAGGGGATGGCCCATGACCTCGGCGAAGCGGCGATTGCAATAGAGGATGGTGCCGCCCCGGGTGACCGTCGCGGCTCCCTCGTTCATCTCCTGCACCAGCACGCGGTAGGATTGGTTCGAGCCCTCGAGCGCGTAGACCCGCGGCCCGTCCGGACCCTCGACGACCAGCGAGTCCACCTCGCCGGCAGCGAGGGCACGCAGGGTCTGCTCGGCTTCCTCCAGCCGGAGGCGCAGCTGGTCGAGCTCCAGCTCGAGGGCTCCGGGCTTCCTTCGCGCCTTCATCGCTTCTCCCGGAGGTCGAGACCGAAGAGCACCTTCTCGACGTTCGCCAGGTTGCCGATGTACCGCCGGAGCGGTGCGGGCAGGACCTTGATCAGCGTGGGCGTGGCCAGGATCTGCTCGTCCCGCGCCAGAGCCGGCTTCTGGTAGATGTCGACCACCTCGAGCTCGTATCGACCCAGCAGGTACGTCTCGCACACCTCTCGCACCCGCTCGATGGCCAGGCCGGAGGCGCGGCTCAGCCCCGTCACGTAGAGCTTGAGCACGTAGCGCGGCGCCCCGCTCCCCCGGGCGCTCGGTCCCGCGGCAGCGCGTCCGTTTCGCCGGCGTGCTCGAGGGGCGGCGGTTCTCCGGACGGGACTCATGGCCCTTCTGGCCCCACAGGACGTAGGTCGAGGCCGATGAGCACCCGGTCCTCGTTCGAGAGGTCCCCGATGATCTTCTTCATCGGCGCGGGCAGCTTCCGGACCAGCGTGGGGAGGGCGAGGATCTGATCGCCCCGCGCCAGTCGGGGGTTCTTGAGCACGTCGACCACCTCGATCTGGTACTTGCCCTTGAGGTGCTCCTCGCAGATGCGCTTGAGGTTGGCGAGCGCGGTCGTGCTCCGGCGGGTCTGCCCGGCGACGTACAAACGAAGCTCCCAGCGCTCCGGTTGACCGGAGGGGGCTTCCCTGCGCCGCGCTCCGCTCGAGCTCCGCTGCGTCATCGTCCCTTCCTGGCCCGAGGAGCGGCTGGTCTGGATTGGCCGTCCTTGCCGGCGAACGCATGTCTGCTCTTGGCCATCCGTATCTTCTCGGTCCCCAGACGATCCCGGCGGCGCGCTTCCGCCTCGATGGCGCGACTGAGCTCGGCATCGTCGGCCTCGAGACCCTCGCGGAGCAGGAGGATCTGCGCTTCGACCTGCCGGCGACGGCGCTCCCTCTCTCCCTGCTTCCGTGCAATCTCTCCGTCGAGGGCATGGGCGGCCGCCTCGTCCTCGGCCTCCTTGGCCAGGCGTGCGGAGCCGGTCAGGACCCCGCTCGCGCCGAGATAGGTGTCGGCGATCCTCACCCCGCGTCTGCCCAGGGAGTACTCGCTGGTCTGATTGGAGTGGGCCATTCCACGGGACTTGACGATGGACACGGCGCGATTGCGCTCCCCTCCGCTCCGGACCACCGCCAGCGTCAACCAGGTGTCGATCAGCGAGGAGATCCCCACCTCGCTCTCCTCGAGCTCCTCGCCGCCTCTGGTGAGGCTGGTGAAGAGGGTGGTGGTGCCGCGCATCTTCAGGAAGTCGGTGAGTCGGATGATCATCGCCTGGGTTTCGAGGAGCGTGCCCGCCCTGATCAGGTTGGTGATCGGGTCGACGATGACCAGGTCGGGCCGGCGCTGGTTGATGACCTTGTAGATCGTGACCAGGTGACGCTCCAGCCCGTACGCGGTGGGCCGGGAGGCATGGATGTCGAGCGCTCCCGACTTCAAACAGGGCTGCAGGTCGACTCCCACCGAC
>JBKPMY010000421.1:0-33369 GCA_046732375.1 Myxococcota bacterium
TGAGCTCGGCCGAGACCGGGCGGCACTCGAAGCCGCCGCACTGCTGGAAGTAGGTGAACTGGGTCACCTCCTGCCCGTCGCACCACACCTCCCAGCCCAGGCCCCAGGCACCAAGGGTGGGAGCCTCCCAGTCGTCCTCGACGAAGCGGAGGTCGTGCTCCAGGGGATCGATGCCGATGGCCTGGAGCGAGTCGAGGTAGAGCGCCTGCACGTCCTTGGGCGCTGGCTTGAGAATGACCTGGAACTGGTGGTGCTGGAACAGCCGGTTGGGGTTCTCGCCGAACCGCCCGTCCGCCGGGCGGCGCGAAGGCTGGACGTAGGCGACGTTCCACGGCTCGGGCCCGAGCGCACGCAGGAAGGTGGTGGGAGCCATGGTCCCGGCGCCCACCTCCACGTCGTAGGCCTGGGTGAGGATGCATCCCTGCCGTGCCCAGTGATGCTGGAGCGCGAGGATCAGTTCCTGGAAGGTCATCGCCAAGGCGTCGGACCTAACACGCCGGGACCACCCGCATCGACCCGCCTCTCGCCCCATCCGCACGCAGGCGCGCGCCAGCGACCTTGCTCAGTCGACGCCGACGCTGCGGAGAAAATCGACGCTCTTCAGCCTCCGCCCGAGCTGTGCCTCGATGAACCGCGCCAGAAGCCCCCGCGCCTCGGCGCGGAGCGCGGGAGGCAGCGGCTGCCGTTGTCCCGCCTGGATCGCCGCCAGCCCCGCGAGCAGCGCGGGGTCGATGCGCGGCCCGGTCGCCCGCGCGGCGCAGGCGGCGCACACCGCGCCACCGTGGTCCACGTCGAAGCGAGGCGCATCCCCGGGAGGGCGACCACACAGAGCGCAGGCGTCGAAGCGGGGCATCAGGCCGGCGAGGGCGAGCGCCTGGAGCTCGAAGGCGAGCACCGAGGTGGGTCCCGCCTCGCCGGCGTCGAGGCGTCCGAGCCACTCGACTGCGAGCGAGAGCAGCTCGGGCGCCGGCTCGTCGTCCCGGAGGAGGTCCCGGCACAGCTCGAGCGCGTAGAGCGCGCGGGCGATGCGGGACAGCTCCTCGCGGATGCGGGGAAATGCCTGCATCACCTCCACCGCGTCGAGCCTCACGGTGGAGCCGTGACGCTCCACCAGCCGGGCCCGGAGCAGCGTCCCCGGCTCGAGCGCTCCGGCGAAGCGGCGGCGACTCTTCCGCGCCCCGGCGGCGAAGGCGGTGAGCTTGCCCCGGCGGCGCGTCAGGATCGTCACCAGACGGTCCGCGTCACCGTAGTCCAGCGTGCCCAGGACCAGCGCCTCGTCCTCCCAGCGATCCACGCGCGCTTTCCTGCTCCGGACGCGAGTCCCGTGCAAGGCACGGGCGGGCTACGGCCGCCCGCCCTGCCCTCCCAGCCCGTCACGGAGCCGGATGCATTGCTCCCGGAGCCGCTGCTGGGGAGCGTCGGCGGCGCTCTCCACGCAGGCGTCGAAGCTGGCCCGGGCCTCGGGGACGCGGCCCTGCCGGACGAGGCAGCTGCCGAGGAGCTGGTGAGCCTCGGCAACCCTGGGGCACGCCTGGACGAAGCGCCCGAACTCGGTGCACGCGCCGGCGAGGTCGCCCCGGGCGTCCTGCACGAGGCCCAGGTCCTTGTACCCGAGGCAGAACTGCGGATTGTGGGTGACGGACGCCCGCAGGTGCTCGATGGCCTGAGCGGAGTTGCCCTTCTTGAAGTACGCCCAGCCGAGGTTGGCCTCGGCGATGTACGGCGTGGCGTAGAGCATGTCGTTCAGGGCCTGCTCGTAGAGCGCGATGGCCTCGTCCAGTCGGCCCTGGTCCAGGTACAGGTTCCCGAGGTTCACCCTGGCCTCGGAGAAGCTGGGGCGGATCTCCAGCGCCTGCTTGTAGTGCTTCTCCGCCTCGTCCTTCCGGTCGAAGGAGAGGTGGAGGAGGACCGCGACGGCGTTGTGGGCGTCGGCGAAGTCGGGGTCGAGCTTGAGGGACTCCTCGAACTCCTTGAGCGCGCTCCGAACGTCTCCGTTGCTCTGGGCGTTGATGCCGAGGTCGTAGTGGGCCTCGGCGCCCTGCCGCTCCTTGTCGGTGGGGACGTGGACGCAGGACCCGAGCACGCCTGCGGCGGCGAGGGCGAGGACGGCGGCGGAGGGACGGAGCATTCGGGGGTGGAGGACCTAGAACGACGAGAACAGCCGTGCCAGCGCCGCGCCGGTCTGCGGAGCGGGGGCCGCGGCCTGCCCGGGCGGAGACACCGCAGGGGTGCTCCCGGTGGCGGCCCGGCCTCCTCGCCACACCGGGACCGACTGGAGGAGCTCGGCCTGGTGCTCGGGCGACAGCGAGCGGAAGTTGAGGTTGTCCATCATGAAGCCCATCGACTCCACGAAGCCGAGCGCCTCGGTCTGGAGCGCCCGGTACTCCTCCGGGGTCTGGGCAGTGGCCGCGGTCGTGTAGACGGCGCACTCCTTGGTCTCGGAGAGCCAGAGGTACACGCCCACCGAGAAGCCGTGGGTCCCGCGCAGGCAGGCGATGAAGGCCTGCGCCGGTCCGGCGCGGCGGCCCGGCACCACCACGTGGGGTGCGTTGATGCTCTGGAAGAGCGCCGCCACCTGCTCGCGAGCGGCCTCCAGTCCACGCGCCTGATCGTCGAGCGAGAACACGGGAAGGATCAGCAGCTTATGCCACGAGGCGGACGGGTCTAGCGAGCGACCCGCTCGGGGTCGCGGACGGCATAGGCCCAGTCCCCGCCCAGACCGGCTCCCCGCCGGAAGCGCTCGAAGTCACGCTTCACCCGCCGAGGGTAAAAGCGGAACGGCTCCATGCCGCGCTCGCGGAGGGCCTGGCGGATGCGGTCGGGGCCGGCGTTGTAGGCCATCAGGGCCAGCGAGAGGTCACCGGCGAAGCGATCCTGGAGCGAGCGGAGGTAGCGGACGCCGAGGCGGACACACAGGCCGGGGTCGGCGGCCATCTCCTCCCGGGTGAGCCGGAGCCCCTGCTTCTGCGCGAACCAGTGGAGGGTCGCCGGCTGGATCTGCATCAGCCCGCGGGCGCCCCGGGAGCTGACCGCCTCGGGGTCGAAATCACTCTCCACGTCGATGATGGCCAGGATGAGGAGCGGGTCGTAGCCGGCGAGGCGAGCCTCCTCGGCGATGGCCCGGCTCACCTGGGCCCGGAGCACGAGGCCCAGCTCGGGCGCGCGCTTGGCGAGGACGGCGTCGATGAGCGCGAGGTCCGGATCCGGCTGCACGAGCGCCGCCACGGCCGGCTCGGCCGTGTCCCGAGCCCGGCTCTGAACGGTGCTCTCGATGCGGGCCGCCCCCAGCAGGAGGACGGCCGCCACGAGCGGCAGCACCGCGCAGTGCGAGCTCAGCGCGTGCATCTGGAACAACAGTCGTCGCACCGTTCGTTCCGCTCCTTCGGTGGCGAGGCGCCCGGCCCCTACCCGCCTCGCTCCAGCTTCTCCAGCCGCTCGGCCACTCGTTCCACCCGGGCCGTCAACGCCTGAACCTCTTCCCGCTTGGGCACCCGGAGGCGCTGCAGCGCGCCACGGACTCGTTCCTCCAGTCCCTGCTCCAGCTCGCGGCGCTGCGCGGCAAGCCGCTCCGCAAGGTCGCTCATCTGGCGCCGGACCTCATCCTGGCTCCACCCGGCCACGGTCTGAGCTCGCTGCACGACCCGCGCCGCCTCGTCTTCCACGCTGGACATCGCGGTGACCGCCTGCGCCCACATGCGCTCGAGAGCCTCTACAACCGGCCGTCTGTCCTTGGGAACCTCGCCAGCCATGTCGGACTCCCACCCTGAGCACGCCTGCCTGGCCATCAGGCAAGGTGTCGGTTGACCGCCAAAGCATAAGCGCCGCCCCCGGTGTAAGCCACGTCAGGGACGGCGCGTGCGGGTCGTCTGGGACCCATGAGCCCTGCTCAGGCCCGAACGTCGGTCTTGGCCGCCGCCTTCTTCTCCACGAGGGCGTCCACCTTCCTGGACAGCTTGGACAGGTCCCGGCTGAGAGCCTTGATCTGGCTCTGCGTCGCCACGCCGGCGGCCTGGATGAGCCGGTTCTGGAACGACTCGGCCTGCTTGCGCACCTCGTGGCTGAGGGCCTTGGTCCGCTTGGCGGTGGTGGCCTGGAGCTCCTGGCCCTTCGCCACCCACTCCTTGATGGTCTTCTCGGCCTGGCCCTGGATGACCGCGAACCGCTTCTGCGCCTCGACCAGCTGCTCCTTCACGAACGCCGGAACTTCCGTGTTCCTCGACATGAGACCTTGCCTCCGGGGGGAATCCTCGTTGGGCTGGCTGACTTGCCAGTCAAAGCTCCCTCATAACGCGCCGCGGCATAGTGTCAAGTGGGGGGCTGCCTGCCCAGTCTAGTGGCAGCCAGCAGGGCGTCCCTCAGAAGGTACCGCCGATGCTGAGCGTGGCGTTCCACCGCCGGTAGCTGCCGGTGTCGAGCCCGAGGGTGTCCTGGCCGGTTCCGCCGGCGAACAGCTCGTCGCTGAAGGGCAGCTGCCAGCTCCCGCGGAGATCGACGGTGACACCCCCGACCCGGAAGCGGACACCGCCACCGACCGGAATGTACCCGGCGGTCGTGGACGAGAAGCCGACGGCCTGCGCGGCCTCGCTGACCGAGTAATGGTTGAACCCCACGCCCGCGAGGACGAACGGCTGCACCTGCCAGGCGCCGAGGGCGAAGGTCACGTTCGCCTGCCCTCCGTGGCGCACGATGTCTGCCCCGCCCTCGCGGTCCACCCCGAAGCTCGCATACTTCACGCTGTTCAGCCCGCCGACGTAGGCGAGCTCGATGCCGAAGACGGGGCTCGGCCGGAGTCCGAGGATGACGCTCCAGCCCGGTCCGACCTCCACCCGTGAGGAGAGCGATCCGGTGTACCCCTCCACGCCACCGCCGAGGATCACGCTCACGCCCTCGAGCCAGCTCTTCTCGTCCACCGCTGCCGGCCGCGGAGCCGGAGGCGCATTCATCGGCGGGGTGTTGCTGGGAAGCGGATAGCTCTGCTGGAAGCCATATCCGTAGCCCTGCGGGTAACCGGAGCCCTGTGCCTGGACCGCCGCAGCCCACACCACCGCCACCACCAACGACCATCGCCGCATGCCGCCCTCCTCAGGATTGCTCCCCGGGCGAGACGAACGATGGACAGCAGAATTCAGAGGGCAACGGCCAGGGCGGCGGACGTCGCGCGAACGCTCGAGAGGCCGCACGCCCCGGTGCGGCAGGACGAGCGCTCGTGTCGCCCACGCCGCGGTGGGGTGTCAGCAGACCGCCGTCACCAGGTCGCGCCGACGTTCAGCGTCGCGTTCCAGCGGCCATCGTTGCCGGTGGACAGGCCGAGCGTGTTCCGCGGCCGGGACGGGGCTGCGGCTACCTCGTGGTCGCGGTGGCAGCCTTCTTCCGCTCGCGACGCTTCTTCCAGTGCTGCCTGATCGTCATGCGCTTGCGGCGGTGCTTGCTCCTGCTGCGGGCCATCCGGTGCTCCTTCTGCTCTGGTTGCGGAGCGCCGCTCCTAGCAGAACCGGCGGGAGCACGTCATCCGTCCCCCGCTGAGGCTCAGTCCCCGAGCCCAGGGGGACGCCTGCGGAAGCGCGCGGGGGCGCGCCAGCGTTGAGGCTCAGTCCGTGTCGTCGGGGGATCGGGTGGGAAAGGGAATGCCTTCCGCACCCCGCACCGCGGTGGGGAGCGCCTCGGCCACCCTCACCGTCCCCTCGCGATCCCGGTCCGGCGGAGGGCCCGATGGCGCCGGAGGACGGCGCCGCAGCCCGAGCGCCGGTCGCACCGCCTCGACGAAGCGACGGACCTCGTCCAGCGGCAACGCCGGACAGTGATTGCCGTTGATGCCGGTCATCGGCCCGGCCATGCACATCGAGTTGAGGATGGCCTCCTCGGTGGCCTCCATCACTGCCTCGTAGAGGGGGTCCAGCCGCTGGTCGAGGAGGAACTTCGCCTTCGTGACCATCTTCCGCGTGCGTCGGGGAATGATGTTCGAGGTCGAGAAGCCGACCACGATCTCCCCCGAGCCGTGCGCGGCGTAGCTCCCCACCCGACCGATGCCCAGGGCCACCCGACGGCAGAGCCGGTTGATCTGGTTCGGCAGGAGCGGGGCGTCGGTCGCCACCACCGCGATGATGCTCCCGTAGGTCGCGGTGCGGCGGGGAACCTCGCGGTACCGCTCCTCCAGCACCTCGCCGAGGGGAAGCCCGCCCACCCTCAGGTTGTGCATCTTCCCGAAGTTGGACATCACCAGCACGCCCAGGGTGTAGCCGCCGTGCGACTCGGGAAGCTTGCGCGAGGACGTGCCGATCCCGGCCTTGAAGTCGCAGGTCACCATGCCGGTGCCGCCGCCCACACTCCCCTCTGCGACGGGACCGGTCGCCGCCGAGGCCACCGCGGCACGGACGTGCTCCTCACGCACGTGCCGGCCGGTGATGTCGTTCAGCCAGCTGTCGTCGCACTCCCCGACCACCGGGATGATGACGTCGTGCTCGTCGCCAATGCCCGGGTACTTCTCCACCATGATGCGGGCCATCGCGTCGGAGACGGCGCCGACCGACATGGTGTTGGTGAGGAGGATGGGGGTCTCGAGGAGGCCCCACTCCATCACCTGGGTCAGGCCCGAGACCTCTCCGGCGCCGTTGAGGACGAACCCCCCGCCGTGCAGCCGCTCCATGAAGATGTTCCCCCCGCTGGGGACGATGGCGGTGACCCCGGTGCGCACCGGGCCCTTTCCCGGGCGCAGCGGTCCCTCCCCTTCGATGAGCGTGGTGTGTCCGACCAGCACCCCGTTCACGTCGGTGATGGCGTTGAACCGGCCGGTGCGAAAGCGCCCCAGCGGCAGATCCAGCGCGCGGGCCCGGACCCGCGGAGCGGCGGTCTCCTCGGCCATGACGGCCGAGCTTACTCCTTCGCCCGCGCGCCCTCGATGAGGATGCGGTTGAAGATGGCCACCAGCTCCTCGACCGAGGGCACCGCGAGCTCCATCGCGGTGAACTGGCCGTTGGCGATGAGCTCGGAGAGCCCGTGCACCATCGACCAGGCACACAGCGATGGGATGAGCGGATCGCCCGGACGGATGGCGCCGGCGCCCTGGCACGCCTGCACCGCGGAGATGAGCACCTCGAAACAGCAGTCCGCCGTCTCCTCCAGCCCGCTGTGCTCCCGGCTCCAGTCGATGTCCTTGCCGAACATCACCTGGAAGTGGGCACGCTGGCTGGTGGCGAACCGGATGTAGGCCACCCCGATGGCCTCCAGCCCGTGCACCGGATCACCGTCGTGCTTCCGCCATGCCTCGCTCATCTGCGAGGCGAGCATCCGGAACCCCTCCTCGGCCACGGTGGCCAGGAGCGCCTGCTTGTCGGTGAAGTGCCGGTAAGGCGCAGCGTGGGTCACCCCCGCCCGGCGAGCCACCTCCCGGAGGGTGAGCGCGGCCGCTCCCTCCCGGGCGAGCACCTCCAGGGCAGCGTCGAGCAGCGCCCGGCGTAGGTCGCCGTGGTGGTAGCGCCCCCGCTTCTTCTCCACGGCCGCGCGCCGCCCCGCCGGACGGGCGCGGGCACGCGTGACCGGACTCATCCCTTGCCCTCACGCAGCTCGGACCCGACGAGCTCGGGTCCGTGGAGCCCGCTTCCGTTTCCGTTTCCGTTCCCGTTCGCCGCCTGCGGCGAGAGGTCCGCGGCGGCGCGGCGCGACTGCTCCCGCTCCTTGTAGCGACGGATGGCGCCGCTCAGAATTTCCCCGATGAGGGCGCGGTAGTCCATGCCGGCGCCCTGGGCGATCAGCACCAGGTCGCTCCACCCCGGGGTGAGGCCGGGGAGCGGATTGCACTCCAGGAAGTAGAACCGGCCCCGGGCGTCCATCTTAAAATCGATCCGGGCGACGTCGCGGCAGCCCAGGGCCATGAACGCGCCGCGCGCCGCGGTGCGGAGCTTCTCCGTCTGACTCGGCTCCAGCTTGGCGGGGACCTCGTAGCGGATGCGATCGTTCCAGTCGAGCTTGTGCTGGAAGCTGTAGACCGGGTTCGGGTCGTCCGTGTCGACGAAGACGATCTCCATCGGCGGCAGGACGCGGGGGCGGCGCTCGCCGAGCAGGCCCACCGTGAACTCGCGGCCCCGGATGTACTCCTCCACCAGCGCTGGCTGCTGGTACTTGGAGACCATCTCCCGCACCACCTCGCGGAGCTCGGCCTCGTTCTGCACCACGCTCTTGCTCACCACGCCCTTGCTGGAGCCCTCGGCCACGGGCTTCACCATCAGCGGGAACTCGTCGAACTCCCGATTCAGCCGCTCCTTGCCGGTGGTGAAGAGCTGGAAGTTGGGGGTGTGGATGCCGTGCTGGCGGACGATCTTCTTCGCCAGCGCCTTGTCCAGGGCGAGCGAGAGCGTGGCCGGATCGCTGCCGGTGTAGGGAATGTCCAGGAGCTCGAGGAGCGAGGGGACCTGGGCCTCGCGGTTACGCCCCTTCCATCCCTCGGCGACGTTGAAGACCAGATCGAGGGGCGTGACGGCGAGCACGGTTGGCAGCTCCTGGTTCGCCTCGAGGTCGATGACCTCGTGTCCCCAGGAGGCGATGGCCTCGCGGATTGCCTGCAGCGTGCTCGGGCTGTCGTACTCGGCCTCGGAGTCCTCCACCCCGTCGTCGCTCGGCTTGATGCGCTTGACGTTGTAGGCGAATCCGACCCGGAGCGGCCCGGTCTTCCGTGGTGGCTTTCCCTGTCGCCGCGAGCTGTCCTTGATGCCGTAGCGGCGTGCGGCGGCCTGGATGACCGAGCCAATCACCGCGTCGAAGTGAAGCCCGTCCAGCTCGGCCGATGCATAGATGCCGGCGCCCGGCTCGAGCGAGGGCAGCGCGTTGATCTCCAGGAAGTACGGGACGCCGGCATCGCTCATCCGGAAGTCGATCCGCCCCAGGTCCCGGCAGTCGGTGAGCCGGAACACGGTCTGCGCGGTCCGCCGGAGCTCGTCGGCGATGGCCGGGGAGATGGCGGCCGGTGCCTTCACGCGCACCGCCCGTTCCTCGGAGGTCTTCAGGGCGTAGTCGTAGATGGCGTAGCGGCGCTGCTTCGACAGCTCCGGGTCGATGACGTACTCCACCGGGGCCAGCACCCCATCGTAGTCGTTCTCCACCGCGGCGAGGTACGGGACGGTGAGGTCGCGCCCGGAGATGTATTCCTCCACCAGGATCCCCGCCGGGTAGCGCTCCAGCGCCCGGGCGACCTTCTCCTCCAGCTCGGCCACGGTCTCCGCCACCGAGTCCTGTGTGATGCCCTTGCTGCTTCCCTCGAAGTTGGGCTTGACGATGACCGGGAAGCGCAGCGCGGAGGCCTTCAGCTCGGCCACCTTCTCGATGTATTGCCATCCCGGCGTCCGGACGTCGTGGTCACGGAGGATGAGCTTGGTGAGCTGCTTGTCCAGGGTGACGGCCAGGGCGTAGGCGTCGCTGCCGGTGTAGGGGAACCCCAGCTCATCGAAGAGCGCCGGGTAGAAGGCCTCCCGGAAGCGCCCGCGCCTTCCCTCGGCGGTGTTGAAGATGAGGTCCGGTGAGTAGGCCTCGAGCCGGGCCACGGTCCGCGACGCGGGCCCCGAGACCTCGAACCGCTCCAGCCGGTGGCCGAGCCGGTCGATGGCGCCGGCCAGGGCGTCCACCGTCTGCTGGGTGTCGAACTCCGCCTCCTCCTCGGAATCCGAGAGGCGGAGGTTGTAGGTCAGCGCGATGCGCACGGGGTTCAGCGTCCTCCTGGGGAAATCCGCCGGTCGGCGTTCCCGGTCATCCACCGCTCGGGGCCCACCGGCACTCCCGGCGCCCGAGCCAGTTCCTGGGAGCCGGAGACGACCTTGCCATCCACCACCTGGGTCTGCGCCCAGACGTCCCCCAGCCTGCGCCCGAGCGGGTCGCGGAACGCCTTCCAGGCCTCGACCGCGCCGATGACCACCAGACCCCCGAGCCCCGCCCGGAGCCCGAAGGGCTCGGGCATCATGCGGAGCAGGACGATTAGCGCCAGCGGCGCGTTCCGCAGCGTGCTGTCCCGGAACCGGGCGTCGGTGCGCATGGGGAGGAACACCGCCTTCACCCCGAAGATGCGCTTGCCGACGCTCTGGCCGTGGAAGATGCCGTCGGCGAGCAGCAGGTAGAGGAGCGCGACCACCAGGCCGGCCCGCCCCGCCGCGACCGCCAGGACCCAGGCCACGCCGACGTCGGCGAGGCGCGCCATGAGCCGGAGGAGGATCGAGCAGCGTGGGTACGGCGACTCGGGGATCCCGTCCTCCGGGACGAGCTGGAGCTTCGGCGCTCCGAAGCGGGCTCGCAGCCGGCTCATGGTTCCTCTCCCTCGGCGGCCAGCGCCGCCAGCCGGCTCCAGGCATCGACCGCCGGAGCCTCGGTCCGGGCTCCGGCCGTCTGGGCCGCCTCGGCGGGCGCCGGCTCGCCCACCCGGGTGAAGAAGACGAAGGCCATCGCCGGGCGCTTGGAGGACTCGCGCATCGCGAACTGCACCGTCTCCAGCGCCCAGCCCTGGCGAATCCAGACGTTCACCGTGTGCTCGAGGCTGCCCTCGTCCACGGTCGACAGCTCCACCACCTTGTAGTGCAGGGCCTCCGGTCGGGGCGGAGGCTTCCCCGCGCTCTTGCCCTTGCCCTTGCGCGAGCGGGTCACGAGTTCAGGAGCTCGGCGGCTTCCACCGCGTGGTAGGTGAGAATGAGGTCGGCGCCGGCACGCTTGATGGAGGTGAGCACCTCCATCATCACCCGCTGCCCGTCGATCCACCCGTTCGCCGCTGCGGCCTTCAGCATCGCGTATTCACCGGAGACGTTGTACGCCGCGACGGGGACATCGAACCGCTCCTTCACCCGGGCGATGACGTCGAGGTAGCTGAGCGCCGGCTTGACCATCACCAGGTCCGCTCCCTCCTCGAGGTCGAGGGCAACCTCCTTGAGCGCCTCGCGCACGTTGCCCGGGTCCATCTGGTAGCCGCGCCGATCCCCGAACTGGGGCGTGCTCTGGGCGGCTTCCCGGAACGGCCCGTAGAAGCCCGAGGCGTACTTCGCCGCGTAACTGAGGATGGGGGTCCCGGACAGGGCCGCCCCGTCGAGCGCGGTGCGGATCGCCGCGACCCGGCCGTCCATCATGTCCGAGGGGGCGACGATGTCCGCCCCGGCCCGGGCACAGGACACCGCCATCTGCGCCAGCAGGGGAAGGCTCTGGTCGTTGTCGACCTCGCCCCCATGGATGACGCCGCAGTGGCCGTGGTCGGTGTACTCGCAGAGACAGATGTCGGCGATCAGCTGCAGCTCGGGGACCGAGTCCTTCAGTGCCCGGAGCGCCTTCTGAACGATGCCGTCCTCGGCCCAGGCCCTGCTCCCGCGCGGGTCCTTGTGCGCCGGGATGCCGAAGAGGATGACGCTCGGGACCCCGACCGCCCGCGCGCGCTTCGCCTCCTCCACCGCCAGGTCCACCGAGAGATTGTCGATCCCCGGCATGGAGGGGACCGGCGTGCGCACCCCGCGGCCCTCCACGACGAAGAGCGGGTAAATGAAGTCCGAGGGGCGGAGCTCCGTCTCGCGCACCATCCGCCGGAGAGCCTCGGTGCGGCGCAGGCGGCGGGGGCGATGGGTGGGAAAGGCCATGGGGTGCTCGCGCAAGGTGTAGCGCCCACAGCCTACACCGTGCATGACAGGAGCGCTCCAATGCCCACCGGCTTCTCCTGGACCGAAATCGATGTCGACCCCGCCCGGGTCCGCGTCGTCCGGGACGCGCCCCTCCCCTCCCGCGGCGAGTACGTCCTCTACTGGTGCATGGTGAACCAGCGCGTGCCCCACAACCACGCACTGCAGGCGGCCATCGCGCTCGGAAACAGGCTCGGCCTCCCGGTCGTCTGCTACCACGCGCTCCGTCCGGACTATCCGCACGCCTCCGACCGGCTGCATGCCTTCGTGCTGCAGGGGCTGGACGAGCTGGGGAAGGCGATGCGGGCCCATGGAGTTCCCTACTGGCTCGAGCTCCCCCGGAATACCCCCCAGCACGTCCCTCGTCTGGCCGCCATCGGGAAGCGGGCGGCAGCCGTGGTCTCCGACTGGTTCCCCTCCTTCATCATCCCCGGGCACCTGCGTGGCGCGGCGAAGGCGCTCGACGTGCCCCTGGTCGCGGTGGACGCCTCGTGCGTGGTGCCGATGCAGCGCATCCCCGAGCGGCAGGTGGGCGCCTACACCCTGCGGCCCAAGCTCCGGAAGCTGTGGCCCGAGTATCTGGGAAAGCTGCGCCGGGGCGCGGAGCCGGCGAAGGCCCGGGAAGCCGAGGCGGTGGACCTGGGCTTCACCCCCGAGCGGGACCCGGGCCGGCTCGTGGGGCAGCTGGATGGGTTCGACATCGACCACTCGGTCCCTCCAGTGAAGGACCGGCCTGTAGGCCGAGCGGCGGCGCTGAGGGCGCTGCGCACCTTCGTCCGCGACCGGGTGGCAGGATTCGACGAGGCGCGCAACGAGCCGGGGCAGCGAGGCCAGTCGGGACTGTCGCCCGCGCTCCACTGGGGGCTGCTCTTCGCCGGGGAGGTGGCCCAGGCGTGCATCGAGGCGCACGGAGCGACCCAGCCCGGGGTGGCATCGTTCCTCGAGGAGCTGCTGGTCCGCCGGGAGCTGGGCTTCAACTACTGCCTCCACACCCCGGTCCACTCGCAGCTGCGCTTCACTTCCCTCCCCCGCTGGGCGCAGCAGACGCTGAACGCCCATGCGAAGGACCACCGCGAGCACCTCTACACCCTCGAACAGCTGGATCGAGGGGACACGGCCGACCCGCTGTGGAACGCCGCCCAGCGCGAGCTGCGCGAGGACGGCCGGATCCACGGCTATCTGCGGATGCTGTGGGGGAAGAAGATCCTCGAGTGGAGCCCTTCCCCGGACGAGGCCCTGGCGCGGCTGGCGCACCTCAATGACCGTTACGCGCTGGACGGCCGGGACCCGGTGAGCGTGGCCAACTTCATGTGGGTCCTGGGGCTGCACGACAGGCCCTTCCAGGAGCGCCCCGTCCTCGGCAAGGTTCGCCCGATGAGCTCGGCCCGGACCGCGCAGAAAGTCGACCTCGGACCCTACCTGGCCCGCTACGGTGGGCCCGACGCGGCGGGGATGAAGCTCCCGAGGCGGAGGCGCGCCGCTGCCGCTGGATCAAGAGGAGTCTGAACGACGATGGGCAAGATCGACTTCCACGTGGCACACACGCTCTCGCTGGCCGAGGCGAAGAAGCGGATGGAGAAGCTCACCCAGCACTGGGCGAAGCACGGCATCCAGTCCACGTGGTCCGGCGACGAGGCGAAGCTCCACGGAAAGGTGATGGGCATCCACCTCGACGCGGTGCTGCGGGTGACGGAGAAGACCGTCGGCGGTGAGGCCAGCGACCCGGGACTGCTGCTCCGGGGTCAGGCGAAGAAGTACCTGACCCACAAGTTCGAGACCTGGCTGGATCCGAAGAAGTCGCTCGAGGAGCTGGAGAAGGCCTGAAGCAACTCCCGGGCATGGTGGTGTCCCCCGGCCATGCACGCTCGCTCGCCGCTCCGTCGGGTCCCCCGCATCGGCCCCTGCCCTGCGGTAGGGTGGCCAGCCGATGCGTGACACCCGGATGAGCCTGGCCAGCTTCGAGCGACTCGCTGCCCGCGGGAACCTCGTCCCGGTGTGGCGCGAGCTCCCCGGGGACACCGAGACGCCGGTCAGCGCCTTCCTCAAGCTCCCCACGCCCTCCCATGCCTTCCTCCTCGAGTCGGTCCAGGGCGGCGAGCGCTGGGGGCGGTACTCCTTCCTCGGAGACGAGCCCGTCGCGCTCGTCCGCCAGGGCCCGGACGGCACCGTGCTGGAGCAGGCCGGCTCCCGCACCTTCGAGGACCAGCTGCCGCGGCTCGATGCCCTCCGCGAGCTGATGGACGCGTTCGAGTTCGTGCGGCCCGACGGCGCGCCTCCCTTCGTGGGCGGCCTCGTGGGTTACCTCGGACACGGCGCCGTGCGGTGGTTCGAGCCCCGCGTTCCCCAGCGGCACGGGCCGGATCCCGACTTTCCCGACGGCGAGTGGATGCTCGTCGACCGCTGCGCCGTCTTCGACAACCTGAGCCACCGGCTGCGGATCTGGGCATCGGTGCACCTTCCCCTTCACGCGACCGTCGAGGAGGCCTACCGCTCCGCGATGGACCGGGCCGACGCGCTGGCCGAGGCGCTGCAGCGGCCACTCCCGCCGCCCACCCCCCCCCCGACGCTGGGAAGCCTCGAGGACGGCTGGGAGCGGGCCGGCTTCGAGGCCGCGGTGACCCGGGCCCGCGAGTACATCGCGGCGGGCGACTGCTACCAGGTGGTGCTCTCCCGCCGGCTCACCGGCGACTACCAGGGAGACCCGTTCGAGCTGTACCGGGCTCTCCGCCGCGTCTCCCCCACCCCGTACCTCTTCTTCCTCCGCTTCGGCGAGCGGGCGCTCGCCGGTGCCTCGCCCGAGCTGCTCGTCCGCCTCTCCGGCGAGACGGTCACCGTCCGGCCCATCGCCGGAACCCGGAAGCGCGGGGCGACGCCCGCGGAGGACGCCGCGCTCGAGGCCGAGCTCAAGGCCGATCCCAAGGAACGCGCCGAGCACGTGATGCTGGTGGACCTCGGACGCAACGACGTCGGCCGGGTCAGCCGCCCGGGCACGGTGAAGGTCGAGGAGCGCGAGGTCATCGAGCGGTACAGCCACGTGATGCACATGGTCAGCCAGGTCTCGGGCACGCTCGACCCGGGGCTCGACGCCTGGGACGTCATCTCCGCCGCCTTCCCCGCCGGGACGGTCAGCGGGGCGCCCAAGGTGCGTGCGCTGGAGATCATCGACGAGCTGGAGCCCGTCTCTCGCGGCCCCTACGCCGGCGCCGCCGGTTACGTCGGCTTCGACGGCGACATGGACCTGGCGATCGTCATCCGCAGCGTCGCCCTCGCCGGACGCCGGCTGCGCTTCCAGGCCGGGGCCGGCATCGTCCACGACAGTACACCGGAGGCCGAGTACCAGGAGACCGCGCACAAGCTCCGGGCCGCTCTGGTGGCGATCGCCGGAGACGAGGCGGGCCAGTGATCCTCGTCGTCGACAACTACGACTCGTTCACCTTCAACCTGGTCCAGGCGATCCAGTCCCTCGGGGCCGAGGTGGAGGTCCACCGCAACGACGAGATCTCCGTGGACGACGTCCGCGCGATGAAGCCCGACGCGGTGATCCTCAGCCCCGGCCCCTGCACGCCGGCGGAGGCGGGCGTCTCGGTTCCACTGGTGCGGGCCCTCAGCGGCTCGGTGCCCATCCTCGGCGTGTGCCTCGGGCATCAATCCATCGGCGCGGCGTTCGGCGGCGTGGTGCGGCGCGCGGGGCGAGTGGTGCACGGGAAGACCTCGCCCGTCTCGCACGAGGGCACCGGCCTCTTCACCGGGTTGCCCCGGCCGCTCCCGGTCGGGCGCTACCACTCCCTGGTGGTGGACCGGCCGACGCTCCCGGAGGTGCTGGAGGTCACCGCGGTCTCCGCCGACGACGGCGAGGTGATGGCGCTCCGCCACCGGAGCCACCCCACGGTGGGCGTTCAGTTCCACCCGGAGAGCGTGCTCACTCCCGATGGGCCAGTGCTCCTCCGCAACTTCCTCCAGGGACGGCTCGGTCCGTGAAGGCCCTCCTCCAGAAGCTCGTGGACCGCATCGACCTCTCTCCGGCGGAGGTCGAGGCCGCCTTCGAGACCATCTTCCAGGGCGAGGCGACGCCCGCGCAGATGGGCGCCTTCCTCGTCGGGCTCAGGATGAAGGGGGAGACGCCGGCGGAGATCGCCGCCGCGGCGACGGTGATGCGGCGCCGCGCGACGCCGGTGCAGGTCCCTCCCGGTCGGGTGGTCCTGGATACCTGCGGAACCGGAGGCGACGGCGCGGGCACGTTCAACATCTCCACTGCCGCGGCGCTGGTCGTGGCCGGGGCCGGCATCACCGTCGCCAAGCACGGCAACCGCAGCGTCTCCTCCCAGAGTGGCAGCGCCGACCTGCTCACCGCCTGCGGTGTGTCGGTGGATGCGCCGGTGGAGATCGTCGAGCGCTGCCTCGCCGACGTCCGCATCGGCTTTCTCTACGCGCCGGCCCTCCACGGGGCGATGCGCCACGTGGGCCCCGTCCGCCGCGAGGTCGGCGTGCGGAGCATCTTCAACCTCCTCGGCCCCCTGGCGAATCCGGCACGGGCTCCGCGACAGCTCCTGGGCGTCTACGCCTCCGCGCTGGTTCCGGTGGTGGCGGAGACTCTCGCCCGTCTCGGGACTGAGCGGGCCCTCGTGGTGCACGGCCTGGAGGGGCTGGACGAGATCTCCCCCAGTGGACCGACCCGGGGAGCCTGGGTGGAGGCGGGCGACGTCCGGGAGGTCGTCATCCAGCCCGGGGACGGTGGCCTGAACCCGGTCCCCCGCGGCGCGATCCAGGGCGGGACGCCCGAGGACAACGCGCGCCTCCTGGCCGACCTGCTCGATGGGCGCCCAGGCGCGATCCGGGACGCGGTGCTCCTCAACGCGGGTGCCGCGCTCTGGGTCGCGGACGCGGTGCAGACCCTCGCCGAGGGAGTGCTCCGGGCCGCGGAGAGCATCGACTCCGGCTCCGCGCGCACACGGCTGGAGCGCCTGGTGGCCCTGACCCGGGCGGGCGTGGCGGCGTGAGCCCGCGAGCTGGCGAGGGTTCAGTCTGGAGGCCACCGCGAGGGGTGCTTGCCGAGCTGGTGGCCGGCGCCCTCGAGGACTGTGCGCGGCGGATGCAGCAGCGACCACGGCTGATGGCGGAGGTGGCCGGCCGGCCGCGACACCCGTCGCGCTTCGAGGCGGCGCTGCGCGGCGGACGCGGGTTCCCCCTCGTCTGCGAGGTGAAGCGTGCCTCACCGTCGGCCGGCGCCATCCGCGCGGTGGACGCACCGGCCCAGGCCCGCGCCTACGCCGACGGGGGAGCGCGGTGCGTGAGCGTGCTTACCGAGGGGCGCCGGTTCGGCGGAACCCTCGACGACCTCCGCGCGGTGCGGGCGGCGGTGGACCTGCCGCTGCTCCGGAAGGACTTCGTGGTCCACCCGTACATGCTGGCGGAGGCGGTCGACGCCGGCGCCGACGCCGTGCTGCTGATCGCCGGCGCGCTCGAGCCTCCCCGGCTCGCCGAGCTCTGTGAGACAGCGCGTTCCCTCGGGCTGGACGTGCTGCTCGAGGTGGTGCAGCCCTTCGAGCTCTGGGCTCCCGACCTGCTCGAGGCGACGATGGTCGGGGTGAACGCGCGCGATCTCGAGACGCTGGAGGTCGACGAGAGCCGGTTCGAGCGTCTCTCGCCCTCGCTCGGGCGTCCGGGCAGGCTTCTCGTGGCCGAGAGCGGGATCCGCCGCCCCGAGGACATCCGCCGGCTGGCGGCGGCCGGCGCCGGCGCGGCCCTGGTGGGCGAGAGCCTGATGCGCGCCGCGGATCCGGTCGCGGCGGTGCGGGCGCTGGTGGAGGCCGGGGCGTGAGGACCCGGATCAAGATCTGCGGCATCACCCGGCTCCAGGACGCCCTGGCCTGCGTGGAGGCGGGAGTCGACGCGGTGGGATTCAACTTCTGGCCGGGGAGCAAGCGCCACGTCGCTGTCGCCCGGGCGGCGGAGATCGCCGCGGCCCTGCCTCCCGGCGTGCTGCGGGTCGGGGTGTTCGTCCGCGCGGCGCCGCTGGAGGTCCGCGACACGGTCGCCGCGGTCGGTCTCGGCGCGGTCCAGCTCCATGGCGACGAGGATCCTGCCGATTACATGGGCGCGGGCGTCCCCCTCTGGCAGGTGCTGCGCGTCGAGTCCTCCCTGCCCGAGTCGGTGTCGGCCCGTGCCGCGGAGGTGATGCTGGACGCGAGGGTGGAAGGCTTCGGAGGCTCGGGGCGCAGCTTCGACTGGTCGCTCGCCCGCGGTGCCCGGCGCTACGGGCTGCCGTTCTGGGTCGCCGGCGGGCTCACCCCGGTCAACGTGAGCGAGGCAGTCCGGCAGGCCCTACCCTTCGGCGTGGACGTGGCCTCGGGCGTCGAGGCCCGGCCGGGGGAGAAGGACCCGGCGCTGGTGCGGGCCTTCGTCGCCGCGGTGCGCCTCGGGGAGGAGCGATGAGCACGCCGGACGCGGAGACCGGTCGGTTCGGCAAGTACGGGGGCCGCTACGTGCCGGAGACCCTCATCCCGGCACTGGACGAGCTCGCCCGGGCCTGGGCCGAGGCGCGCGTCGATCCGGCGTACCGCGCCGTGGTGGCCGCCGACCTGCGCGACTGGGCCGGCCGCCCCACCCCGATCACGTTCGCCGCCCGGCTCACCGATGCCTTCGGCGGAGCCGAGGTGTGGCTCAAGCGCGAGGACCTCCTCCACACCGGGGCCCACAAGGTGAACAACACGGTCGGCCAGGTGCGGCTCGCGCTGCGGATGGGCAAGCGCCGGGTCATCGCCGAGACCGGCGCCGGCCAGCACGGCGTGGCGACCGCCGCCTCCTGCGCCCGCCTGGGGATTTCCTGCGAGGTCTTCATGGGGGCCGAGGACGTCCGGCGTCAGGCCCCCAACGTCCAGCGCATGCGTCTGTTCGGGGCGACGGTGCGCCCGGTGGAGAGCGGCAGCCGGACGCTCAAGGACGCGATGAACGAGGCCATCCGCGACTGGGTGACGCACGTCGAGACCACCTTCTACGTCATCGGGAGCGTCGCCGGTCCGCACCCCTACCCGAGCATGGTGCGCGACCTGCAGCGAGTCATCGGCGACGAGGCGCGCGCCCGGTGGTTGGAGCGTTTCGGCGGACTGCCCGACGCGGTCGTCGCCTGCGTCGGGGGTGGCTCGAACGCCATGGGGGCCTTCACCGCCTTCCTCGGTGACCCCTCGGTTCGCCTGGTGGCGGTGGAGGCAGGAGGTGAGGGCCTCGGCACCGGGAAGCACGGGGCCTCGCTCACCGCCGGCCGGTTCGGGGTGCTGCACGGCAGCGCCAGCTCGGTGCTCCAGACCGACGATGGCCAGGTGGCCGAGGCGCACTCGGTGAGCGCGGGGCTCGACTACCCCGGAGTCGGCCCCGAGCTCGCATGGCTGCGCGACGGTGGTCGGCTGGACGTGCGGACCGCGACCGACGGCGAGGCCCTCGCGGCGTTCCAGGACTGCTGCCGGCTGGAGGGAATTCTCCCCGCCTTGGAGACGGCGCATGCGCTGGCGCGGGCAGCCGACGTGGCGCGAGAGCTCGGCAAGGGCAAGCGGTTGCTGGTCAATCTCTCCGGCCGCGGAGACAAGGATCTGGTCCATGCCCTCGCGGAGATCGAGCGGCGCTCCCCGGGAGGACCGACGTGAAGCACTC
This sequence comes from Myxococcota bacterium, assembly GCA_046732375.1. Taxonomy (GTDB): domain Bacteria; phylum Myxococcota; class Myxococcia; order Myxococcales; family Myxococcaceae; genus RPRB01. The sequence goes on from JBKPMY010000421.1 coordinate 19,272, forward strand.
CCGGCGCGTCCGGCGATCCATCGGGGGAGGGGTCGCTGCGCTGGCCTTCCTCGTGAGCTGCGCCTCGGCGCCGAGCGCACCGGCGAGGGGCGGCGGCGGGCCGGATGCCGGCACGACCTCCACCGTCTCGACACCCCCGCCCGGGCTCCGGCTGCCCACGGACGTCCGTCCGACCGGCGAGCGCCTCTCGCTCCGTCTCGATCCTCGAGCGACCACCTTCACCGGGACCGCGCGCATCCAGCTGGTCGTCGGCGCCCCGGTTCCCGTGTTCTGGCTCCACGCCCAGGACCTCACCATTCGCCGCGCCATCCTGATCCAGGGCGGGGCGGAGCAGCCGGTGCGCACCGTCGTCGTTCCGCCCGACCTGCTGGAGGTGCGGCCGGGGACGCGACTTGCGCCCGGCCAGGCAGAGCTGGTCCTCGAGTACGAAGGCCCGCTCGATCGCGAGCGGAGCCGCGGGATCTACCAGGTTGACGAGGGAGACGGTCCTTTCCTCTACACCTTCTTCGAGGCGGTGGACGCACGGCGCGCCTTCCCTTCCTTCGACGAGCCGTCGTTCAAGATCCCCTGGGAGCTGGAGATCGCCGTGCCCCCCGGAGACGGCGCCTTCGCCAACACCGCGGAGGCCGACCGACGGACGGGTGCCGACGGCTGGGTGACCGTGCGCTTCGAGCGCAGCCGGCCATTGCCCAGCTACCTCGTGGCCTTCGCCGCCGGGCCATTCGACGTCGTCCCGGGCGCGCCGGCGGGCCACCACGAGACCCCGCTTCGCTTCATCGTCCCGCCGGGCCACCGCGAGGAGCTGGCATACGCCCAGAGCATCCTCCCGCGAATGGTCTCCCTCCTGGAGGACGCCACCGACGTTCCCTACCCCTACGCCAAGCTGGATGTCCTGGTCGTCCCGCGCTTCTGGGGGACGATGGAGCACCCGGGCCTGGTCGCCCTCGGTCAGCCGCTGATGCTCTTCGCACCGGGACGGGACGAGCTCGCCCGACAGCAGCACGGGGCGAACATCGCGATCCACGAGCTGGCGCACTACTGGTACGGGGACCTCGTCACCACCGCCTGGTGGGACGACACCTGGCTGAACGAGTCGTTCGGAAGCTGGATCGACGGGAAGGTCACCGCCCGCCTCGAGCCGGGATGGCGGTGGGAGCGGAGGTCGCTGCACGCGCGGGAGCAAGCCCTGCACGCCGACGCGGTGCCCGGCGCCAAGCGCATCCGACAGCCGATCCACACCCGGGAGGACATCGAGGCGTCCTTCGACGCTGCCCTCACCTACTCCAAGGGCCGCACCGTCATCGGCATGTTCGAGCGATGGATCGGCGAGGGCCCGTGGAGGAGCGCCCTGGCGACGTACCTCAACACCTACGCCGACCGGAACGCGACCTCCGAGGACCTCTTCCGCTCGCTCGATGCCTCGCTCGGACGGAAGGTCTCTACCCCGCTGGCGAGCTTCGTGGATCAGCCCGGGTTTCCGCTCGTCCGGGCCACTCTCGCCTGCCACGGCTCGGGCGCGGCGACCGTCCAGCTTTCGCAGGAACCGTTCGTCACCGGGACCGAGTTCACCTGGCAGTTCCCGGTGTGTGCCCGCGCCGGGACCGGGAAACAAGTGGAGCGCGCCTGCACCCTTCTCGAGGGCCAGACGGGATCCCTTCCCCTCCCCGCATCACTCGGCTGTCCCGCCTGGGTCGTCCTGAACGACGGCGGGCTCGCCTACTACCGGGTGGCTTACCCGCCGGAGCTCCGGAAGAAGCTGCGCGCGATGGCTCCCGGGACGCTCTCCGCAGAGGAGGAGGTGGCGATGGCCTCCGACCTCTCGGCCCTCGCCGAGCGCGGCGACGTCCCGGTCGGGGAGGCGCTGGACCGCGCGGCGGCGATGACCCGGCAGGCGGACTCCGACGTGGCGATCGCCGGCTGGGAGATGCTGGATGGGTGGCTGCGGAAGGATCGGCTCTCGCGCGAGAGCCACAGCCGCCGCATCGAGCTGTTCGCCCGCCTGGGCTCGGCCCGGGCGCGCGCCACCGGCTGGACATCCCGGGCCAGAGACTCGCTCGACGTCCGGGAAACGCGGCGGGTCGTGGTCCCGCTGGTGACCACGAGCGCCGAGGACCGGACCCTTCAGGCCGAGGCCGCCCGGCTCGCGCGACAGTGGCTCGCGGATCGCTCAGGGCTCGACGAGGACGTGCTCGAGCCCGTGCTCCGAGTCGCCGCCACCCACGGCGACAGCACGCTCTTCGATCTCATGGTGAGGGAGGCACTGGCCGGCGGGGCGCGGAACGACCGCACGCGGATCACCGCCGCCCTGGGCTGGTTCGAGGACCCGGAGCTGGCCGCGCGGGCCCGCGCCCTGCTCGATGATCCGCGCTTCGAGATCCGCGATACCGCCCCGCTGCTCGCCGAACAGATTGCCCGCAGCGAGACCCGGGAGCAGGCGTGGCCCGTGCTCCGGGACCGAGCGGCCTCGCTCCCACCGCGGATGCGGGACGACGAGGCGCAGCGGTTGCTGTCCACCATCGGTCGGGCCTGTGACCGGCGGATCGCCGACGAGGCGAGACGGAAGCTCGGCCCGGTCATGGAACCCCTCGACGGGGGTCCTTTCGCGCTCCAGCAAGCGCTGGCGCGGATCGAGCGCTGTGCGTCGATCCACGACCGGACCGACGAGGCCATCCAGGCGTGGCTGATGGCCCGGACCGGTCCGCGGAGCTCCCGACAATGAACCGGCTGGAGCGGCAGCTCGCCGCCGCGCGATCCGATGGACGGAGATCGCTCATCGTCTACCTCTGCGCCGGCGACCCCGACCTCGCGACAACGGAGAAGCTGGTTCCGGCGCTGGCCGACGCCGGCGCCGACGTCATCGAGCTCGGCGTTCCCTTCTCCGACCCTCTGGCGGACGGGCCCACCATCCAGCGTGCAGCGGAGCGCGCCCTGCGCGCCGGGACCACGCTCTCCGGCATCCTCGACCTCGTCGCGCGGCTCCGCCGCCAGCGCTGCGAGGTGCCGCTGGCGCTCATGGGCTACATGAATCCCATCGTCCGGATGGGCCTCGAGCCCTTCGTCGCCCGGGCAGCCGAGGTCGGCGTGGATGGGTTCATCGTCCCCGACCTTCCCCTGGAGGAGGCCGGTGCGCTCGGCGACGCTGCCGCGGCGAAGGGAGTCTCGCTGGTCCTGCTCGCGGCGCCCACCACCCCACCCGCGCGGCTCCGCGCGATCGGCGAGCGCACCCGGGGCTTCCTCTACTTCGTGAGCATCACCGGGGTGACGGGAGCCCGGTCGGCGCTCCCCGCGGACCTCCCCGCCCGGCTCGATGCGGTGCGCGCCGCGAGCCGGGCTCCGGTCGCCGTGGGATTCGGCATCTCCGCACCCGAGCAGGCCCGCGCCCTCGCCGAGCACGCCGACGCCGTGGTGGTCGGCAGCGCGCTGGTCGCGGAGATCGCCCGGTCGGGCGGCGAAGCGGAAGGTCCGGTGGCGCTGGTGAGGTCGCTGGCCGAGGCGGTCCACTCGGTCCGCGCTCCCTGAGCACCGGACCTCAGCCGAGGGCCTCGACCAGAGCGTCGGCGAACCGTTCCGCGGATCCGGAGCTCGTTCCGAAGAAGAGCGAGGGCTCCGCCAGCTCGAGCTCCATCACCTCGAAGCGACCCTCCCGGACGACGCCGTCCACGCGGGCGTAGAGGGTCTCCTGCCCCGATGCCTCGAGGGCCAGCGTCGCCGCCTCGACGATGGCCAGCGGAGCCTCGGCGGGACCGAAGGCGCCGCCGAACTCCTCCTGGACCCGGAAGTCACCCCGCCCCGGCCGCTTCAGCACCGCGTGGCTGAACCTGCCGAGGAAGAACAGCAGCGACCACTCACCTTGCGATACGAGCTCGGGAAGAAACGGCTGGACCAGACAGTCCATCCTCTCCAGCTGGCGGGCGAAGCGCTCTACGTCCGGCTCGCTCCCGCGGGAGCGCCAGGTCTCGAAGGCGCCTCCGGAGACGCTGGGCTTCACCACGACGTCGGTCCATCCAGATTCCTGGAGCAGCGCGGGGAGCTCCACCCCCGAGCCCCGCGGCGCATGACGGGTCGGGACGATCGGAACGCCTCGGGCCGCGACCTCGAGCAGGTACTTCTTGTCCACGTTCCAACGGATGGTCGCAGGACGGTTGAAGAGCGGCAGACCGGCCGCCTCGACCGCGTCGATCCAGGCGAGGAACCGCGGGAGCGCCAGGTGGTAGTCCCAGGTGGAACGGAGGACGAGCGCGTCGAGCTTCGCCGACAGCGGCTCGGTCCAGACGACCGGGACCACCTCGACTCCGCGCGCTGCCAGCACCGGGCTCGCCGAACGATCGTCGGGAATCAGATCCCGGAGCTCTTCCGAGGTCACGAACCCCACGCGCCGGATTCTCCGCATGCTCCAACCTTAGCGAGAGCCTCCGCGCCCGACCGGATCACTTCCGGGGGTGCAGCACGTGGTGGGCCCGACGGCCCTTCAGCTGGAGCTGCGCCCAGCCTCCCAGAACGGCGCCAGCGCGTCGACGCATTCCTCGAGCCAGCGCACCCGGTCGGCGGTGAAGGCCTGCGCGTTCGCGCTCTCCACGTCGATCGTCCCGAGCACGCCTGACGGCGCGACGACCGGGAAGATGGCCTCCGCCCGGGTCCCCTCCAGCGTCGGCAGGTGCCGCGGGTCGGTCCGGACGTCCTGGACCACGAGCGGGCGGCCGCTCGCGATCGCTGCCCCCGTCAGGCCGTCCGTCCGAGCGAACCGCGGGTGGGCCGGGGGACCGGGTCCGGACCAGCCCCGGACCTCGACCTCCTCCGTCCCGACGTCGTAGAGGCCCACCCACCGGAAGCGGCCCGACCGGCGGACGATCTGCGCCAGCTCGTGCGCGAGCACGCCCCGCTCCTCCGGGTGCGCCAGGCGCTCCGCGAGGAGCGCCACGGTGCCCTCGGCGTCGCGCTCGGGTCCGGGGGCGATCTCCAGCAGCAGCTCCAGCGCCTCCAGGTACGACTCCAGCCCGCGGCCCGCGCACAGCGCCGCCCGGACGTCGGCGAGGACGCTCGTCCGCCGCCAAGGCTCGCGCTTGCTCACGTCCGACAGGTGCACCTCGATGCAGGGCAGCGACGCCGCCGCCACCGCGTCCCGGAGCGACCAGGCGTAGTGGGTCAGCGCTCCGGGATTGAAGAGCACGCCATCCGCCCAGCGGCGCTCGGCATGGAGCCGGTCGATCAGCGCCCCCTCGTGGTTGCTCTGGAAGGTCCGCACCTGCGCCCCGAGCGCCCGCCCTCGCTCACCGATGCGGGCGTCGATCTCCTCCAGGGTCGCCCGGCCGTACACGCTGGGCTCGCGCTCGCCGAGCAGGTTCAGGTTCGGACCGTGCAGCACCAGCACCCGCATCAGAGGGACTCCAGCGCGCGGTCGATGGCGAAGGCGAGGAGCTCCTCGGGAAGGGCCGGCTCGATCGCTCCCTGCCCGATTCCGTCCAGGAGGACGTACCGGATCTTCCCGGCGCTGGCCTTCTTGTCCCGGCCCAGCGCGGCTCGCACCTCGGCCCGCACGGGACGAGAGACCGGGGGCGGTTGGGGGAAGCGCGCCAGCACCGCCTCGACCCGCCGGGCCTCCTGTGGCCCGAGCCGCCCCAGACGCTCCGAGACCGCCACCGCGGCCCGCATCCCGAGGACCACCGCCTCGCCGTGGGTCAGCGGTCCGTGGCCGGTGGCCGCCTCCAGGGCGTGGCCGACGGTGTGGCCGAAGTTCAAGAGCATCCGCGGCCCGCGTTCCAGCTCGTCCTCCGACACCAGCCGCGCCTTGAGGGCCGCGGTCCGACCCACCACCCCGGACCAGCCCTCGTCGTCTGCCCGGCCGTCGCCGAGCGCCGGCAGCGCGGTCTCCAGCTCGGCGAACAGCTCACCGTCGAGCACCAGCGCCGTCTTCACCACCTCGGCCAGCCCGTTCCACCGCTCGCGCACCGGCAGCGTCCGCAGCGTGGAGACGTCGGAAAGGACCCGCACCGGCGGATGGAAAGCGCCGATGAGGTTCTTTCCCAGCCGGTGGTCGATGGCCACCTTGCCGCCGATCGACGAGTCGACCTGCGCCAGCAACGTCGTCGGCGCGTGCACGAGCCGAAGCCCCCGGTGGTAGGTCGCGGCCACGAAGCCCGCGAGGTCACCCACCACGCCGCCGCCGAGCGCCAGCACCGTGTCCCCCCGGCCCAGCCCCGCCTGGATGAGCCGCGTCCACAGCGCGTCCGCATGGGCGAGCGTCTTGCTGCCCTCCCCGGCGGGAATCTCCAGCAGCACCGGGTCCAGCCCGGCCCCGGCGAGCATCCCCCGGACTCGATCACCCCACAGCGGCCGGACGTTGGAGTCGGTGACCACCGCCACGCGCCCGGTGATTCCGGTGCCAACCGGGTCCTCGGCGAGGCTCGCGAGCACCCCCGGGGCGATGTCCACGAAGTAAGCCCCGGCGCGAGACTGGACCGTCACCCTCACGGGACCGCCCCGGGCCGGACCAGCGGCCCGTGCAGCGACCGGAGCAGACCCACCAGCGCCCCCGCCACCCCGTCGGGGGACAGACCCTCGGTATCCAGTGTCAGGTCCGCGCGCCGGTAGAGGTGGCGCCGCTCGCCGAGGATCCGCTCCAGCGCCGCGCTCGCATCGCCGGCCAGCAGCGGCCGGTGCGCCGTCTGGCCCGCGAGCCGGGCGAGCAGCGTCTCCTTGCGGGCGGTGAGGCCCAGGACCACCCCGCTGTCCCGCATCATTCGCCAGGCAGCGTCACCCAGCACCACGCCTCCCCCCGTGCCGACGACCGCCGCCGGCCCCTTCGCCGCCGAGCCGACCGCCTCTGCCTCGAGCGCGCGAAAGCGGGCCTCGCCCTCGGCGCGGAACAGCTCCGTCACCGACCGCCCCGCCCGCTCCTCGACGATGGCGTCCAGGTCCACGAAGGGGAGCCCGAGCAGCACCGCCAGCCGCCGCCCGGCCTCGGTCTTCCCCGAGCCCATCGGGCCCACCAGCCACACGTGACCCGGCCGGGTCCGCGCCGAGAGCCGGAGCCGGGCGAACGCGGGCCGCAGCCCGTCCATCGTGTCGCCGCCCAGCGCCTCGAGCAGCGCGTCTGCCAGAGCGAGCGCCAGCACCGCCTCGGTGACCACGCCCGCGGCCGGGACCGCGCAGGTGTCACTCCGCTCGACGTGGGCGGGGACGAGCTCCAGCGTCCCCAGGTGCACCGAGGGGAGCGCGGCCGGGACGGTGGAGATGGGCTTCATCACCGCGCGGAGCAGCACCGGCTCGCCGTTGGTGATGCCGCCCTCCAGCCCGCCGGCGTGGTTGCTGGTGCGGGAGAGTCGGTCACCGGAGAGCACGATGGGATCGTGGGTCTCGCTCCCGTAGGCGCGCCCTCCGCGGATACCGTCGCCGATCTCCACCGCCTTGATCGCCGGGATGGAGAGCAGCGCGCCGCCGAGCCGCCCATCGAGCTTCCGGTCCGCGTGCACGTGCGAGCCGAGACCGGGCGGGACGCCGGTGGCGATCACCTCGATGACTCCGCCCAGGGTGTCCCGCCGCCGCTGCGCCTCCTGGATCGCCTGCACCATCCGGTCGGAGCCGCCGGCAGTGAGCGCGCGGGTCTCTGTCTCGTCGGCACGGAGGGCCAGCGCCTCGGCATCCTCCCGCAGCAGCTCCGGTGCGACGTCCGACGCGGCGTCGGCCTCGGCGTTTCCGATGCTGCGCACGTAGCTCCCCACGGTGATGCCCAGCTCGCGCAGGAGGGCCCGGGCCGCGGCGCCGAGCGCCACCCGCATGGCGGTCTCTCGCGCCGAGGCCCGCTCCAGGATGTCGCGCAGGTCGGCCGTGCGTCCGTACTTCAGCGCCCCGGCGAGATCGGTGTGCCCCGGGCGCGGAATCTGCACCGGACGGGGATCGGGCCCGCCCGGAGCAGGGCTCATCCGCTCGGTCCAGTTCTCCCAGTCGCGGTTGCGGATCAGCAGTCCGAGGGGTGACCCGAGCGTCTCGCCGAAGCGGAGCCCGGCGAGGATCTCCGCCGCGTCCTGCTCGATGCGCATGCGCCCGCCCCGCCCGTACCCCTTCTGCCGCCGCGCGAGGTCGCGGTCGATGAGCGCCGAGGTGAGCGGGAGACCGGCGGGAAGGCCCTCGAGGATGCCGAGGAGCGCCGGCCCGTGGCTCTCGCCGGCGGTGAACGCGCGGAGCCGCCGGAGCGTCATTCGCCCTCCGCGAGGTGCGCGTGCAGATCGGCGGCAACCTCCGGGCCGGGCTCCGCGCCGGTCCAGAGCCGGAGCGCGGCCAGCCCCTGGAAGACCAGCATCCACAGCCCGTCGATGGTCCGGGCGCCGGCCGCTTCCGCGTCACGCAGCAGCCGGGTCCGGAGCGGGCGGTACACCATGTCCATCACCGTGGCCCGGTCGTGTAGCACGCACCCCGGGGGCAGTGGCGAGTCGTCCGCCGCGTCGAGGCCCACCGAGGTGGCCTGCAGCACGAGGTCCGCCCGCGGCAGCACCGGCCCGAGCGCCTGGGCGGTGAGGGGCAGGGCCTCTCCGTCGAATGCCGAGGCCAGATCGAGCGCGCGCGCCGGGTGGCGATTGGCGATCCACAGGCGCGAGGCACCGCCGTCCCGGGCCGCCACCGCACCCGCGCGGGCCGCGCCTCCCGCGCCCACGAGCAGCACTGAGCTGCCGGCGAGAGAGCGCCCGTGCCTGGCGAGCGCCTGCACCACGCCCTCCACGTCGGTGTTGTGGGCCACGAGCCGCCCCTCCGGCGAGCGCACCAGGCAGTTCGCCGCTCCGGTCCGCGCCGCCCGCGGGTCAGCCCGGTCGGACAGGACCAGCGCGTCCTGCTTGTGAGGGATGGTCACCGACAGCCCGTCCCAGCGCCCGGCGCGGGCCTGCTCGAGCACCGCCGGGAGCGAACCGGACGGCACCCGGACAGCCTCGTACGTCAGCGGCAGTCCGAGCGTCCCGGCGAGCCAGCGGAACAGCCTGGGCGAGGCCGAGTGGTTGATCGGGTCTCCGATGACGGCGAAGCGCGGCACGGCGGCGGACGGGCTCTCCTGGCAGGCCAGCGGTCGGTCCACGGCCGCCGACCGCGGACTGTACCCCCTCGGCGGTGCCCGGCGGCGTACCCTCGGCCCCATGCACGACCTCGTGCTCTACGGGAACCACGAGTCTGGCCACTCGTACAAGGTCCGGCTCTTCCTCACGCTCGCCGGCGTCCCCCACCGCTACGTGTGGGTGGACACCGAGATTCCCCGCACGGCCCGCCCCGAGGAGTTCCGGCGAGTGAGCCAGTTCGGCGAGGTGCCGGTCCTGGTCACCGACGGCAGGCCCCAGGCGCAGTCCAATGCGATTCTCCTGACCCTGGCTCGGCAGACCGGGAACTTCGGTCCACCGCCGGGATCGACTTGGGAGCAGCTCACCACCTGGCTCTTCTGGGAGGTGAACCGGATCGGTTTCTCCATGGCGAACCTCCGCTACTACCGCCGCGGTTTCGACACGGCGCCGTCCGGCGCAGTGGCCTGGGTCGAGTCCCGGGCGCTGGCGGACATGGACCGGCTCCAGCAGGATCTGTCGGTACGGCCGTTCCTCGCCGGAGATGCGCCGAGCATCGCGGACCTCTCGGCCTCGGCCTACGTCTTCCTCGCGCCCGAGGCGGGCGTCGATCCAGCGCGCTGGCCCGCGGTCGTGGCCTGGCTGGATCGGATCCGCGCGCTCCCCGGCTGGGTGGGCCAGTACACGCTGATGGCACCCTGATCACCACCCCATTCCTTCAGGTGATGGCAGTGGGCCCCCGAAGATCTTGGGCAGCCCGGCCCCTCCGCCGCATCTTGAAGCGGTGAAGGAGGCGACCATGAAGAACTTCTGGAAGAAGCTTCTCGTGCAGCGGCCGGGCCTGGGGGCCTCGGCGACCCTGCCCGAGCTCGACGGAATGCCCTGAGCCTGGACGGTGGCGCGCCCCTGCGCGCGTGAGGCTGGACGCGCGATCAGGCGAAGGTGAACGCCTCGGCAAGGCTGCGGAACGCACTCGCCGCCGGGCCGAGGCGTCTCGCCTTCAACCGGACCCACGAAAGCGTCCTGCGGAGGGTGAAGTCAGGGACCTCCAGGCGCTTGAGGCGACCGCGTTGCAGCTCGTCACGGACCACCCGAGCCGACAGCAGGGCCCAGCCCACGCCTGCGGCGACGAGGCCCTTGATGGCCTCGGTGCTATTCACCTCGAACGAGCGCCGGGGCGTCCAGCGGCGGCGACGGAGCGCGGCCAGCATCACGGTGCGGGTTCCAGCGCCCTCCTCGCGCAGGAGCAGCACCTCTTCCATCAGCTGGGCACCAGTCACGTTCCGCCTCCTGGTGAGCGGGTGGTCCGGAGCCACCACCACGAGCAGCTCGTCCTCTCGCCAGGGCCGCACCTCGATTCGCCCGTCTTGCACCGGCCCCTCGACCAGGCCGAGCTCCACCTGGTGGTCCAGCAGCGCGCCGATGACGGTGCGGGCGTTGGCCGAGAGAAGCTGGAGATCGATGCCCGGGTGTTCCCGGTACAGCTCTCCCAGGATCGGCGGGAAGAAGTAGGCGGCGAGCGTGGTGCTGGCACCGATCCGGAGCACGCCGCGGCGCAGCCCGCGGAGCGAGTCCATGCGCTCCTCCGCGGCGCGCTCCTCGGCGAACAGGGCTCGCGCATGCTCCAGCAGCTGCGTCCCGGCCTCGGTGAGAACCACGCCGGAGGAGGCGCGGACCAGGAGCTGGGCCCCCACCTGCTGCTCCAGCAACCGGACCGCCTTCGAGATGGCCGGCTGGCTGACGCCGGTGATGCGCGCCGCCCGGGAGAAGCCGCGGTGAGTCGCCACCGCCAGAAAGAGCCGCAGGGAGTTCAGGTTGAGGGCCATTCCCTGAAGTTATCGAACAGGGCCACAAGATTCGCCCATATTTTCGGGTTTCGCCGCGCCGCTAGAGTGGAACCAGGCACGAGGCTCCATGATCGACATCTCCGAGCTTGCGGCAGTGCCGGTCCTCGCCGGAGTTCCGGCGGAGGACCTGGCCCGGGTGGCCCGGACGGCCGCCGACATCCGCCTCGCCCCCGGCGAGCACGCCGCTCACGAGGGAGACGACCGGGCGCTGTTCCTGGTCCTCGCCGGGAAGATCGAGGTGAGGAAGTCCATCGACGGGATCGAGCGGACCATCGGCTGGCGCTCGCCCGGGCAGATCTTCGGCGAGGTCCCGATCATCTTCGGCATCGCCTTCCAGGGCAGCTTCCGGGCCCACGAGCCGTCCCGGGTCATCCGGATCGATCCTCCGCAGTTCCACGCCCTCGCCGCCCACTTCCCGGACGCGCTGACCCGGGTGGCGGCGCTTGCCCGGGAGCGCATCGGTGGGCTGCAGGGAATCGCCGCCGCGCCGACCCGGTCCCGGGCGACGGTGCTCGGACGCCGCGGAGATCCGGCCTGCCGCGAGCTGCACGCCTTCCTGACCCGGAACCAGATCCGCTTCGACTGGCTGGATCCCGACTCGCCCGACGCATCCCGGTGGCCGGGAGCGGCGGCGGGGCCCGCGGAGCTGCCGGCGCTGCACTGCGAGGATGGCAGCACCGTGCTCGGGGCCCGGCCACGAGAAGTGGCGGAGCGCCTCGGCCTGCAGACCCTCCCCCGGGACACGGAGTACGACACGATCATCCTGGGCGGCGGGCCGGCTGGCCTGGCGGCCGCTGTGTACGGCGCCTCCGAGGGCCTGCGGACCCTGGTCATCGAGCGCGAGGCGCCGGGCGGGCAGGCCGAGACCTCGTCGCGGATCGAGAACTACCTCGGCTTCCCCACCGGGGTGTCCGGCGACGAGCTGGCGCGGCGGGCGCTCCAGCAGGCACGGCGGCTCGGCGCGGAGATCATCGTCACCCGACCGGTCACCGGAATCGAGCCGGGGACGCGGACTGTTCACATCGAGGGCCACGGCGCCATCCGGGCGCGGACGATGATCATCGCCACCGGCGTCAGCTGGCGCCGCCTTCCGATCGACGGGTTCGACCGGCTGCTCGGAAAGGGCGTCCACTACGGCGCGTCCCGAAGCGAGGCGAGCATGGCCCAGGACCAGGACATCCATCTCATCGGGGCCGGGAACTCGGCCGGTCAGGCGGCGATGTTCTTCGCCAACCACGCCCGGACGGTGACGCTGGTCGTGCGGGGCAGCTCGCTGGAGAAGAGCATGTCCCACTACCTGGTGGAGCAGCTCCGGGGGAAGGCGAACATCCGGGTCGCCCTCTCCTCCGAGCTGCAGGCGATTCATGGCCGGGAGCAGCTGGAGGCCATCGACATCGTGGACCGCACCACCGGGACCGTCCGCCGCGAGGCCAGCACCGGGGTGTTCGTCTTCATCGGGGCGGACGCCGAGACCTCCTGGCTCCCTTCCGAGCTCGCTCGGGACGAGCGTGGTTACCTGCTCACCGGAGACGCCGTGGTGAAGGCCGGCCGCTGGCAAGAGCGCCGCGACCCCTACCTCCTGGAGACCAGCGTCCCCGGCATCTTCGCCTGCGGCGACGTCCGCAGCAGCCCGGTGAAGCGGGTGGCCGCGGCGGTCGGCGAGGGCAGCATGGCCATCGCCTTCGTGCACCAGTTCCTGCAGCAGGCCGGGACGAGGCCCGGCTAGCGCGGCGGCTGGCCGCGCGGGGACTTTCCGATCAGCGCCTGCATCAGCCGGACGGCCGCGGCGAGGACCGGGCCGCCCAGTCCGTCGGAGGCGAGCTGCTGATAGGGCGCCTGTCCGAAGTGCAGGCCGCTCGGGGTCAGGAAGTTGATCCGCACCTCGCCCGTCCCCGGCGGGGGAGGCCGTGGCCGCTCCCAGGGACCGATCACCGCCACCACGCGGCGCCCGGCTTCGAGCAGGGCCTCGATGTCCCCGTCGAGCGAGGCATCCGGGTGCTCCCAGATGATCGCCGCGCCGGTGAAGTTGACGTAGCGGGCGGAGAGGTCGCGGTACGCCGTCAGGAGATCCAGGCCGCCGTCCAGACCCACCTCGACGACCACGCCCTCCAGTCGCTTGGCCAGCTCCTCCGAAGGCGACTCGCCTGCGAGGCGAAGCGCGTGCCAGGCCTGGAGGATCTGACGCGACTCGAGGTCCGGCTGCTCGAGGATGCCCCGGAGGCGGGCAATAGCCTTCTCCCGATCCCCGGCGCCGAGCGCGCGCCGCGCCTCGATGAAGGAGCGCCAGGGCTCTCCGGTCAGGTCGTCCCGCTCCGGCCACCGGTCGGGCGCGACATCTCCGAAGAGAAGCTCGCGCATCGCGACCGAGGTCCCGCTGCTCGCGGGGGACCCTGGGCCGTGTTCACTCATGGATTGCCCCTCCGGTCGCGCTCCCGAGCGCGGAGAAGAAGCCGGGATACGAGATGTCCGCCCACTCCGCGCCGTCGATCTCGGTCTCCCCGTCGGCAACCAGGCCCGCGATGGCGAAGGACATCGCGATGCGGTGGTCGTGCGCGGCGTCGATTCCGGCGGCCCGCAGGCGGACCGGCCCCCGGAGGACGAAGCCGTCCTCGAGCTCGTCGATGTCGGCGCCCATCGCTCGCAGCCCGAGCACCAGCTGCCGGAGCCGGTCAGACTCCTTCACCCGCAGCTCCCTGGCCCCGCTGACCCGGGTCTCCCCGCTCGCCTGACTGGCGACGACCGCGAGCAGGGGAATCTCGTCGAGCAGCGACGGAACCTCGGCGGGCCGGATCTCCGTCGCGCGGAGGGCCTGGCCGCCCCGGACTCGCACCGTCGCCACCGGGTCGCCGGCCCGCGCCGTCTCCGGCTCCCGTACCACCCGGGCGCCCATCCGCTCCAGCACCGCCAGGAACCCCGTTCGCGTCGGGTTCACGTCCACCCCACGCACCACCACGCTCGCGCCGGGGACCAGCAGCCCGGCGCCAACCCAGAACGCCGCCGAGGAGGGGTCGCCGGGCACCTCCAGCGAGCCGGGGAGCGACAGCGGGCGGAGAAGACGCGTGGCGACGACCTCGCCCTCCTCCACCCGGACCGGCGCGCCCCAGGCTCCGAGCATCCGCTCGGTGTGGTCACGCGACGGCTCGGGCTCGCGCACCCGCGTCTCGCCGTCGGCGGCGAGCCCGGCGAGCACCAGGGCGCTCTTCACCTGAGCGCTGG
>JBKPMY010000422.1:0-7395 GCA_046732375.1 Myxococcota bacterium
CTCCATGGGAGAGCACATACCGAACGCGCCCGAGCAAGGCCGCATCGTCGAGGATCGGCTCAGCCGAGTAACGACGCTGCCAGAAGGTCCCGCTCCATCCGACGAGCTTCCCGATCTTCTTCGAGATGTTCGTGAGCAAGTACTGCATGAACCTCGGAAGGTTGCCGCGCGGTGCGCGGACGACGAGGTGCACGTGGTTTGACATCACGTTGAACGCAAAGAGCTCGACTCCATGGAGACGAACGGCCCGGGACAGTACGCCCCCGAGGACCTCGTTCGTCTCGTCTGACGGACGGAGAAGGAACCGTCGCTGGAAGCACCGCACGGTCACGAAGAAGATTTCCACAGCGTTCAGCATTCGAATTGGCCTTGGCATCGCTCGACTCCCCCCTTGCGACAGGCCTCTCAGCAGGAGTCGGGCCAGCGCCCAGTGACGCGAACGCCGAACGAGTGAACGAGGTGTTTGGCACCACAGTGACACCAGGGTGAGGGCACCATGCTGCGGTACGGTGAGGCGCGCACGACGGTGAGCCGACGCGCGAGACTTCGGTGCCCTGCAATCGCTTCAGCGTGTCCGCTCAGGACGCGAGCGCCGATTCCGGCTCGGCTTCGGTTTGGTCCGTGGGCAGCGGAATTCCGTCCAGGTAGACGACCTTCTGTCCCAGAACAGCAGGGACGCGAGGCCCAGGAGTCACGATACCGGTGAGGTTGAGCGGGTCGACTCCTGCTACCTCGATTCGCACTCCACTCGGGCGCAAGCGGCGGATCGTTCGTGCGACCTCCACGGCCTCCGGGACCGCGAACTGCTCCCCCCCTACTCCGGCCAAGAACCGGCCGCCGCGAATCTCACCCCTCGCTTCGAGACGCCGGTAGTGCCGCACCAGCTCTCGCCACGGCGGCGCGAGCGGCTCGCGCACGACGAGGTCGCGGAAGACGATGCCCCATCGGGACAGGAGCAGCCTCCCCATGCCAGAGAGTCGCTCGTCTTCGCTGGCCGATGCCTCGGCCCGTAGCAATGACCATCGGCCCGGGCCGCCGCGCTTAAGCGCCCGCTGCTGACGACGGCGCTTGGGGCTGAGAAGCACGCGCAGGTTGTCCACGGCGTCGGCGGTCACGAGGCCTCGGCCAAGGAGATCCCAGAGCGCGTCCTCCACTGATTCGATCGGGAGGCCAGAGCCCGATACCAGCTCCTGGAAGAAACACGCTCCGCGTCGGCCAAGGACTTCCGCGACGAGTCTGCTCGATTCGACGAGGTCCTCGGGCCAGCCCTCGGGCGCGTCCCTTCTGGCCGCCGCGAGCAGCATCCCGAGCTCGGCGCGCCGGAAGAAAGTGAGGGTTGCGGTCCGTCCTGGTTTGATCGCTCGGGTTGAGGGCGGCTCCACCTCGGCGCCCCGTCGCGGCCCGACGGCCCTGGGCTCACGCAGACTCAGCCGACCCCAGGCGACGTCGCCGGTCCAGCAGGCCCGGTCGAGCAGCTCTGCCAGATTCCCGCGCACGCGTGCTGGCAGGAGCACCTGCTCCCAGGCCGCGGCCGGAGCCTCCCATCCCTCGAGCAACGACACGGCCCGGAGAAGTCCGCCCTGCCCTCCGAGCGCATCACTCGGCTCGAGGTGATGCCACCGGAACAGGAATCGCATGAAGTCCTGTGCGGACAGCGGTTCGATCTCTCGCCGCAGGCGCCCGACGGTCAGACGGTGGATCCGCTGCAAGAGCCGTCGGTCGCACCACTCGAGCTCCTGTGCGCCCGGGCGGAACATCCCACGGAGGACCTGACCCTCGGACTCGAGGCGATGTAGTGCGAGCGTCACGTCGTCTTCGGACAATGCAAGAGCAAGGCTCAGACCCGATGACGTGACTGGCCCGGCGACTTCCATCCGAGCTCGAACCACCGTCAGCATCGCATCCTCTCGCTCCACTGGAGCGTCACCCGCGAGTGCCGTGAGCGCTGGGGTGAGGACACCATCCGGAAAAAGAGCGCGCACGTGCAGGACCCGTTCCCTGCACAGGACGAACTCGCGCACCGAGGTGCCAAACACCTCGTTACGGGTTCCGGGGGAGCCCAAGGGCGAGACGATCAGTCTCGCGGCGCGGCCGGTGGCGACCAGCTCGGCGAGGAGGTGCGCGGGCACACCCTCCGCGGGCACCACCACCGCCGAAAGGAGCCAATCATGCAGCTCCTCGGCATCGCGGATCAGGGGACGGGCATCGGCCACCACCTGCTCGATCGCGGAGGCATCCAGCGCTCCCAGGCCCGCGGCTTCCTCGGCAGGGAGCCCGCGTCGCACCTGTACCGCGCGGGCCCGGCGCTCCTCCAGCGGAGCATCGTCGAGGAATGTGTACGGCTGGGAGTTCAGCAGCGCATGCGCCAGCGGGGACGGCTCGGGCAGGTCTCGCGCGATGGTGCGGATCTCTCCGGCGCGGAGTGCCCGGAGCACCTCCTTGAGTCCTTCGACGTCGAGCGCCTCCGTGAGGCAGTCCCTGAGAGCCTCGTTCACCAGCGGGTGGTCCGGCGGGTCGACCTCCGCGCCCCCGTGGTTGTCCTGGCAACCCAGCTGCGCGGGGAACACCGCGGCCAGCAGGTCCTCCGCGCGCGCCCGCTGGATGTGCGGCGGAACACGACCGCCGCTCTGATACCGAGACAAGGCGAGGGCCCGCGTTGCGCTCCAGCGAAAACGGGTCCCGAAGAGCGGCGCCTGCAGAACGGCCTGGATCAGCACCGACTCCACCGTGTCCGGGTGCAGGAACTCGAAGATCTCACCGAGCGGGAAGCTGTGCTGCTCGCCGAGCGAGAGCAGAATGCCGTCGTCCGTGGCCGCCGCCTGCAGCTCGAAGTCGAAGGTGCGGCAGAACCGCTTGCGCAGGGCGAGCCCCCAGGCGCGGTTGATCCGTCCCCCGAAGGGTGCGTGCAGGATGAGCTGCATCCCGCCCGCCTCGTCGAAGAATCGCTCGGCGATGACCGTGCGCACGCTGGGCAACGCTCCGAGTACCTGACGACTCGCCCGGAGGTACTCCACGAGCGCCTCGCCATCCCGTGCCCCGAGCCCAAATCCGGCCATCCACGCACCGGGGTCCTGATGCTCCAGCAGCTCGTCGCGCAGCCGGCCCACCTCTCTCGACAGCTCGTCGGTGCGTGACGGTGCCTCACCTCGCCAGAACGGGATGCTCGGGGGTGCGCCGCGCGCATCCTCGACTCGGACCACGCCGCCCCGCAGGCTCTGAACCCGCCAGCTGGTACTCCCGAGGAGGAAGACGTCGCCGCCGTTCATCTCCACGGCAAAGTCCTCGTCGAGGGTTCCCACCTGACGCCCGTCGGGCTCGGCCACCACGGGATAAGTGAAGGTGTCGGGAATCGCCCCGCCGTTCATAAGTGCGGTGAGCCGTGCCCCCTTGCGGGCCCGGAGCACGTGGTTGACCCGGTCCCGGTGGAGGTGAACGCGCATCCGGCCGCGCCGCTCGCTCACGCCCTCGGACAGCATCTGGAGCACGTGCGAGTACTGGTCCCAGACAAGTTCCCGGTACGGCCAGGCTCGCTTCACCAGCGCGAACAGCGTGCGCTCGTCCCAGGCATCCACCGCACACGCTGCGACGATCTGCTGAGCGAGCACATCGAGCGGAGCGTCGGGCATCCGCACGGCGTCGAGCTGCCCTTCATGCACCGCCCGGAGCAGCGCCGTGCACTCGACCAGCTCGTCCCTAGTGAGGGCGAAGAGGATGCCCTTGCTCACTCCGTGCAGGGAGTGGCCCGCACGCCCCACGCGCTGCAGGAAGAGTGCGATGCCCCGCGGGCTCCCCAGCTGCACCACCAGGTCCACCGCCCCGATGTCGATACCCAGCTCCAGCGACGCGGTGGCCACCATGGCCCGCAGCTCGCCGCGCTTGAGCTTCTCCTCGGCCGCGAGACGGAGCTCCCGCGCCATGCTTCCGTGGTGCGCGGAGACGGTCCCTGGCCCGAGTCGCGTACCGAGATCATGGGCCACTCGCTCGGCGAGCTTCCGCGTGTTGGTGAAGATGAGCGTCGTCCGGTGCTCGAACGTCAGCTGCACGAGACGGTCGTAGATTTGACCCCACATCTCGTGGGTGGCGACTGCACCGAGGTCCTCCTCGGGCGTCTCTAGCGACAGCTCCCACTTCCGAAGGTGCCCGACCTGCACCAGCGAGCACCCCTCGGGGCGGCCCGTGAGGAAGGACGCAAAGGTCTCCACCGGCTTCTGGGTCGCCGAGAGCCCGATCAGCTGCGGCCGACGCCGCACCTGCGCCTTCAGACGCTCAAGCGAGAGGGCCAGATGGCTTCCTCGCTTGTCACGAGCCAGCGCGTGGATCTCGTCCACGATCACCGTTTCCACATGCCGCAGCGTCTCCCGTCCTCGCGCTGCCGTGAGGACCAGGTACAGCGACTCGGGCGTCGTGATGAGGACATGTGGCGGACGACGCACCATCTGGGCCCGTTCGCTCGCGGGCGTGTCGCCGGTGCGCACCTGGACACGGATCGGCTCGGGCAAGAGTCCCTCCCGCGCCGCAAGCTCGTAGATGGACTCGAGCGGAGCGAGCAGATTCTTCCGAACGTCGTTGCCGAGGGCCTTGAGCGGCGAGACGTAGACCACGTAGGTCCGGTCATCGAGCCGGTTCTCGAGCGCAAGCCGGAGAAGCCGGTCCAGTGCCCCCAGGAAGGCCGAGAGCGTCTTTCCCGACCCCGTTGGCGCGGCAACGAGCACGTCCTCGCCCGCGAGAATGCGCGGCCAGCCGCGACTCTGCGGCTCCGAGGGAGTCCCCAGAGTCTCTCGGAACCACCGTTGAACGAGCGGGTGAAAGTCGCCGAGGGCCGGATGTACAGCGTCCGCAGCGGACGCGAACTGGAAGGGAAGCTGCGGTGCGGCCATGGCCCGCATTCCTGAACGCCGGTGCAGTCCGCGTCAAGAGCGGCGTTCGCCTCCCCAGCGGCCCTGCCGTGCCGCGGCTACGGCGGCACCGGTCACGAGCCTCTGAAGCGCGCTTTCCGCCCTCCGCCGTGCCAGACACCTCGTTACGAGGCCCTGACGCCCGCGTCCCGTGCGCCGGACGTGCTGCGCCGGACGTGCCAAACACCTCGTTACGGGTCGGAGGTGCTGCCGTCGGAGGTGCCAAACGCCTCGTTACGACCTCGTGACGGGCCAAGACACCTCGTTTCGGGCCATTACGGGCACCGGTGCCGGGCGCCGGCCCGTCGGTGGCAGCGGCCCCGGGCGCCGGGCCGCGGCTGGCCCTACAGCTGTACCCGCCGAAACGGGCGCACCGTGACGTGTTCCCAGACCTGCCCCGTGACGTACGGGTCCCGGGCCAGCCAGGCGTCCACCTCGGAGCGGGACGGGAACTCGACCAGGAGCATCGAGCCCACCATCCGCGCTTCGCCGTCCAGGATCGCCCCGCCCTCGAGGAACGTGCCTTCGGCCTTCATTCGCCGCACGCCCTCGACATGCGCCGGGCGTTGCTCCATCCGACGCGACAGCGCGTCGGGGTCGCGGAAGTCATGGGCCACGATGAGAAAGGTCATGGGACCTCCGATCTGGAACGCTCATCCTGCCGGTCGATCGTCGGCCTCGTCGAGCGCGAGTAAACCCGCTCGGGCTCGACCTCCTGCTTCAGCTCCGTCGTGGCCGCCGCCAGGCCCGCGTCCGCTGCGCTCGGCTGCGCCCTCCGGCCGCTCCACCAGCCGGTGCGCTCGTGCTCCTGCCAGCTGACTCTCCGGAAAGCTCCAGCTCGCGCTGCGCGGAACCCGGGCTCCCCGGTTCTGGCTGATGTCTGCGCGCCAGGCATCGGTGTTTCCGCTGGATGAGCTCCATGCGCTCGCTCTGCCACCGAGACGACGCGGTGGCGCTCCTGGCCCGTGCCGCGCGGCTCCCCGGTGCTAAGGTCTTGGGATCATGACGCACACGCCCTGTCGCGCGCTGCCGCCCGACGGGCGGTTCTTGGCCCAGCTCGGCCCTATTCCCCTGCTCCCGGTACGCCTCGAGCCGGACGGTCGCCGGCCGGCGCCCTCCGGCACGACGGGGACCAGCGAGGCCACGCCGTCGATGGCCGCCGCCCCCTCTTGCAAGCGCTGACCCCGGCTCGATGCGCGCCGCCCTCTCCGCGCTGTTCTGGGCCTACCTCGCCCTGGGCTGCGTCCCCCTCTACCTCGGGGCGGTGCTGATCTGGCTGGTCACCCTTCCCTTCGACCGCAACGGCCGCATCCTCCACCTCTACTCGTGCTTCTGGGGCCAGCTCTTTTTCTGGAGCAACCCTCTCTGGCGCCTCCGCGTGGAGGGCCGGCACAACCTTCCCTGGCGGGGCGGGGCCGTCCTGGTCTCCAACCACGCCTCGCTCGCGGACATCCTGGTGCTCTTCGGCCTGTGGCGGCCCTTCAAATGGGTGTCGAAGGAGAGCAACTTCCACATCCCCTTCATCGGCTGGAACATGCGGCTCAACCGGTACGTGCCACTCGTCCGGGGCGACAAGGAGAGCATCGCCACCATGGTGCGCGCCTGCGAGGAATGGCTCGACCGTGGCGTCCCGATCCTCCTCTTCCCCGAGGGCACCCGCTCCCCCGACGGCGAGGTGAAGGCCTTCAAGGACGGGGCCTTCCGGATGGCCATCGACCGGAAGGTGCCACTGATTCCCATCACCCTGAGCGGAACGGGGGACGTGCTCCCCAAGCACGGCTGGGTGATCCGCGGGACCGCCCGGTGCCGCGTTCGGGTGCTTCCCCCCGTGGATCCGGGTGCTTTCCGGGGTGACGTCCCGGCGTTCCGGGAGCACGTCCGGGGGCTGATCGTGGCGGAGAAGACCCGTCTCGATGCGGAGGCGGTCTCCTGCAAGGTTCCCTGAACCCCGGCCGACACCCCACCGTCACCCGGTAGACCCCGGCGTGGGGTCGGCGGGGCGTTCCGGCTGCAACGAATCATCGCTGGGAGTGTCGGATCTCTTGCCGGGCTGGCGGCCGGCCACCTCGAGCAGGCTGGAACAAGAAGGCCTGGCCGAGGATCATGCGGGGCCCCGGGGGGTTCCCGGGCGGCACGAGGGGAGCGCCGCTCGGTTGGAGGCGACGATGCAGGGTCGGCTCGGTTGTGTCTTGGGTCTTCTGGTTTCCTCGTTGGCGCTGGCTCGACAGCAGGCCCCGCAGCAGTGGGGCCCGCCGCCGCAGGCTGCGCCGCCGCAGCAATATTTGCCGGCGCCTGCGCCCGCCCAGGTCGCGCCGGCGCAGTACGCCCCGGCGCCGGCGCAGCAGTACGCGCCTGCGCCACAGGCCGCCCCACCTCAACAGTACGCGCCGCCTGCCGCTCCGGCTCAGGCCGCGCCGCCACAGCAGGTCGCGCCTCAGCAGGCAGCCCCGCAGCAGGCCGCTCCGCCGCAGCAGTACGCCGCGCCACCGCAGGCCCCACC
>JBKPMY010000423.1:0-14024 GCA_046732375.1 Myxococcota bacterium
GACCTCGACTGGGCGCAGCACTACGCGATGATCAATCGCCGGCTGATGTTCGACCTGTACATGCAGGTGATGCGACGGCACTTCCCCCAGGTCCGGTTCGACGAGCCGGTGCTCTGTCACCACAACTACGTCGCGGAGGAGACGCACCACGGCGAGGAGCTGCTGGTCACCCGGAAGGGCGCCATCTCCGCGCGTGCCGGTCAGCTGGGGGTCATCCCCGGCTCGATGGGCACCCGGAGCTACATCGTCCGCGGGCTCGGGAATCCCGAGTCGCTGCAGTCCGCCTCGCATGGCGCCGGGCGGAAGATGTCCCGCGGCGAGGCCAAGCGGCAGTTCAGCGTGAAGGACCTGGCCGAGCAGACCGCCGGCGTGGAGTGCCGGAAGGACGGCGGCGTGCTGGACGAGATTCCCGGCGCGTACAAGCCCATCGAGCAGGTGATGGAATACCAGAAGGACCTGGTCGAGGTCGTCGCCGAGCTGAAGCAGGTCCTCTGCGTGAAGGGCTGAGGCGCGACCTCGCCGTCCGCGCGCTGATCGTCCGGCTCCGGCATTCGCCGGGCCCCGAGCTCGCGATCAGAACCGCCCGGCGACGACGAGGCCGCTCCGGCCGTCCGGACCGAAGGTGGGGACGACCGAGATGCGCTCCACGCTCGTCGCCTTCGGGCGCGGCGCCGGCGCGGGCGCCGGCTTCGCGGACAGCTCGTACCCCAGGACCGCCCCGGCGAGCATCAGCGGCGGCGCCACCCACATGAGCCGGCTGGTGCTGCCCTGGCCAATACCGAAGGCTGCCCCCGCCCCAAGCGCCTCGCCGAACCAGCTCACCCAGGGGGAACCGTTGGCCTCGAGGTACGCCCCGGTGACCGGCACCATCGTCGCCACCGCGAGCCCGAAGCCGGAGAGCAGCCCCGCAGCCACGGTGCCCTCCGAGCAGCTGTCGTTCGCCGAGAGCGACCCGATGCAGCCGAGGTACCCTCCGAGCGCCCCGGTCAAGGTGCCCGCGGCGCCGGCCACCAGCACCTCGGAGACGACCCGGACCGTCCGCGAGGTCGGCGCAGCCCTGGGCTCGGCGACGGCCTGGACGGTGCTGTCGCCGGTGGTTGTCGTCCCCACCGCGAGCAGCGGGTGCTCGAGCGCCTCGGTGCCCGCGCGCGGGACGTCGCCCGGCGAGGCGGTCAGGATGAGGGTGGTAAAGGCGAGCAGGGTGGGCATTGCACGCAAGATTCGGGGAGCGTCCGCCCCCTGCGCGCCGGCCCTGCTCTCGCGCTGCAGGAACGCTTAGCAGACCTCCCCCGGGGCCTCACAAGGTCTGGGACACCAGAAGTGGATGTCCCACATGTCCGGTGCAGCCAGCGGAGCGAACCGGGCAGCGACGGACGTTCCCTCAGCCGGGGAAGGGCAGCGGCTCGACGGTCGCCTTTCCGGCTCCGCCGGCCAGGGTCAGCTCGGTCCCGGGCTCCTCGACGTCGCGGTGGGCGTAGCCGAGGCCGATGGCTCCGAGCAGGGGGCTCTCCACGGCCGAGGTCACCCAGCCCACCCGCCGCTCACCGACCAGCAGCTCGGTCCGGTGAGAGGGGAGCGTCCCCGCGAAGCGCAGGCCCACCAGGTGGCGGTTCATGTGGCCCCGGAAGGTGGCCCGGGCGATGACTTCCTGCCCGATGTAGCAGCCCTTCTGGTAGTGGATGGCGCGCTGGAGGTTCGCCTCGAGGGGAATGGTCTTCTCGTCCATGTCCACCCCGAAGCGCGGAGTCCCGCGCTCCACGCGGAGGACCTCCAGCGCGGCGAACCCCACCGGCGCCGCGCCCGCGTCGAGGAGCCGCTCGAAGACCGGGCCGAGCGCCTCCGCCGGGATCAGCAGATCCACTCCGGGGAGCAGCTGCCCCTGGGAAAGGGCCCAGGCCGTCGCTCCGTCCCCCGCGTCGAAGGGACGCAGTGCCGCCCCGGCCGGTGGACCGAGCCCGAGGACCCGGGCCGCGAGCGCCTCCGCCTCCGGACCGATGACCGAGAGCTGCCCGAACTGAGCGGTGGCATCGGCCAGCTCGGCGTCCTCGCTGATGAGGTACTTCTCCAGGGTCCCCTGCACGGCGGGCCCGAACCCCGGCTCGGTCAGCAGCAGGAGATCGTCCGAGCGCTTCACCACTCGCGCATCCGCGACCATCGCCCCCTTCGCGGTGAGCAGGGCCGTGTCGGCCGCCGATCCCACGGGCAGGCCCTCCACGTCCTGGGTGAGCATGCCCTGGAGGAAGCTCACCCGGTCGGGCCCGGTGACGCGGACCACCTCGCGCGCCGAGGCGTCGAACAGCGCGGCTCCGGCCCGCAGGGCACGGTCCTCGTCCCGGCCCGGGACCCGCTCGACCACTTCCCGGCCCTTCAGCTCGCCAAAGGTGGCGCCCAGGGCCACATGTCGCGGATGGAGGAGGAGCGGAACCATGGATGGCAGCTATATAAGGGCCCCGTGAAGGTCCAGCACCTCCCGGACGTGCGCGGGTTCGCCGAGGCGAAGCTCCAGAAGCACAACCTCTTCACCACCGAGCGGTTCTTCCTGGACGTGTACTGTCTCCGTCCCGGCCAGGCCCAGACCCCTCATGCCCACGCAGGGTCGGACAAGGTGTACGTCGTGCTCGAGGGCCGACCCACGGTCGAGCTGGATGGCGAGCGGCAGGAACTTCGCGAGGGGGACGCGGTGTTGTGTCCCGCGGGCAGCTCGCACGGCCTGCGAAACGGTGGGCCGAGCGATGCGCGCGTGCTGGTGCTCATGACTCCGCCTCCGGAGAAGACATGAAGAAGCGGTCGAAGCAGCCGCTGGAGAGCGTCCGGCCCTGGGTGCCCTGGACGCTGCTCGGGCTCGGGGTCGCGGAGATCGGCCTGTCGATCTTCCAGTGGTTCGAGCTTCGCGCCATCCAGGCGGGCGGGACGGCGATCTGCAGCATCAACGCCTCGGTGAACTGCGAGACGGTCTGGACCAGCCCCTTCGCCCAGCGGCTCGGCGGGCTCACCGGGATGCCGGTGGCGGGACTCGGCGTCGTGTGGGGTCTGGCCGCGGCGGTCTGCGCTGGCGCCCTGCTCTGGCGAGCGCGGACCGGTCGGCCGATCCGGCCGGCGGTGCTGCCCGTCCGGACGGTGGCGATCGTCGGCGCGCTGGCCTGCATCACCTTCGTGGCTGGATCGATCAGCGCCGGAGCGCTCTGCCTCACCTGCCTGGGCACCTACGCCCTGGTCCTCGGCTACGCGGGGGTCTCGTTCGGCGCGCTGCCGGGGGCGCTCCAGCCCGGGTCCGGGGAGTGGGCCCGCGCAGCGGGCCTACCGGCGGCGGTGGTCGCCGTCGGCTGGGGCGCCTTGCTCCTGTTCGCTCCAGCGCCCCCGCGCGATGGCATCCCTGCGAGGAGCGCCGGCAAGAGCACCGGCACGGGCCGCGACGTGTCCCAGTTCCTTGCCAGCCGTCCCGACGCCGAGAAGCAGGCCCTCGCGGACGCGCTGGCCCACTTCGCACGGACTCCTGCCCCCACCCAGCCCGAGCTGCTCCCGCGGGCGCGGGTGCTCAAGGGCGCGGCGAACGCACCGGTGCACCTGGTCGAGTGGACGGACGTCCTCTGTCCTCACTGCCGGCATCTGAACGACGCGCTCGAGCAGCTCCAGGCCGCGGTGCCGCCCGGGAGGCTGGCGGTGGAGCCGCGGCAGTACCCGCTGGACGGAAGCTGCAATCCCGACGTGCCTCAGAAGGGCGACGGCTTGCGCTGCACTGGCGCGCTTGCGCTCATCTGCCTGGAGCAGGCGCCGGACTTCTGGAGCCTGCGCGACAAGGTGTTCGCCGCGCAGAAGAGTCTCACCCGAGACTCGCTCTTGCAGATCGTCAGCTCGGGCTCGGTCTCCCGCGGTCAGCTCGAGGGGTGCATCGCCAGCCCGGAGGCCGCGGCCAAGCTCCAGGACGACATCCGTTACGCCGGTCTCTACCACCCCACCGGCACGCCCATCGTCGCCATCAACGGCAAGCCGGCCTTCCCCGCGCCGGTGTTCCTCTATGCGCTCACCATGGCCAGCGGTGATCCGACGGCGCCGGTGCTCACCTCCGCGCTGCCGCCGCCGCGGCACGCGGCCGCACCCCAGTGAAGGGGAAGAAGCCGCAGCCTCCGGGGGCGGAATCGGGCCCGTTCAACGCCGCATTCACTGGGCTCGGCTCGCTGCGTGACTCCTTACCGGCGCGGCCGTCCCCCGAGCCCGGGCGCCCTTCACCGCCCAAAGGTCCATCGCGGGCGGTGGTTCGCTATGAGCGCAAGGGACGCGGCGGGAAGGAGGCCACCGTGGTCGAGCAGCTCGGCCTGAGTGCCCGCGAGCGTGCCGAGTGGCTCCTGGCGATGAAACAGGCACTCGGGTGCGGGGGAACGCTCGAGGGCGAGAGCTTGGTGCTCCAGGGTGACCATCGGTCCCGGGTGCGAGCCTGGCTCGAGGCCCGCGGGGTCGCGCGCATCTCGGTGGGCTGAGCCTGGACGCTGGCGCGCTCCTGCGCGCGTGAGCCCGGAGGCGCGGCTCCCTCGCCGCTCCGCAAGCCTCCCCCTGGTGCGGGGGATTCCGCAGGCGTCCCTCGGTGCAGGGGACTGAGCCCGGGAAGGTGATCCTCAGCCGGGCTCGCCCGACGGCTGTTCCCAGCGCGGCGCGGCCTTCTCCTCCAGCCACCGCAGCGCCGAGGGCACGCCCTGCGCCATCGCCATCGCTGCTGCCAGCACGGCCGTGGCGACCGCGAGCGCCGCCGGGAACGAAAGCTGGTGGGCCCATCGCGTGACCAGCCCCTCGTCTCCGGCCCAGCCGTAGAGCAGGACCAGATGCGACACGTAGACCCCGAGCGAGCTCCGCCCCAGGCTGATCAGCCCCGGCACCCGGAACACCGGCAGCGCCGAGAGGAACCCCAGCGCCAGCAGGGCCTGGCCCATCCGGTAGAACGCCGGCCAGGGCGAGCTCTGGGACCAGCTCTCCAGCCCGGTCAGCTCGAGCACCAGCAGCATGAGCCCTCCGGCGAGCAGGAGGGCCATGGTCCGGTGGCGCGGAATCCGAAGGGCCGGAAGCCCGAGCGCCAGCGCTCCGCCGAGGAAGAAGAACGCCGACCAGGGAACGAGCGGGAAGTGGGCCTCCGGATGTCCGAGGAACCCTCGCCAGAGCCATCCCGCGCCCAGGCCCACGGGCCAGCTCACCGAGGCGACGAAGGGAATCCAGACGGCCAGGACGCCGAGAGCGCCGACCCGGCCTGGCGTTCGGGGCAGCAGCGAAAGGAGCACCACGCCGGCGACGATCGACCAGCCGATGCAGGGGAGAGCGTCGAAGGCGAGCAGGTGTGGCCAGAGCGTGCCCTCCTCGGCCATCGCGTGGGCGGCGGAGAGCCCGGGCCAGTGCAGGCCATACCCGAGCGCCAGGACCAGCCCCGCCCGGCGGAGGCGCCGGCCCACCGTGTCGGTGTCGGTCGAACGCAGGGAGGAGGCCAGCGCCCAGCCAGCCACCACCAGGAACAGCGGCGCGGTGAGACCCCGGAAGGACCAGTAGAGCCCGACCAGAGGAAGGTCACGCAGCCGATCCTCGAGGGTGAGGTCCAGGGTGTGGCCGAAGACCATCGCCACGACGGAAGCGCCGCGGACGGCGTCCAGCCAGCGATCACGACGCTTGGGGGGTGGAAGGGTCGAAGGACTCACGAGCGAGGAAGTGGACGTCGGGGATGATGCAGACACCGCAGGCGGAGCGGAAGTTGCTCCCGACGGTCTGTCTGCAACCGGAGGTCTAAAGTTACAGGGCGGCGATCACCGCGTCGGTGAACTCCCGCGTCGTCGCCGAACCCCCGAGGTCGTGCGTGCGGACCCGTCCCTCGGAGTAGACCCGGTTCAGCGCGCGATCGAACCGGCGCGAGGCCTCATCGAGGCCGAGCCAACCGAGCATGAGGACTGCAGACATCATCAGCGCCGTGGGGTTGGCGAGGTTCTTGCCAGCGATGTCCGGCGCGGTCCCGTGGACGGCCTCGAACACCGCGGTGCGCTCCCCGATGTTGGCGCCGGGGACCACGCCCAGGCCGCCCACCAGGCCGGCGCAGAGGTCCGAGATGATGTCTCCGTACAGATTCTCCATCAGCAGAACGTCGTACCGTTCGGGGTTGCGCACCAGCTGCATGCACATGTTGTCGACGATGACCTCCTCGTAGGTCACATCGGAGAACTCCCGCGCGACACGGCGGCAGCAGTCGAGGAAGAGCCCGTCCGACAGCTTCATGATGTTTGCCTTGTGGACGGCGGTGATTTTCTTCCGGCCGTTCTTGCGCGCGTACTCGAAGGCGTAGCGAGCGATGCGAGTGCTCGCCTTGTCGCTGATGATCTTCAGGCTCTCCACCACGCCCGGGACGACGATGTGCTCGAGGCCGGTATAGAGGCTCTCGGTGTTCTCGCGAACGACGACCAGGTCGATGTTCTCGTACCGCGTCTTCACGTTCGGGACCGACTTCACCGGACGGAGCGCGGCATAGAGGTCCAGTCCCTTCCGCAGCGCGACGTTGGCCGAGGGGAGACCGGCGCCGACCTGGGTGCCGGTGGGGCCCTTCAGGGCCACGCCGTTCCGCAGCACCGAGTCCAGCGTTTGGCGGGGGAGATTGGTGCCGTACTTGCTGATGACCTCCGAGCCCGCGTCGCCGTGCTCGAACTCGAGCGGTACTTGCAGTGCCTCCAGGGCCCGGACCGTGGCGGACATCACCTCGGGACCGATCCCGTCGCCGGGGATGAGCGTGACCTTGCGCCGTTCCGTCATTGGCCCTGTCTACCGCAACTCGCCGCGCGCTGGGGTGATAGCGTCGGGGGAGTCGTTCGATCGGCCATGGACGCCCGGCTCCAGCGGCTTCGCCGCAGGGTTCAGCGTGGAGAGCGCCTCTCCGGCGCGGATCTGCGCTGGCTGCGTGCCGCGGCCGACGAGGAGACGCGGGCCCTCGCCGACGCGCTCGCCGGACGCCTTCCGGAAAGCCTGCCCAGGCCCGCGGGCCGGGAGCACGGCGGGCTGCGCGCGACATGGACCGACGACGGGCCGGGGGCGGAGGACGTACTCGCGCAGGTGGTCCCGAGCCTGGCGGAGGCGGCTGACCCCGGCATCCTCTCGCGAGAGGGCCCCGCAGGCCTGGTGGTGACCTATCTGAGCAACGGGATCGCGCTGGACGCCGATCGCGCGGAGGCATCCCTCGAGGCGGTGGACCGGGCGGCGTGGACTCACCTCGAGGCGTGCGTGGCCGACCCTCGTCCGGTGATCGTCGATCGCGGGCAGCCGCGGCTCTCGCCGGAGCCGCTCGGGCTCTGGGCGCTGTGCGAGGCGGACGGTGCGGACGGAGCGCGCTTCCTCGGCCGGGAGCAGCGGCGCCGCCTCTTCGAGATCGTGGGCGCCGGACCGTACCGGGTGTCGCTCGCCCGCCGGGAGCTCGCGCTGGTCGCGCCCCTGCTCGACCCCTCTGCGGTGGCGCTGCTGGAGTCGGTCGAGCCCGGGCCCGGCGGGATCCGGGGTCGATTCGCGCTCCAGCCCGACGGGAGGCTTCAGCGACTCGGCGACGGGTGACCGCCCCGGCACCGTCGCGCGTCTAGCGAGCCGGGAGGTGCTCGCTGGGCGATGCCTGTGGGTGGGCAAACGGCGCGGCGGTCCCGCGTCCGCG
This sequence comes from Myxococcota bacterium, assembly GCA_046732375.1. Taxonomy (GTDB): domain Bacteria; phylum Myxococcota; class Myxococcia; order Myxococcales; family Myxococcaceae; genus RPRB01. Next base: position 7,652 of record JBKPMY010000423.1, read on the forward strand.
TTCGGCACCGTCGCGATGCTGCTGCGGGTGGCTCAGCCGTCGACCGGCCAGCTGCGGTGCACGTCCACCGGACGGTCGGCGAGCTGCTCCATGGTGGCGATGAACCGGTCCGTGGCCGGGAGGTCCGCGTGCACCTGGAAAGCGGGCTCGTCGCTCCACCGCGAGAAGAGGAGGAACTGGAAGGGATCCTTCTTCGATCGGCAGCCCTGGATGTAGAGGCATCCCGGCTCGAGGCGCACGGCGCGGGTCTGCTCGCGCAGGATCTCGGCCATCCGGCCCTCCTGGCCCGGGGTGGCATGAAAGCGGGCGAACACGTCGAGCTCCATGAGCGAACCTCCTCCGCAGCCGGCGTCCTGCCGGCAGGTCAGAAGGTGTCGTCCGGCTGGTCTGGTGCCAAGTCCAGTTCGCGAGCGGTGGGACAGACCAGAATCTCAGCCGGCGCCCGAGGGACGAAATCCGTCCACGAACACCACCTCGCGAAACCCGAGCGACAGACACAAGCCGGTGAGCGCTCGCTCGGCGCTGCCCCGCGCCCTCGCCTGGAGCGATGGATCAGCCATCACCTCGCGCTCGAACGCCTCCTTCGCCAGCGCGAGCAGCTGCGCGGTCTGGGCCGAGTCGAGGTTGCTGGAGATGATCTCCGTCTCACCCGGGCGCAGCTCGACCTGTGCCTGGAGCGGAGGAAGCGCGATCTCGATCCGGCTCCCCTGGATGCGCAACCGCCTCGCGTCCAGCTTCGACAGATCGAGCCCGAGGTGAACCGTCCCGAACACGATGGCCCGTCCGTGGGTGGGGAACAGCGAGGATCTGGCCCACGCCAGCACGTCCTTCCACAGCGCGCCGCTGGGCACGGGCTCGGGCGCGTAGGCGATCTTCTTGTAGACCTGCAGATCGAGGGTCTCGAGACGGGCGACCTCGCGGATCCGATCCACCACCAGCGGTGCCGGGGGGAGGCCGGACTCGGGCTGACGGTGGGACAGAGCCCAGACGAGGGCCGCGCCCACCACCCCGCCGGCGAGCACGAGCAGGACCGTCCGGAACGACGTGGCACGGGGCGTGGTCGCTTCCACCGGCCCCCGAGACTACCCTGCCGCTGCCTCGCGGCACCTCGGGACGGGATCCACCTTCAATCGCCCCCGTCGGCGCCGCTGGAAGGTCTTGCCGGATCCCGATCGCGAGCGAGGACGAAGATTCGCGCGACCCCGCCCGGGCCTCGCCGCGGCCGGCGAGGCTGCCACCGCGAGCGTGCCTGGCCCGGCGCCTCTTTCGAGTTTGACTTTGAGAATCGTTCTCAAATAGAGAGGGATCCCGGAGGGGTCCTTCGCATGCCTCGCACCTGGCCATCGGCCCTGCTGCTCGCCGTCCTGCCCGCAGTGCTCGCGGTCCCGCTGACCGCGCGGGCCAACGACCGCCACTTCTCGTACACCTACGAGGCCGCCGTTCTCGCCCCGGGCGAGAAGGAGCTCGAGGTCTGGACCACGTACCGGAACGGGCGGGACACCCGGTACACCCGCTTCGACGAGCGGCTGGAGTTCGAGATCGGGCTGGTCCCCGGGCTGCAGACCTCGTTCTACCTGAACCTGACCGCCGTCGGTCAGGACGACGGCACGGGCCATCTGGCGACGAGCACCGAGGTCTCCGTCAGCAACGAGTGGAAGTGGCGGCTGCTCGACTCGGCGGCGGACGGGATCGGCTTCGCGCTCTACGGAGAGATCACCGGCGCCGTGGACGAGCTGGAGCTCGAGGGCAAGCTCATCATCGACAAGCGGTTCGGCCCCTTGCTCCTGGCCGCCAACTTCGTCGCCGAGCACGAGTGGGAGTACGGCATCGGCGAGACCGAGAAGGAGCTGAAGCTGGATGGTTTCCTCGCCGCGGGCTGGTTCTTCACTCCGCGGTTCATGGTCGGCATCGAGGCCAGGAACGCGAACATCATCGCCGACGGCACCTGGGAGCACTCGGCGTTCTTCCTCGGTCCGGTGGTGTCGTACACGGGGGACACCTGGTGGATGACCCTCACCGTTCTTCCCCAGCTCCCGGCCTTCAAGAAGTCGGAAGGTGGGGGCACGTACGTCCTGACCGACTACGAGCGGTTCCAGGCGCGGCTGCTCTTCTCCTTCCACATCTAGGGCGGTGCTAGCCTCGGGCCGGTGCTGGGACGGATTCTCTCGCTCGTGCTCGGTCTCGCGGTGGTCGCGTTCGTCGCCTACTGGGCGCTGAACCACCTCGCGGGCGCAGACCGGCCGGACCCCGAGGGGCGCTCCCAGCCGAAGGCGGTGCTCGACCGTACCCGGGAGACCACCCGGCGCATCGAGCAGGACGCCGAGCGTCGCGTGCGCGAGACCGAACGGAAGATGGACGAGCGCTGAGAGGGAGAGCCGGGCCTCGCTCTACCCGCGGCCCGGCTTCTCGTAGGAAACGGTCACCACCGTCTTGATTCCCCCGCGGATGAACCAGTCACCCACCACGGTGAGCGCCCGGGGAGCGAGCGCCGCCACGAGGTCGTCCCGAATGCGGTTGGTCACCGCCTCGTGGAACGCGCCCTCGTTCCGGTAGCTCCAAAAGTAGAGCTTCAGGCTCTTCAGCTCGACGCACTTCTGGTCCGGCACGTAGCGGATCTTGAGGTGCGCGAAGTCGGGCTGGCCGGTGAGCGGGCACAGACAGGTGAACTCCGGCACGTCGAACGCGATCTCGTAGTCACGGTCCGGCGACGGGTTGGGAAAGGTCTCGAGGTTCTTGCTCGGTGCTGCCATGACCGGAGCCCATAGCACCGAGACCGGGCCCGTGCCGAGCGGATGGCGATCAGCCCAGGTCGGCAAAGCTCCCGAGGGAGATTCCCGCCTCGGCGATGGCCCGTCGGGCGGCCGCCGAGGTCAAGGTGGCGAGTTCCACCGCGCGCTGGAGCGCGTAGCTGGTGCGGGTCTCCCGGGGAGGATAGCCGGGGTGACACATCAGCTCGGTGGTGCCCTCGGCGAGCGCGGCCACCGTCTCGGCGAAGCGCAGCTCGGTCCAGTAGGCGTCACCACTTGCCTCTCCGACGAAGTGATCGGTGGTCCGGACCCGGGCGCTCTGGAGCTGGGCCCGCATCCCTGCGTCGAGCGCCCGGACCGGAAGCCCGCGGCTCGCCGCGACGCGGCTCACCCCGTCGAGCACCACCGAGAGGCGGTGTAGATGCCGGTGCACGTCCATGTGGGTCGGAGGACTGCCCAGCAGCTCGTCGGCCCGGGCCAGCTGCGCCGCGGCTTCCTCGGCCACCAGGTCGGGCGAGAACGAGCTCACCAGCGCCTCATCGAACGCGCCGGCTCGCAGCAGCGACGGCGGGAATCGCCCCGAGACCGGCGTGCCCCGCGACAGGTTCAGGTGCAGACCGACGGGGAGACCTCGGGCGAGCGCGGCGCCATGCTCGGAGTGGGGCAGGTTCACCATCAGGGTCGCGGAGGTCACCACCCCGCCGCGCATCGCGAGCACGATGCCCTCGTTCACCGCCGGGTCGTAGCCCAGGTCGTCGGCATTGATGATCAGCCGGCGCGCCGGGGAGGTCACGGCCGGCACTCCGCGATGTAGCGGGGAGCCTGCTCGGGGAACCGGTCGGCGAGCTCCTTCCTCAGCGCCTCCGCCTCGGCGCCCCGCTTGTTCTGAGCAAAGAGCGCGCACAGCGCCCCGAGGGGACGGGGATCGCTCGGGGCCAGGCGGTCCGCCGTCCGGTACTCGGACTCGGCGGCGGCGACGTCACCCTGCTGGGTCAGGACCGCGCCGAGGTAGTAGTGCGCCTTGGCGAGGTTCGGCGACCGGCTCAACGAGGCGCGGAGCAGGCGCATCGCCTCGGTCGACTGGTTCTGCCTCATCTTCACGAATCCCAGCTCGGCCGCCGCACCCGGATGGAAACGGTGCTTGAGCACGGCGCTGAGCACGCCCGAGGCCTCGTCCAGCCGGCCGGCCTGGCTCAGCAGCTCGCCGCGGCGGACCGCGATCTCCCGGTCGTTGGGCGCCTTCCTGCTCGCCGAGGTCAGCGCGTCGAGCATTCCTCCGGCATCTCCCTGGAGGCGACGCAGGTCCGCACGAAGCAGATCCGGCCGCGGATCGTCGGGGCCGAGGTTGATCGCCCGATCGATCGCCGCGTCCGCCTTCTTCCCCAGGCGCAGGCCCACGCAGGCGCGCGCCTCCTGGAGCGCCGCCTCGACGGACTTCGGGAAGCGGCGGGCGAAGGCCTGGGTGACCGCCAGCGCTCCCTCCAGATCCGGGCTCTGCAGGGCCAGCTCACCGGCGCGCCGCAGATCGGTCTCGGTGGCGCTCGGATCCTCGGCCAGCGCGGTGAGCTCCCGGATGCGCTGGCCCGGACTGGAGGCCTTCTCCGCGAGCTGCAGCCGGTCCGCCACCGACCGCTCCGGGCGGGTGGCGAAGGCGACCGCTCCGGCGATCACCACCAGCGCGAGCGCCGCCGGCCCGAGCACCTCCACCCGGAACACCTTCTCCCTCGCCCAGGCCATCCGGCGCTGCCACACGGAGGGTCCGGGCGGAGGCCTCGGTGGCTCCTTCCGGGGCGGGCGGCTCTCCTCCCTCGGCGGGAGTAGATCCATTGCGATCGCGTCCGGCGCGCGGTGGGTCGGCGTGGACGGGTCGGCGAGGCGGGCGCGCCGCAGCGCGATGCGCTTGGGGTCCTCCTCGGCGGGGAAGATCGACGTCACGTACTCCCCGACCTCCCCGGACGTGGCGACCCGCGCCTGCCCTCCGACCGCCTCGATCGCGGCGATGAACTCGTGCAGCGACGGGAAGCGGCGCGCGGGGTCCTTCGACAGCGCGGTGAGGCAGACCAGCTCCAGCGCCAGCGGGACGGAGGGGTCGAACTCGGTGGGCCGGCGCGGCTTCCCCTCGGAGATGCGGTTCAGCACCTCCTCGGTATTCAGACCGGTGAAGGGCCTACGGCCGCAGAGCTGCTCGTAGAGCATCACCCCGGCGGCGAAGAGATCGGCGCGGTGGTCCACGTCGTGGCCGGCGATCATCTCCGGCGACATGTAGAAGAACTTGCCCTTCAGCGTCCCGGGCTCGGTCCCGCCCGGCACCGCCGCCGACTTCGCGATGCCGAAGTCGATGACCTTCACCTCGCCGGTGACGCTGACGTGGATGTTGTCGGGGGTGAAGTCGCGATGGACGATCTGCAGCTCCCGCCCCTTGCTGTCCACGGCCCGGTGCGCGGCATCGAGCCCGCGACACGCCTCGGTGAGCACGCGGAGGGTGATGCCCAGCGGCACCCGCCGCCCCGCCTGTGCGGCGGTCTGACGGAGCTCGGCGAAGCTGTGTCCCTCGAGCAGCTCCATCGCGATGAACGGCTCGGCCTGGACGTTTCCCAGGTCGAGGATGCGGACGACGTTGGGGTGGTCGATCTGCTGGGTGATCTCCGCCTCGTTGAGGAACATCCGCACGATGGCCGCGTCCGAGGTCAGGTGCGGAAGCAGCCGCTTCACGGCCACGGCAGGTCCGAAGCGCCCGTCAGGCTGGAGCGCGCGGCCCAGGTACACCTCGGCCATGCCGCCCGTCGCAATGCGCGACGTCAGCCGGTACCGGCCGAACCAGGAGGAGCTCGTGCTGACGGTCAACGAGGTCCGAAGTCTACACTGCCGGGGTGGTCTGACCCCCCTGCTCGCTCGGAGTTACAGGGCGATGCCGAACCCCACCCAGGGCCCCTGGTATCGCTCGCTGTGCGGAATGCCATCCACCAGACCCCGGTCGTCGAGGTAGGTCCAGTGGTAGCCACCCCGGATCGCCAGCCGGTCCCAGGAGAGGCTGAGCCCGGCGAAGGCGTCGAACTCGATGAAGGGGGTGGGCGTGTAGCTCACCTGTCCCTCGATGCCGAGCGGGCCGATCAGCCCGAGGGCCGCGGAGACGCCGATCGAGGGCCCGATGCGGCTCAGCTCCGGAGCAAACGCGCCGCTCCCGCCGAGATGAAGCCGGAGCCGTCCCTGCGGCCCGCTCAGGACCGCGTAGGTCGCGTGGAGGTGGACGACGTTGATGTTGTCCGTTCCGTATCCGCTGAGCGAGTCGAGGTAGAAGCCGTTCCACTGCGCCAGCACCCCCCAGTGCTCGCCCTCGATACCGAGCCCCAGCCCGAAGGCGCTGCCCTTCGATTCCACGTGCTGGCCGTGGCCGGTGATGCTGAAGATGGTGCGCCTGACCGTGCGCTCCGGCTGTGGCGGCAGCTCGTCGTCATCGACGGGAGGGCCGGCGAGCGGGGGTGGGTAGACGCCAGGCGGATATCCGGGGGCGACGTAGGTCCCGTACGGTGCAACGACGGTTGGCGGACCGACCGGGACGGGCTCGGTCCACCATGGATCCCACAGCCAGCCCCGGTAGCCGAACCCCCATCCGTAGACGTACGGAG
>JBKPMY010000424.1:0-4504 GCA_046732375.1 Myxococcota bacterium
GTCTCGTGGGCTCGGAGATGTGTATAAGAGACAGGTGGCCGGATCTGCGCGGGCTCAGGACTGGTCCGCCATGTCGGGGCACACCCTCGGGAGCGGAGCGGGGATGATCTGGGGCCAGTTCGGCTGGCCGGGCATCTCCGCCGACCTGGCATATGGGGTGAGCCCCACGCTCGATCTGGGCGGACGCTTCACCTTCAACTACGGCGAGGAGGGGATCACCGATACCGGCGTGCTGGGCCTGAAGTTCCAGTTCACGCTGCGAGGCCAGCTGGTGCGCAAGCCGAAGTTCGACATGGCGCTCCGGTTCGACCCCGGACTGCTGCTCTACTTCCCCAGCAACACCACCGTGGTGGGGATGACCTTCCCGGTGGGGCTCGAGTTCGGCTTCCCCATCACCCCGGTTTTCCGGGCCAACGCCAGCTTCGACCTGCCGTTCTGGATCACCTTCAGCCCCTCGCCGGTGGTGGGCTACATCCCCATCCTCTTCGGCGGTGGCGTGGAGTACCTGGTCCAGCGCGACCTGGCACTGACCGCCCGGCTGAAGATGGGCCCGACCATCGTGACGAGGAGCACCACCCGGAACGCGTTCTTCACCCTCTACTTCCTCTTCGGCATCGCCTACCGGTTCTGAGGCTCGGCGTCCTGGCCAAAGAGGAACTTCTTCGCCTCGGCGTCCATCGGTCGGGTGTGGATCTCCCTGGCAACGGCGTACGCCCGTTCCACCGCCGGCCGCTTCGCGATGGTCGCGAACCACCGCTTGAGATTCGGGAACTCGTCGAGATTCATCCGCTGCTTCTCGTACGGGGCCACCCAGGGGTAGCTGGCGATGTCGGCGATGGAATAGTCGCCGGCGAGGTAGGGACGGTCCGCGAGCCGGGTGTCGAGCACCCGGTACAGCCGTGCCGTCTCCTTCACGTAACGCTCGATGGCGTAGGGAATCGGCTCCGGGGCGTACTGAACGAAGTGGTGGTTCTGGCCGGCCATCGGGCCGAGCCCTCCGACCTGCCAGAAGAGCCACTGCAGCACCTCGAACTTCCCGCGCGCATCCGCGGGGAGCAGCCGTCCGGTCTTCTCGGCGAGGTAGGTGAGGATCGCTCCGGACTCGAAGATGGAGAGCGGTCCCTTCCCGTCGGGTGGCGCGTCGTCGACGATCGCGGGAATGCGATTGTTGGGCGAGATGCGGAGGAAGGCCGGCTCGAACTGCTCGCCCTTGCCGATGTTCACCGGGCGAATCCGGTAGGCGAGGCCCAGCTCCTCGAGCGCGATGGTGATCTTGTGACCGTTGGGGGTGGTCCAGTAGTAGAGGTCGATCACGGCGAGGCGTTCCTCCGGAGGGCCCGGCAGCCGTAGCGACCGGGAGGCGACCGGCGCAACGAAATCAGTCCCCCGTGCAAAGGGGACGCCGCGGAGGGTCACGCGGCGGATGCCATCTCAGCCCTGCTCGTTCTCTCGCCCGCTCACCAGCATGCGGTGAATGCGCCGTCCCTCAGGGCCACCGCGTCGCTGGACCCGTCGCGTGGCCCGCGGGAGACACCGTCTCTCGCGCGCCCGGTGAACCGGCCTGCGTCACCCACTCTCCTCGGCAGGCCTCGACGCGGCGGACGAGCCCTCCGGAACCTCGACCCGGACCAGCGTCCGGTCCGAGCTGCCGAACTCGAGGCGGAGCGGGCCGCGCCTCCCCTGCCCCTCGGCGTCGGACACCACCTCCACCACGTCCCCGCGCCGACCCACCCGTGGAGCCGTGCATCGGTAACCGTGACTCGTGCACCAGGAATCGCTGAGCTGGACCGCGTCGCCGTCGGACATCGGCGGGGGGAGCGGCCGCGTCTGCTGTCCGACGCAACCCAGGGACAGGAGCCATGCCAGCGCCAGGAAGGGGAGTGTTCTCATCGAGCGCAAGACGGACGGAACGCCGCGGCGATTCATCGTGAAACAGCCACCCTCGAGGAGGCCCTCATCGTTGGACTTGACGTGGCCCGGGTGGCGGCGGCAAGCCAGTGGCAGCGGAGGAAAGAATGGACGCCCGTTCACTCGTGGAGACGGTGTTGTCGGGGAAGGACCGTCCCTTCGGGGTGCGCCTCTGGGACGGCACCGCGCTACCACCGCTGCATCCGCCCGACGTGCCAATCCTGGTGATCGCGCACGAGCGCGGCGCCGCGGCGTTCGGCCCTCCCCCGAACGAGGAGAAGCTGGCGGAGGCGTTCATCTCCGGCGACATCGACGTGGACGGCGACCTGGTGGACTTTGTCGATCGTGCGTCCAGATGGTCGGGACCGGAGACTCTCCCCGCGACGGCGCTCGCCGCGGGGCTGGTGGCCGAGGTGGGATCGCGCGCCGGTGAGCTGCTGCGCTCTGCCGCTCGCCATTCCATCGGCCGTGACGAGGCCGCGATCAAGCACCACTACGATGTCGGAAACGACTTCTACCGGCTCTTCCTCGACGAACAGCTCGTGTACTCGTGCGCATACTGGACCAGCGGCGCGGATCGTCTCGAGCTGGCCCAGGTGGCCAAGCTGGAGCTCATCTGCCGGAAGCTGTCGCTCCAGCCCGATCGTCGATTCCTCGACGTGGGGTGTGGCTGGGGGGCGTTGATCTCCCACGCGACGAGGATGCACGGCGTTCGCGCCACGGGCACCACCCTCAGCGACGTGCAGCTCGGGCTTGCCCGCGAGCGGATGAAGGCAGTGCTCCCGCCGGACGCCATGCCTGACGTCCGCCACCAGGACTACCGGAAGCTCCCGACCGACGAGCGCTGGGACGCGATGGCGTCGGTGGGCATGATGGAGCACGTCGGTCGCGACAATCTGGACCGGTACTTCGGCGCGCTCGCGCATCATCTGGTCGCGGGCGGGCTGCTCCTCAACCACGCCATCGCCGAGAACGGCGACGGGAGCCGAACCATCCCCTGGCTGCAGCGGACGCACGGCGGCTTCATCCGGCAGGAGATCTTCCCCGACAGCGACCTGCCGCCGCTGGACCTGGTCATCGCCTCCGCGCAGCGCGCCGGACTCGAGGTGCTCGACGTGGAGACCTTCCGCCCGCACTACGAGCGCACCCTCCTCGAGTGGCTGGGCCGCCTGGAGCGACGCTACACCGAGGCGGTGCAGCTCGCGGGCAAGCGCAAGGCCCGGGCGTGGCGCCTCTACCTGGCCTCCTCGGCGGTCACCTTCCGGACCGGACGCATCACCGTCGCGCAGGTGCTGCTGCGCAAGCTCAACGGAAGCGAGGCTCCCTTCATCGACCGGCTCGCGTGGTATCGAGACCTGGTTCCGCGAAGCTGATCAGGGCGCGGTGTGCGCGCCGAAGGGATCGGGCATCAGCAGGTCCCAGCGCTCGAAGTCACCGAGCTGCTCGCCGGGACGGATCTCGCGAAAGACGCCGCGATCGCGCCGGACCTGGAAGACCGTCCCGTCCGTGGCCCGGAAGAGCTCCACCGGCTGACCGGACAGCTCGGTCTGTCCCAGGTACTGCATCCGCCCGAGCTCACTCCACCGCATACCCACACTCCCGGACACGAAGGATGCGCGTTCGTTGCATCGGCCGCAAGCCGGGGCGGGGCGGAAGGTTCGCCCCGGCAACGGGCGGGCCGTCACCGTTGAAATCTCCCCCTCGGTGGCGCGAACCGGTCGGCGCGCGGTAGAGACGTCCTCCCCGGGCCTTTCCACGACGCGTGTCGCCGACGACCCTCGCACTCCTGGCGCTGCTGGCGGCGTCCCCTCCCGCTCCGTCGCTGGAGACCGTGGCCGAGCTTCACGAGCGCCCGGGCGCGATCGCGGTCGTCGGCGAGCGGCTCTTCGTTGCCCTCCACCCGCTCGGCGCACCGGAGACGAAGCTGCTGGAGCTCCTCCCCGGCGGGCGCCGGCAACCGTACCCGAGCGGGGTGCTGAGCCGCGCATTCGGAGCGGTCACCGGCCTCGCCTCCGACGGAGCCGGCGGGCTGTGGATCCTCGACGCCGGAGGCGAGGGCAAGCCACCCCGGCTCACCGGCTGGAACACGGCGGACGAGCGCCGAGTCCGCACCGTGCGAATCCCGGCGGCGGCCCTGGAAAGCAACTCCTTCCTCTGCGCCCTGGCGGTGGACCGCGCGCGCCAGGTGGCGTACCTGGCCGACCGCTCGCGCGCCGACTGGACCGGGGACTCGCACCCGGCGCTGCTGGTGGTCTCCCTGGAGAGCGGCGAGACGCGGCGCCTACTGGAGGACCACCCTGCGCTGGAGCCCGATGCGGTGCCGATCACCGTGGACCGCCGCGCGGTCGCGCACCGTGAGCTGGACGGGACGGTGGAGAGGATCCGTCTCGGGGTGAGCCAGCTCGCGCTCGACCCGGCCGGCACGTTCCTCTATCTCGCGCCGCTGAACGGCGGCACGGTGTGGCGTGTCCGCACCACGGACCTCCTCGATCGGAAGCTCGCCGCCGAGGAGCTCGCGACTCGGGTGGAGTCGCACGCCGAGCCTCCCTCGGGCAACGGGCTGATCGCCGACGAGCGAGGCCGGGTGGTGGTGGCC
>JBKPMY010000425.1:0-8544 GCA_046732375.1 Myxococcota bacterium
GTCATGACCGGACCCTCATGGCGTCGGCACCGGTGGAGCTGCCCGCTCCTTCCGTCCCGCCTCGCGCGGCCCCGATGGCGCCCCCGCCGCCCTCCGTCTTCGCCTCCCCGCCGCCGATTCCGCCGCGGCCGGTGGCCCCGCCGCCGATCTCGGCCTTCGCCCCGCCACCGCCGCTCTCGTCGCGACCCGGCCCTCTGGGCGCAGCCGCCGTCCCGATGCCCTCGCCGACGGGGTCGGTCGCCCCGCCGCCGGCGGTGCGTGACTCGCCGCTCGCCGGCGTCGAGGAGGCCGGGTTCGACGATGCGGCGCTCTCCGATCCCGGTGCCAGCACGGAGAGGTCCGTCTTCGGCGACGGGTGGCCCGCGACGGAGGATCCACTCGATGGGTCCGACGGCTCCTACGGTGCCGAGCCGCTCCACGACGACACGGCCGAGGCCGAGGCGCTCACTCCCCCCGAGCCCGCCACCCCGAGCGACGCTCTGGCCGCGGGCGACCCCGGACAGGCGGCGGATGATGCCGAGGAGCCCTGGGATCCGGGGACCTCACCCGAGTTCGGCACCATCGACATCGGCGGTGACGACGCCAACGCCACCGCGCTCCCCATTCCCGCGGACGACCCGGCGCCGCCGCCCCCGCCGAGCGAGGTCGCCTGGACCGAGCCCGCGCCGGCGGCGGACGCGCTCGACCTCTCCGACCTTCCGAGGACCCACGCCCACCACGACCTCGAGGGGACGCCCACCGATCCTCTGGAGTTCGACCCCACCCGCCCCGGGTCCGAGGACCTGGAGGCGGATCTCTCCCAGCCACTGCCCTCCACGGTGCGCCCGGCGGAGGACGGGCTCGAGGTGCTGGGCTTCCTGGAGGAAGCGGCAAAGGAGATCAAGCCGCGCTCCGGCCGGGTGACGCGCTACCACGTGCGCCGGAGGAGCGGGAAGGTCTTCGGCCCGTTCGAGCCGGGCGTCATCGTGAAGATGCTCGAGGACGGGCAGCTCCTCGGAAGCGAGGAGGTCTCCACCGACGGCGATGCCTGGACCGGGATGGCCGCGGTCCCCGCGTTCGCGCAGGCCATGCAGCGGCTGGTCGCGGCGCCCTCCCCCACTCCGGTCGCGCCGGGCAAGCCCGCTGCTGCGGCGGGCCCTCCTCCCCCCAAGCTCGACCTCGACCAGCTCGCCCAGGCCTATGGCGGACGCATGGCCGTGGTCAGCGTGGTGGACGGCGAGGCGCAGGCCCGGCGTCGGATGCGGTGGCTGGTCGTGGGCGCGCTCGGGCTTGTGGGGGTGGCGATCGTCGGCGCGGCCGCGAGCCTGCACTTCACGAAGTACGGGGCGTTCGGATTCCGCTGGCTCTTTCCGGCGAGCGTCTCCTCGAGCTCGACGGAGGGCAAGACCTTCGGCGAGGCGAAGGCCGCGCTGGCCGAGGACACCTGGCCCGGGGTCCGCAAGGCTCGCGCGCAGCTCGAGGCACTCCTCGGCCGCGGCGAGGTCCCGGAGGTCCGAGCGGTGTGGGCGCAGTCGGTGTTCTTCGAGCAGCGCCGCTGGGGCACCGCCGATCCCGCGCAGGTCGCCCAGGCCAGTACCTCCCTCGAGTCGCTCTCCGTCCTGTCCAAGGGAAACCCCGAGCGGCTACGAGCGGAGATCGGCCAGGCACTGGTGAACAAGCAGTCCGACGTGGCGCTGGGCCTGATCCGGGCCGCGAAGCTGGACGGAGACGGCCCCCTCCTCGAGGCGGCGGCGCTTCTCCAGAAGGGACAGGGCGACGAGGCCGCCACCGTGCTCGATGCCGCGGTGAAGGCCGCTCCCTCGGGCGCCGCCTGGCACGCGCTCGGGCTCGCGCACCTCAAGCTGAAGAAGCCGGACAAGGCCCAGGCGGATTTCGAGGCCGCGCTCAAGGCCGCGCCGCAGCATCTCTCGTCGGCAGTGGAGCTCGCCCAGCTCGCGCTCGACCGGCGCGAGGCGGCGTCGGTGCTCCAGGCGCTCGAGCCGGCACTGGCCGAGTCCAAGTTGCTCGCGCCGCCGGAGCGAGCGCGGGCTCTGGCTCTGAAGGGCACGGCGCTCCTTCTCCAGGGCAAGCCAGCCGACGCGGTCGCCCCGCTCGAGGAGGCGGCGCGCATCGACTCCACGAGCGCCTTCGCGGTGGGCACGCTGGCCCGGGCTTACTCGGCAACGAAGCAGGACGAGAAGGCGCTCCCGCTCTGGAAGGCGGCGGTGACCGCCGAGCCGGACAACCCCCGGTGGGCCGAAGGGCAGGTGCAGTCGCTCGCGGCGTTGAAGAAGTCCGAGGAGGCGATGGCCGCGGCGACCAAGGCTCGGAGCGCCTTCCCGAAGGAGGAGCACACCGCGCTGGTGGTCGCCCGCGCGCAGGAGCTGCTCGACCGGATGGGCGACGCCGAGGCGAACTACAAGGTCGCAACACAGCTGGACCCGAACGACCTCGAGGCCGCGCTCGGACTGGCTCGCCTCTACCTCCGCCAGCGCCGACCCGCGGAGGCACGCCAGGCGCTGGCCAGTGTCACCGAGAAGCAGCCGCAGAACGCGCGGCTTCGGCTCGGCCTCGGAGACCTGGCCCTGGCCACCGGAGAGCTGGGGACGGCGCAGTCCGAGTTCGAGCGTGCCACCACTCTCGATCCCGACCTGCCCGAGGCCTGGGTCGGCCGGGCGCGGCTCGCGCTCGAGCGGCGGACCTGGAACGAGGCCAGGGGCCATGCGGAGAAGGCGCTCTCGCTCGACCCCGACGTGATCGACGGCCGGCTGGTTCACGGCCTGGCGCTGTGGAAGCTGGGGAAGCTGGAGCCCGCGGCCAAGGAGCTGGAGGCAGCGCGGAGCGCCGGGCCCAACATCCGGCTGGAGGTGGCCCTGGGCGCGGTGCACTACGAGCAGGGTGACCTGGACGGAGCGGCCTCCCTTCTCGGGGCCGTCCTGAAGACCGAGCCGGGCAACCCGGAGGCCAACTTCTGGATGGCGCGGGTGCACGCCAAGCGCAACGAGTACAGCCTGGCGCAGGAGTCGATCCGCGCTGCCGTCGATCGCGCGCCCACCCGTGCGCCTTACCATTACGAGCTGGGCCTCATCCTCAAGGGTGCTGGAAAGGCTCCCGAGGCGCTCGAGGCCTGGAAACAGGCGGTGAAGCTCGATCCCGGCTACGCCGACGCGTGGGAGGCGATGGGGCAGGTCTACCTCGACGCCGGCCGCTACAAGGATGCGACCGCCGCGTTCGAGGCCGCGCTCAAGGCCGATCCCGCGCGGGCCCGCGTGCACGCTCTCATCGGCGACGCCCAGTCGCAGGCGGGCCGGTGGAAGGAGGCGATCGCCAGCTACGGTGCGGCGCTGAAGGCGGATCCGAACCTCCCCGGGGTGTACTACCGGCTCGGTCGCGCGAACAGCGAGATGGGCCAGTACGACAAGGCGATCGGCTTCTACCAGCGCGGCCTCGTGAGCCAGCCCGACGACGCGCAGGGCTGGTACCACCTGGGCTACGCGCTCAAGGAGCGGGGCAAGAAGCGCGAGGCCGTGGACGCCTTCAAGAACTACCTGGCCAAGGCGCCCGACGCGAAGGACAAGAAGGACATCGAGGACGAGATCTACTACCTCTCCAAGTAGCGCCGTCCCCCGGAGGCCGTGCTAGAGGCTCTCCGGTCATGCTGGACCCCAAGAAGTTCGAGCACAACTTCGACGAGCTGGCGGAGCGCCTTCTCAGCCGGGGCGGGAATCTAGATCTCGGTGACTTCCGTGCGCTGGTCACCCAGCGTAGCGCCCTGTACGTCTCCCTGGAGTCTCTCCAGGCGAAGCGCAACGCCGCCAACGAGGAGATGAAGCGGCTGGCGAAGCAGGACCCGGCTGCTCTCGAGCGGCTCCGCGGAGATCTCCGAGCCCTGAGCCAGGACATCAAGGAGCAGGAGAAGCAGCGTGACGCCGTGGACGAGCGGCTGTCCGCGCTCCTGCTCACTCTTCCCAACGTGCCCGACCGCTCCGTCCCGGTCGGTACCTCTGAAGCGGACAACGTCGTCGTCCGCACCTGGGGCGAGGCGCCGCGATTTCCCTTCACCCCGAAGCAGCACTTCGAGATCGGGGAGAGCCTCGGCCTGCTGGACTTCGAGCGCGCGGCGAAAGTCTCCGGCAGCCGCTTCGTCTTCTACCGGGGTGACCTGGCGCGGCTCGAGCGCGCGCTGGCGTCCTTCATGATCGACGTGCACACCGAGCGCGGCTACACCGAGCTGCTCCCGCCCTATCTGGTGTCCCGGGCGACGATGACCGTCACCGGTCAGCTTCCCAAATTCGAGGAGGATGCCTTCAAGACCGCCGGGGCCGAGGAGCGGTTCCTCATCCCCACCGCGGAGGTGCCGGTCACCAACTACCACGCCGACGAGATCCTCGACGGCGAGCGGCTCCCCCTCCGCTACTGCGCCTTCAGCCCCTGCTTCCGCGCCGAGGCCGGGGCCGCGGGAAAGGACACCCGCGGCCTCATCCGCATGCACCAGTTCCACAAGGTGGAGCTGGTGAAGTTCGCGAAGCCCGAGCAGTCGATGGAAGCGCTGGAGCGGATGGTGGACGACGCCACCGAGGTGCTGCGCCGGCTCGGGCTTCACCACCGGGTGGTGCTGCTCTGCACCGCGGACCTCGGGTTCGCCTCGATGAAGACCTACGACCTCGAGGTCTGGCTCCCCGGCGCGGGCCTGTTCCGGGAGATCTCCTCCTGCAGCAACTGCGGCGACTTCCAGGCCCGGCGGGGCAAGATCCGCTTCCGCCCGTCTCCGGGAGAGAAGCCGCAGCTCTGCCACACCCTCAACGGATCCGGGCTGGCCGTGGGCCGCACCCTCGTCGCCCTGCTGGAGAACTACCAGCGCGAGGACGGGACGGTGCGGCTGCCGGACGTCCTCGGACCGTACATGGGCGGCCGGACGGAGTTACGGTCAGCCTGACCGGCCCCCGGCTGGTTGCATCGGGGGGCGAATCGAGTATGAAGGCGGCCCCTTTGCGGCCGTCCTTCACTGGAGGAATGGCCGAGCGGCTGAAGGCAGCGGTCTTGAAAACCGCCAAGGGTTCACAGCCCTTCGTAGGTTCGAATCCTACTTCCTCCGTCGGGAGCGGGTCTTTGAGTGGTCGCAGGTTTGGAGAGATGGCCGAGAGGCTGAAGGCACAGGTTTGCTAAACCTGCATATCCGAAAGGGTATCGAGGGTTCGAATCCCTCTCTCTCCGTTGCGCGGAGGTGCCCCGTGGGGGTAGGAGGCACCGCTCGCTGCATCGGTCTTTGAAAATCCCCTGCCTGGTACGCGCCCTTAGCTCAGTTGGATAGAGCGTCGGACTACGAATCCGAAGGCCAGAGGTTCAAATCCTCTAGGGCGCGCCATTTCCTCGGGTCCGATGGAAAACGTCGACGAACGGTTCATGCGCGAAGCGCTCGCATTCGCCGATCAGGCCGCGGCCTTGGGCGAGGTGCCGGTGGGCGCGGTCGCCGTCCACGAAGGCGTCATCGTCGGCTGCGGCTCGAACCGACGGGAGACGGACAAGGACCCCTTCGCCCACGCCGAGATGCGGGCGCTCTCCGAAGCCTCGCGCGAGCTCGGCCGCTGGCGGCTCAGCGGAGTGTCGCTCTTCGTGACCCTCGAGCCGTGCGCCATGTGCGTCGGCGCCATGATCCTGGCCCGCATCGATCGCGTCGTGTATGGCGCGGCGAGCCCGAAGGCGGGCGCACTGGGCGGACTGACCGACCTGAACTCGCTTCCGCTCAACCACCGGCTCGAGGTCAGCGCCGGGGTGCTCGAGGCCGAATGCGCCGAGCGGTTGACCCGGTTCTTTCAGGGTCTGAGGCAGCCGGAGGACTGACAATTGAATCGCTGGAGAGCTGGCCGAGTGGTCGAAGGCACCTGACTCGAAATCAGGCGTACCGGCAACGGTACCGTAGGTTCGAATCCTACGCTCTCCGCTCGCTGGAGAGGTGGCCGAGCGGCTGAAGGCGCACGCCTGGAACGCGTGTATATCTGAAAGGGTATCGTGGGTTCGAATCCCACCCTCTCCGCAGCAACAGCTTGTGGTCGGGACAACGCGGGGCCGTGAACCCCGCCAGATCCGGAAGGAAGCAACGGTAGCGAACCTTCGCGTGTGTCCCGGCCGTTCCATTCACTGACGAGGATCCTTCCCCGGGACCGAACTGGTCCCGGGGAAGGGGTCCACTGAGCCGGCGAGCACCCGGGTTTCCTTCGCGCGGGCCCGTCCCCAGCTTCCTCTCTCAACGGGAGAGGTGAACGAGCATGGCGGACACCAGCGTCACGAAGGTCGACGGCGAGCGCAGCCCCGTCGGGCGGATGGGACAGAGGTATCTCGCTGCCGGAGTCCGGCTCTCGATGAGGCTCTGGCTGGACGAGGAGCCCGGGGAGAAGGAGCCCGTGCGTCGCGAGTACGAGACGGTCGGCTACGTCCTGAAGGGGCGGGCCGAGCTCACTCTCGAGGGACAAACGGTGAGGCTCGACGCCGGGGACAGCTACGTCGTCCCGGATGGGGCGGAGCACAGCTATCGGATTCTCGAGACGTTCTCCGCGGTCGAGGCCACCAGCCCGCCCGCGGAGGTGCACGGGCGGGACGAGGAGGGGGTCCACTAGGGGCTGATTCCCCCGCCTTCGGAATGCTGCCGCCGCGGCCGGCGCCCGCCCGCCGGCTCGGTAGTCGGTGATGTCAGGAGGCTGGTTTTACCCGGGCCCGCGCGAGACAAGTGGCCCGCCCGGGGGGCCACTGCTCAGGGGGTTCTCATGCGTCGACTTGTCCGTTTCATCGGGACCACGCTGCTGGGAGGGCTCCTGGTCGTCCTGCCCATCTACCTCGCGGTGCTCGCCACCCTCGCCATCGGGAAGAAGCTGATCGGCATCCTCGCTCCGCTCGCGAAGCTGCTTCCCGAGGGCCTCCCCCACCCCGACGTCGTCGTCGTCCTCCTCACGGTCCTGGTGTGCTTCGTCGCCGGGCTGGTTGCCGCGGGCTTTCCGCGGACGTCCGTCGGCCGCGGCTTCGAGGAAAAGGTGCTCGAACGGCTCCCCGGCTACTCGATGCTCCGGATGGCCACCCGGAGCCTCTTCGGGGACGCGAAGGCTGGCCTGCAGGTCGCCCTCGTGGAGATGGAGGACGGGCTGGTGGTCGGGGTGATCGTCGAGCGGCACCCGATCGGCTGGGTCACCGTCTTCGTTCCCTCGACGCCCGCGCCGGCTTCCGGCTCGGTGTACCTGTTCCCCGAGACCAAGGTGCACCCGGTCGACCTACCTCTCAGCGTCGGGCTCAAGGCGGCGTCGCGTTACGGGCGCGGGGCCGGTGCGCTGCTCGAGGGTCTCCGCGACCGGTCAGTGCTGAAAGCAGGCTGACGAGGGACGAATGCGCAGAGGAACCGGACTCAGCGGGCGAGGATCGTCTCCCGCCCTTCCTGCCCGATGACGCGGAACCCTGCCGCCTCCAGCTCCGCCAGCGCACGCCCCTCGAACGTCACCACCCGGTTGAAGCGCCGGTCGCGCATCGCAGCCTGGAACGCGGGCTCGTGCGGCCAGTCGCAGGTCAGCCACGGAATCCGCTTCCCGATGTAGAAGAAGCCGCCCGAGCCCCACAGCCCGTCGTTCACGATGAGCAGGCCCGTCGCCTCCGGCGGGCGCGTCGCCTTCACGATCGCCCGGAACTGGTCGCCCCGGAGGTCCCGGTACGGAGCCGCCGAGGAGACGGTGAGCAGCAGCGCCACCGCGGCGAGCCCTACCCGCTGCCACGCCGCGCGCAGCCGTCCGAGGAGCAGCGCGAGTGCGGGTGCGGCCTCCACGACGAGGAGAATCGCCACCGGATAGAGGAAGCGCTCCTCCTTGTGCGCCGTCCGCAGCAGCGCCGCGAGCATCAGCGCCGCCATCGCCCCGGCCACCCCCACCCTCGGCCGCAACCACGTCACCCCGAGCACCAGCGCCGGCCACACCCAGACCGGGACCTGGTTCCACAGGAACGGCCAGTAGTAGCCGGCCGGCTCCGCTCCGAACTGCTGCGCCGCCCCGCTGCTCCCCACGTTGAAGGCGAACCAGGCGCCCACCGAGTGCCAGGGAGAGCCCCAGCTCGCCCAGTCCAGCACACCGAGCGCGAGCAGCACCGCCCCGAGCCCCGCCGCGGTCCATCCGAGCAGCACCCACCGGCGCCGCGCCGCCACCCAGCCGAGCGCCGCCGCGACCGCGGGCAGCGAGCCGTAGCGCACGACGAAGGCCAGCCCCAGCGCAGCGCCGCCGAGGCTCCCGCTGCCCCGGGGCCCCTCCTCGCGCGAGAGCGCCTCCGCCGCCACGAGCAGCAGCGGGACCGAGAGCGCCTCCCCGAGCGTCCGCCCCGACACCACCAGGTAGAGCGGCAGAAACGCCACCGCGAGGACCGTGACCCACCCGCCCAGGTTGCCCGCGCGCCGCCGGCCCAGCCGCGCCGCAGCCACGAGCCCCCACGTCTGGAGTGCCCAGACGGGCACCGCGAGCAGCCCCCGCGCGACCCACGGGTCGGTCAGCCCGAGCCAGGTCCCCACTCTCAGGATGGCCGCGAGGACGAGCGGGACCGCCC
>JBKPMY010000426.1:0-11159 GCA_046732375.1 Myxococcota bacterium
ACGGCGCACCTCGCTCCGCACAGATGACCTCCCCGCCCCGCGGCGCATGACGCCCGACGGGCCGCGGGTGGTGCTCGCGCCCGCGCACGCCGAGCCGGACCTGGTGGACGAGCGACCGAAGGCGCCGCCGCCGGCCGCTGCGTTGCCGGCCCCTGGCACGCATCGGGTCGCCGCAGGGGAGACGCTGTACCGGATCGCCCGTGGGGTCGGCATCGCTCCCGGAGAGCTCGCGGAGATGAACGGCATCTCGGTGTCGACCCCTCTCGCGGTCGGGCAGGTGCTGGTCGTCCCCGCGCCGGCGGGAAAGGGCGGCGCGCCTTCTGCCTCGCCGCCGCCGGTGCGGGGGGAGGAGCCGCGGACGGCGGAGGAGGAGAACGCTTCCGGCGTGCTTCCGCGGGCCCTCGCGGCGGCCTTCGATGCGGCGAGCGCGAACGGCGCCAGCCAGCCGGCTGCCCACGGGCCGGACGCAGAAGCACCGTCGGCGCGGGCGGCCCCTCCTGCCGGGCGGGACGGCCGCGTCCCCGGACGGATCGAGTCCAGCGTGCTCGGCGCGCTACCACAGGCGCAGGCGGGCAAGTCGGCGGTCTCGGTGCGGCGTGGCTCGGGACAGCTCCAGTGGCCGCTCCGCGGAGTGCTGTACGCGCGCTTCGGGCGCAAGGGGAAGTCCCCGCACGACGGCATCGACCTGGCCGCGCCGGCCGGCACGCCGGTACGGACCGCGGGCGAGGGCTCGGTCCTGTTCGCCGGACCGCAGCGGGGCTACGGCCTGCTGGTGATCGTCGAGCACGCGCACGGGCTGGTGACCGTGTACGCGCACAACCGCGACCTGCGTGTCCGGACCGGGCAGCAAGTGCGCGAGGGGCAGGTCATCGCCACCGTCGGCGAGTCGGGGAAGACCAGCGGTCCACACCTGCACTTCGAGGTCCGGCAGGATGGCGCGCCGGTCGATCCGCTGGATTTCCTCGGCCCGCCGCCGAGCTCCTGACCTCGCGCTCCCTCCCGTTCCTGCGGCGAGGAGGATGCGCGGCCGTCACGATCCGCCCGGTCTCTGATACTCGTCCGGGATGGGCTCCGAGCGCGAGAAGATGCTGGCCGGCGAGCTGTACGACCCGATGGACGCGGACCTCGTCGCTGCCCGGACGCGGGCGCGCGACCTCTGCCAGGCGCTGAACGCCACCCGGGAGGCCGAGAGCGAGCAGCGCCGCGTGATCCTCCGCGAGCTCTTCTCCCGAGGCGGGGAGAGCGTGTGGATGCAGCCGCCGTTCTTCTGCGACTACGGCTCGAACATCGAGCTGGGTGAGCGGGTCTTCTTCAACTACAACTGCGTCGTGCTCGACGTCTGCCGGGTGCGCATCGGCGACTTCACGCTCTTCGGACCCGGGGCGCAGATCCTCACCCCCCTGCACCCGCTCGATGCCGAGCTGCGGCGCCGCCAGGAGTTCGGAAAGCCGGTGGAGATCGGTTCCGACGTCTGGGTGGGCGCAGGAGCCCTGGTCCTTCCCGGAGTGCGCATCGGCTCGCGGAGCGTGATCGGCGCAGGGAGCGTGGTCACCCGCGACGTCCCGGAGGGAGTGCTCGCCGCGGGGAATCCGTGCCGGGTCATGCGGTCGATCGCAGGCGAGCGCTGAGGCGCGCCTCAGGGGCTGCCGGAGAAGAACCGCCAGATCTCCTCGCCGGCCCAGTCCGGGACGGCGTGTCCGCCCGACCAGGCGCAGGCCTCGACCTGCCACGGCGCGGGGCAGGAGTAGGTCTGGCAGTGGCCGGGTCCCGGTGCAGGGGTGAAGGAGCACCCGTCGCGTCCGAGGGTCCGGTTCCGGGCCAGATCACCCTGGAGGAGGGGGATGGTGGCGTCGGACGTGCCGTGGATGAAGAGGCCCGAGACCGCACCGGTGCAGCAGCGGGCGTCGAAGCGCTGGTCGCTCCCGGCGATGACCGGCCATCGCGCGGACCCGCTCCGGGACGTTGCATCCCAGGTAGAGCGTGAAGACCGCGCCGGCGCTGAAGCCGGCGAGGTAGACGCGGTCCGGATCGACGCAGCGGGTCTCGAACAGTCGGCGGAGGATGCTCTCCACGCGGCGAGCGTCCACCGACCGGCCCCCCACGTCCCAGGTGCCCTGGACCGCGTCCGGGTAGACGAAGATCGCACCGCCGTCCGCGGCGCTCTCCAGGCCGTAGGTTCTCGCCACCGCGCCCGTCCCGCCCGCCCCGTGGAACACGAACACCACCGGCAGAGGGGTTCCCGGGGAAACGTCGGGGATCGAGAGCAGCCCGCCCTGGAGCGACGCTCCGAGGGTGCCGAGCTCCAGCACTCCCGTGTCCTGCGGCGGCCGTGCGCAGCCGGGGACCGGGCCCTCCGGGCGAGTGGTGAGCACGCCTCCGTCGATGGGGTGGAAGCACACCGCCTGGGGAGGTCCGGATCCTCCACCGTCGGGGAAGCCCCCCTCACCGGAGGCACAGCCCACGAGCAGCAGCAGGGAGAGGCGTGCGCGCAGCATCCAGGATCCCCCGGAGACTCTCCCCACGCCTTCACTATCACCCCGGTGCATCCGGCGCCGGCCTCTTCAGCGAGCGGAGGTCGCCGCAATTCCCCAAGGGTGGCGTTCCAGGCCGACGCTGGTACAAAACGCGGATCACTTCCCATGGCCGACTCCTCCGAGATCACGCTGCGCCCGGCGTCCCCGCGAGATGCCGGGGACATCGCAGCTCTCTGGCATCGCGGGTGGATCGACGGTCACCTCGGGCACGTTCCCGAGTCCCTCCACGCGCATCGTCGCCTGTCCGATTTCCAGCAGCGCGTTCCTCCGAGGATCCCGACCACCACCATCGCGACGGTCGGTGAGGAGATCGTCGGCTTCGTCACAGTGCACGACGACGAGCTCGAGCAGCTCTACGTCGCGGCCTCCGCCCGCGGGCGAGGCGTTGCATCGGCCCTGCTCCGGCACGGAGAGACGGTGATTGCCCGGCGTTACCGGAAGGCCTGGCTCGCGGTGGCGGTGGGCAACGCGCGCGCCCGCCGGTTCTATGCCCGGGAAGGCTGGTCCGATGCGGCGGCGCTCGACTATCCCGCGGAAACCGCGGCCGGACCGGTCATCGTCCCGTGCCGGCGGTACGAGAAGGTCGTGCGCTGACGTTTCGCGCGCAGCCCGGGCCGGCCCTCGACGCCGCTCTCACCGGACCGGCGCGTCCAGGAACCCGGTGATGAGCGTAGGAAGCCACGACGGAGGATGGCAGATCGCCCGGTGGTCGGTGTCCGGCAGGATCGCGAGCCGAGCGTCCGGGAGCAGCCGGTACAGCGCCACTCCGTGCTCGGGCCGGACGACGTCCCGGTCCCCCAACAACACCAGGGTGGGCGCGTGGATGGACCGGATCTGCGCCGGGGTCCACCCCTCGAAGCTCTTCATCTGGTCCACGCTCTTCCGGAACATCGTCGGGAGGTCGCCGGGGCGAGGAGCGACCTGGACGTAGGCCTCCCGGAGCTCCGCGGGCATGTCCTCGAGCCTCGCGTGATCGAATCCCGCCCAGAAGGCCGCGTCGGCTCCGTCGCGGCTGAACATCGCCGACTCGATCACCAGCTTCCGGACGACCTCCGGGTGGCTGAGGGCGATCTGGAGGGCGATCTGTCCTCCGTTGCTGAAGCCCATGAAGTCGGCCCGCGTGACGCCGAGCTGGCGAAGAAGGGCGACGGCGTCCTCGGCCGACTGCCAGAAGGAGAAGGGGCGATCCACGTCTGCCGTGCGGCCGTGCCCCTGGCGGTCGTAGACGATGACCCGACGGCCCCTGGACAGTGCCGGCAGAACGTCCGCGAAGGAGGTCTCGAAGGTCGATCCCCCGCCATGGAGGAGCACCAGCGGCGTCCGCGAGTCACCGCTCGACCCGTGAACCTCGTAATAGACCTGCATGCCGTCCACCGGCGCGTAGCCCTTCTGGGCGGAGGCGCAGCCGGCCGCGAGGGTTCCGCCGAGGACCAGAACGCCGAGCCGTCGCGTCCCGCGGATGGACGGGGAAGGCGTGGCGGGCAGGGAAATTCGTGTCGTCATGGAGGGAAGGGACGGACGAAGCCCTCGGGAGGATACGGGATGGGGGAACGTCGTGACGGTCGCCCCGGCCTCGCGAGCGCGCCGGCCTGGCAGTGCCCCGGCGCGTCGACTTCACCCGCGCCCGCAGGACGGCAAGTCCGGCGACTGAGCTTGATTCAGCGCGGAAGCACTTGCCGTGCCGTCCGACGTTCCGGATGGTCGGTTCGAGCAGGGGCGGGCGCGCCTCTCGAGGGGTCGAATCATTCGCTCGCTGAAGCGAATAGTTAAGTCGTTGATCATTCGCTCATGCGAGCGAATGAGTCCTGGCATCGATTTCGCTCGGGGCCGGAGGGTGATTCCCCGATGGCTCAAGGAGCAGGACGGTCCGCCCGCCTGGGCGAGCACCGAACGGCTGGCGAATCTCCTCGGCGCGGTCGCGCTGGCGGTGACGGACCGGCTGGACGGGGTCCTTGGCGCCGCCTTGGGGTGCTCGATCCAGGGCGTCGTCGCGCTGCACTGGATCGAGCGGTTCCCGGGTATCCGGCCTGGCGACCTGGCGCGGGCTCTCGACATCGGAACACCGGCCGTGAGCGGTCTCGTCTCGCGCCTCCGGAAGGAGGGTCTCATTCTCGTGACCCGGGACCGGCGCGATCAGCGAGAGACGACGCTGCGGCTGTCGGAGCTCGGCGCGCGTCGCGTTCGCCTTGCCATCGAGGCCCGTGCTCGCCTCCTCGAGTCGCTGATCGAGCCCCTCCCGCTCGTCTTGTGGCCACGCCTGGTCAAGCTCTGCGAGCGGCTGCTGGCCATGCTCGCGGAGAGCCCCCGAGACGCCCTCGCCATCTGCCGCCACTGCAACTGGGGCGCGTGTCGAAAGGATCCCGACGTGCCTTGCCCGGTCGTCGTCGCCACGAGGAGGCGGAGCGGGTTGAGGAGCCCCTCGAGCGACGGGCCGGAGCTCGGGCCTCGCTACGAGGAGCGACGGCTGTGGCTAGAGCCGTCGAACGTGGCGTTCGAGCTCGGCCATGGCCGCCGGGTCGAGGTCCTGTGCCGCGGGCAATGGCCCGGACGGATCGAGGTGGAGCGCTCACCCGACGGGCACGTCGCCCTGTACGCCTGGGAACGTGCGACGTTCACCGTGCTCGAGGCTGACCGGGAAATCTTCGTCGAGGAACGACCGCTCGGGTTGCGCACGCCGCGTGGGACGAAGGCGGGTCGAGTCCCTGTTCGGGAGGTTCGAGGTCCGTCGCACGAGGCCCCCCGGACGCTGGCTCTGAGGGCCGGCGCCCGGCAGGCAAGCCGAAGCAGACGAGGTTGGCTCGAGGATGACGCCCGGCAGTGCGCTCTCGGAACTCGGCGTCCCCCGGGAGCCAGACCGGAGGGAGGCAGCTCAGGCGGTACGCTCACGGTTCGTCGCGAGCACGCCTGTGAACGCTCCGCGATCGAGGATCAGCGAGCCGGCGGGGCTTCGACCGGACCTACCGGGGGCGGCTCAGCCTTCAGTGGACCTTCCGGTACACACCCACGACCTGCCCGAGGATCATCGTCGACCGGAACTGTGACCGGTGGACGTAGATCGGCGCCATTCCCTTGTTCGCCGGCTGGAACCGGATCCGGTCTCCCTCCGGGTAGTAGCGCTTGCAGGTGGCCTCGTCCTCGATGAGCGCGACGACGATCTCCCCCTCGCGGGCCGACGGCGTCTTGCGCACGAAGAGGTAGTCCCCGTCGTGGATGCCGTCGTCGACCATCGAGTCGCCCTTCACCCGGAGGGCGAAGACCTCCTTGCCGTTGCCGCCGAGCAGGAAGCTGTCGATCCGGACCGAGTCCTCGACGTTCTCCACCGCGAGCAGCGGTGCGCCCGCCGCCACCTTCCCGAGCAGCGGCACCTCGACCATCCCCGAATCGCGCCGGGGAGCGCCCATTCCCAGGACCAGGCGGGCACGCTTGGTGGGCACCAGGGCCCGGGACTGCTGCTCACCCCGCAGGAGGTAGCCCTTGCGCTCCAGGGCCTTGAGATGGTCGTTCACCCCGTTGGTGGAGCGGATGTCCATCTCCTCCCCGATCTCGCGGATGGTGGGCGGGAACCCGCGCTCCTCGGTCTGCCGGACGATGAAGTGGAGGATCTCGCGCTGTCTGCCGGTCAGCTCTTCCATCGTGGCCTCCGCTGGACGCTCTCCAAGCGAGTTCCACCCTGCCTGAACGGGCGTGCAGAGTCAACACTTTGGCCCCAGCGGGCGAAAACCTGCCCCTCCCGGGGGTGCTGTGGGAAGGTCTCGATCCACTCGTGCCCACCCGTCTCGTGGCTGCTCTGCTGCTCGGCGCCTCGGCACTCGCGGCGTGCTCCGGAGTGAAGGTTCGACAGGGACCCCAGGCAGGGGAGGTCGTCACCGAGCGGACCCGGTACCGGTTCGGCGAGCCCGGGTCCGACTGGCGGAGGGTGTCGCTCGGAGACGTGGACGTCTCCTGGGTGCGAGACTCCAGTGGACACACCCTGGCGGTGAGCTCGACGTGCGCGGACTACACCGAGGCCTCTCTCACGGCGCTGCGCCGGCAGCAGATGGTCGGCTTCACCGCCGCCGAGCGGGTGGAGGAGCGTGAGGAGATGGTGGACGGACGCGCGGCGCTCTTCTCCCGCTGGCGAGCCAAGCTCGACGGCGTCCCGGTGGAGCTGGGCCTCGTGACCCTGAAGAAGGACGGCTGCATCTACGACTTCACCTACACCAGCCCGCGCGGCGCCTACGACGAGCAGTCCCCGGCGCTGACCCGGCTGATACAGGGCTTTGCCACGGAGCGAGTGAAGTGACGGCGCCGGATGACGAGTACAGCTCCGAGGAATCGGACCGCGAGTCGCTCGCCGACATCGTCGGTCAGGAGCTAGAGAGCCTCCTTCCCTTCCGGGACAAGTTTCGCCGCGGCATGGCCCAGCTGGGCGGCATGTTCGTCCTCGCCGGTCGCGCCCTCGCCCGCGGAGTCCAGCCCCCGTCCAGCTTCAGCGCGATCGTCTACCAGGTGGAATCGCTCGGGGCCCGGTCCGTCGCCATCGGCACGCTCACCGCGGCGTTCGCCGGTCTGGTCATCGCCATCCAGTTCGGGTTCTTCCTGGCCCGCTTCGGCGTCCAGCACACCGTGGGCAAGGTGGTGGTCCTCACCCTGTTCCGGGAGCTCGCACCGGTGCTCACCGCCCTCACCGTCGGGGGCCGCATCGGCAGCGGCATCGCCGCCGAGCTCGGCTCGATGACCGTCACGGAGCAGGTGGACGCGGTCCGCGCACTCGGAGCCGATCCGATCAAGCGACTCGTCGTGCCCCGGGTCTACGCCTGCCTGGTGGTGATGCCGATGCTCACCGTGCTCGCCGACGTGACCGGGTTCCTGGCCGGGGCCTGGGTCACCAAGTTCGAGTACGACATCTCCTTCGCCCAGTTCTTCACCTCGGCCCTGGACACCGTGGACGAGGCCGACTTCCTCTCCGGAGTGGGCAAGTCCGTGGTCTTCGGCCTGATCATCGCGGTGGTGGGCTGCTACAAGGGCCTTCACGTCGAGGGTGGGACGGAAGGGGTAGGGCGAGCCACCACCCAGACCGTGGCCGTCTCCTCGGTCGCCGTCTTGCTCGCCGATTTCTTCCTGACCAAGCTCCTCCTCACCATCACGTGACCGCGCCAGCAGCCACGCCCGCCTCCCCGGAGGTGCTGATCCGCTTCGAGGGCCTCCACAAGGCCTTCGGCCCGAAGGTCGTGTTCGCCGACCTCTCGCTCGAGGTGCGCCGAGGCGAGACGCTCACGGTCATCGGCGGCTCGGGCGCCGGCAAGAGCGTTCTTCTCAAGTGCCTCATCGGGCTCATGGACCCCGACCAGGGACGCATCCTCTTCGACGGGGAGGATCTCAGCGGCTTCGGGGAGAAGGAGTTCCTCCCCATCCGCAAGCGAGTCGCCATGGTGTTTCAGGCCTCGGCCCTGTTCGACAGCATCTCGGTGGGCGAGAACATCGAGTACCCGCTCCGGGTGCACTTCCCGGAGATGTCCGACGAGGAGCGATCCAAGCGCGTGGCGCGGGTGCTGTCCCTGGTCAACCTGCCGGGCATCGAGGCGATGCGTCCCTCGGACCTCTCCGGAGGCATGCGCCGGCGGGTGGGGCTCGCCCGGGCCATCGCCACCGAACCGCACGTCATCCTCTGGGACGAGCCCACCACCGGGCTGGATCCGATCAGCACCCGCATCATCGACGACCTCATCAAGAGCATGCGGGCCAAGCTCCGCTGCACCTCGATCGTGGTCACCCACGACATGCAGAGCGCGTTCTCCGTGTCGGACCGCATCGCATTGCTCGCCAACCATCGCATCGTCCAGGTGGGCACCGTGGCCGAGATGCGGGCCAGCACCGTGAAGGAGGTCCGGACCTTCCTCGACGCCCGCAAGGGCGAGGCCCGGGTGGACTGACCGATGGCCCCCGAGACCGCCACCCAGCGAGAACGCCGGCTCGTCGTCCGGGCCGGCCTCTTCGTGGGCATCGCCCTGGTCCTCTTCGGGATCGTGGTGCTCCTCATCGGCAAGGAGAACCGGCTGTTCGATCGGCAGGTCCGCTACCACGCCTTCTTCGAGAACGTGGAGGGCCTCAAGCGCGACTCGCCGGTGTGGCTGGGCGGTCTGGAGGTCGGCCGGGTGGTGTCGATCTCCTTCTCCCCGGACCTGGGGGACAAGAAGATCGACGTGGTCATCGAGATGTCCAAGACATTCGCCGCGCGGGTCCGCACCGACTGCGTGGCCCGGGTCGGTGGGCGCGGCGTGCTCGGGGACAAGGCGATCGACATCTCGCTCGGTACCGCCGAGGGAGACCTGATCCCGCTCGACGGCACCATCCCCAGCGGCTCGTCCGGCGACCTGACCTCGCTCCTCAAGTCGGGCGGCGCGCTGATGGACAACCTGCTGGCCGCCAGCGACAACGTCCGCAAGCTCAGCGATGCGTTCGGGCAGCCGGAGGTTGCGCGGGACCTCACCGCCTCGCTCTCCAGCGTCCGGAGCATCCTCCAGGGCATCGAGAAGGGGAACGGTGCTCTCCATGCGCTGATCTACGATCAGAAGGGCGCGGCCCAGACCCGCCAGCTGCTGGAGAAGCTCGCCGGGGCCTCGGGACAGGCCGAGCGCGCGCTCGAGCAGGTGACCCGCATCCTCGAGGACGCGCGGAAGGGAGAGGGCGCGCTGCACGCGTTGCTCTACGACCCCAAGGCCGGCAAGGCGGTGGGGCAGCTCGGGGACGCGGCGGGGGAGATCGCCATCCTTCTCCACGACGCCCGGACCACCGAGAACGGCGCGATCCACCAGCTCGTCTACGGCGATGCCCGGGAACTGTTCAAGAACCTGGGCGCGATGTCCGAGGATCTGCGAGTCATCACCGGGAAGATCCGGGCCGGGGAGGGGACCCTGGGGGCACTGGTGGTGGACCCGAGCGTCTACGACGACCTCCGGACCGTGCTGGGCAACGTGAAGCGCAACCGGGTCCTCCAGGAGCTGGTGCGCATCACCGTGAGCAACCGGGGCGGCATGGATCAGGCCGGGCGCCCCACCGACGGCCGTCCGCTGAGCACGATCTCCGAGCCGCCGCCGGCTCCGCCCCCGCAGTCCACGCCTCCGCAGTCCACGCCCCCGCAGTCCACGGCCCCGCGCTCGGACGCGACGCGATGACCGGGGCGGAGCCTGCAGCCTCTGCGGCTGCCTCGGTGGGCTGGCTGCTCCGGCTCGGAGCCCGCGCCGCCGTGTCCTCGATCCTCGCCGTGCTGGCGCTGGCGGGGGCGATCGCCGCCTCCCAGGTGGTGTGGCGCACGCTTCCGGGCGTGCTCCTCCTGGGCGACCCGGCGCTGCGGCTCGAGGAGACGCTGCTGCTGTCGGGCGTCGCGCTGCTCCTGCTCGCCTCCCTGGTCCGCGCGGTCGTGCTCGCGCTGGCGGTGCACTCCGGGGCGGGGCGGCTTCGCACCTCGGAGGCGCCCTCGTCCATCTCCGCTGCGCGCGCGGGCCTGCGGGGCATCGGCTGGGCCGCCGTGGCGGTGGTCGTCGATCAGCTGCTCGGGCTCTGGTTCTGGGGCGTGTTGCTGGCGAGCGGTGTTGCGACCTTCCTCGGCGGGCCGCTGGTCTCGCTCCTGGGCATCACCGGGGTGGCCCTGGTGCTCACTCTCGGCCTGTTCCTCGGGCCGGCGGCGGCGCTGTGGCTCGAGCTGGGGCTGGTCGCCTCGGTGGTGAGGCCGGCCAGGCTGGGCGAGGCTGCCCGGACCTCGCTGGAGACGTTGCTCGCCCGCCCCGGAGCGGTCGTGGCCCTGTGGCTCCTGACCGCGGTGCCCGCGGGCTTCCTCGCTGCCGGGATTCAAGTCATGCAGGCGGGAGCTCCCGGCCCGGGCGGAGCCGCGGCGGCTGCCAGCGGGGTCGCCTTGATTCTCGGGGCGCTCATCGAGGCGCTGGCGACCCTGATCCGGCTCGATGCCCTGGCGGGGCTGTTGCTCGATCGGATGGGGCAGCTGCCAGGGCCGCCCCCGAGGCCACGGGCCGAGCCGGTCCCGGTGGCCACGCTCGTCTCCTCCGCAGACGTCATCGAGGCGCGCCCGGTGGGTCCCGTCTTGCCGTGGAGGGGAGGAGCCCCGCGATGAAGCTCCAGGGCTTCCATCACCTCGCGATCCAGGTGAAGGCCCTGGAAGATGTCGCGGGCTTTTACCGGGAAGTGCTCGGGCTCCGGGAGATCGAGCGCCACCACGGGGACGACGGCCGGCTCCGGAGCATCTGGCTCGACGTGGGCGGCGGAGGGTTCCTCGCCCTCGAGCGGGTGGAGGCCGCTCCGTCGCCGGATCCGGCGTTCCGGGACGGCCGGCCGGGGCTGTTCCTGGTGGCGCTAAGAGTCCCCCGCGCCGACCGGGCCCGCATCCGCGCCGAGCTCGACCGGCGTGGCATCCCGCTCGTCCACGAGACGCGATGGACGCTGTATGTCCGGGACCCGGAGGGGAACCGGGTGGCGCTCAGCCATCACCCTGACGGCTGAGCGTCCCGGCCTCCCTCGACGCCCCTAGTGGTGGTCCTCCATCAGCTCGGGGTTGTGCCACCAGTGCGTGGCCCGCGAGCGCTCGACCCCCGGACTGACCGGGACCACCTGCTGGGACCGCAGGGTGTTCTG